>CALFSX010000011.1 GCA_937916515.1 uncultured Planctomycetaceae bacterium | reverse complement strand
AAACACGTCGCCTTTTTCAACTGCCCATCAAACACAACTTTCTACAGTAACTCCGCTGTAATGCTACCCAAACGTTAATTTCTATGGCCTTAACTGCTTCGGGTGGTGGTGTCTTACATCCTATTTCCAAAACAACGGCGACTGCTTCCAGCCTGTTCTGCTTACCGCAGGATCGGCAATGAAAATAGTATGGCGTGCGTTCCCATCCTGGCATTTGGATTTTTAGAATCTGGCGTTCACAACCGAATTCGCACTCGGCTTGTGTGATGATCCAGCTTGGCTTTCCCATTAGCTTTCAGCCTGCGCCAATTGCTTCGCGGTTTCAACTGAAGTGTGATAGTTGACTGTGGTTGCCAGCGTCAAGCGAAACAGTTGCTCCGCCAACTCAGGCCTGTCTGTCATCATTGTGTGAAAGTCGCTCAGAATTTCAGGTGACATCATCAATGGTCCAATCTCCGCCGCCAAATGCGGAGTGTGGTTAATAACGTCGACCAATTCGTTGAGAGTTGCTTCGGCCTTTTTCTGGATAGCCTGAAGTTGTTCGGGTGTCATGTTCTTTGGCCTGTTCTGATCCGACTTTTAAATTTCAGTGCATTTCCAGGGTCGAAAGAATGTTCACCGAGTCAATGCCTTGTCAAGTCCGCACAGCACGACCTGCTGAAGTAAGACACTGGCCCCGGTCTTGGGCGTTGGGTGCGGTACGAACTTGTCATTGTCAGAAAGTGCCTTGGGGCACTATTTCCCCTCCCGCCAAACGGCATTGTGTAGCACGAACTTTCTTTATGAAACCCGGGACTATTCTAATCGTAGCAAACCTGCCAGTTCGAGAAAGGACCCGGCGAAAAGTCCCTTGCTGCTTAGTTAAAGCAGGTTTCCGTAACTCACCGAATGGAAACAAGTTGTGATTCTGCGTCTGACCGAAAGTGCAGGGCCATCCCTTAAGCTTGGGAAGTTGGCGTATTGCCACTACACCACAGCAGAATTTCGACAATCGAAGACTGTCTTTCGGGACGCTATCCAGTGTTTGCGAAGATTCCAATCGTCGCGTCAACTCACTGCTGAGAAACTACGAAGGGGCGGAGCGCGGGAATTCAGTTTTGGGCCTGGAACCATGTGGCGCGGGGCACAGTATCTCGACAGTCTTCCAGCGAATTTCGCTGACTTGTAACCGCGGAGCACGTCAGATGCGTGGACCGGTTCCTGCCTGCCGATTCAGTCTTCAACACAAATGTAAATTGCTTCAGCGACGAAAATTCGCAGCCAACTTCAAACTATTGCGGGGCGCTGCGCACTGCGATCGATTCAATTTCCAGCTTGAAGGCGCCCGACTTTTTGTCGCCGAGCAATATACCAATGCCGGTGACCTGTTCAGGTTTCAGCCGTTCATTTGCGACCACTCGACCGAAAGAAGTAGCGACAAACTTTGAAAGCGGCACATTAACCTCCGTCCATTCGCCCGTCTTTGTTGGGAATGTGACCCGATAGGAAAATGCTGTACGGCGAGCAGCGGTATAAAGATTGAGAGTGTACTCGCGACCGTCGCCACGAACCTTCATTATGATCGAATCTCCGCTTGCCAGACGCAACGAAGTTTCACGCGAGCGGACAGACGCAAATCCTCCATTGTTGGCCAAAGACAGCGTGCCGAAAAATTCAAGGTTGCGGTCGTTATTGATTTGAAAGCGACCGTCAGAGCGACCACCCATGACACCATCGTTGACTGTCTGCCACTGAAGAGCGGCGTCTGCGTTGCGGAATGTGAACAGAGAACGCGCCTCTGGCAAAGTGTCAGCTGCTGCTATGCGGCCAAGCGACAGAAGTATCAGAATGTTGATTTTGATGTGCATCGACGGTGCTTTCGAATTTACGCGGCTTTAACGATGATCGCCCGTCAGTGTCCGTTTAACTATACGGCGGCAGAAACTGAATCTTTGCCCTGAAGCGTTGCGGAAGGGATGTTGGCCAGTTGAAAACTGTTGCTCATAACAAGTTTGTCGTTAAGAGTGATGCGGCCTTTGAATTCGAACACATCGTTTAATTGATCGACCAGTTCGACGCATGTATGAAGCGTATCACCGGGACGAGCGAAGCCCCGAAATCGGGCACCTCTCACACGCATCAACACACCTAAAGCATATTCATTAAAGAGCGGATCGTGCGTGTTAAATTTTTCCATGGGATTGAAGCGAGCGGCAATCAGAATCCCAGCGGTTTGGGTCGTCATTTCCTGCATCATGGCGCCGGGAAAGATGGAAGCTCCCGGAAAATGGCCTCCCATAAAGAACTCGTCGCCGGTGATTAACGTGGATGTCTGGATCGCTTCGGCTTCAATCCGCCCAATTTCGCTCACCAGCAAATACGGTGAGCGATGATGTAGATAGTCTTCGACATTAGGCAAATTGTGTTGAAAACGCTGTGACATGTCGCATCCGTTATGAAGGGCGCAGGGAATCTCAGTCTAAGTTTAGTAGCTGCTCCCCAATTGGCCACAAAACAGTTGGAGCGATTTTCACTGAATGTGTGATCAACATGCCCTGTCACAACAGAGAGTCCCGTTGTGAAACCCGCAACAAACAATGTACTTTTGGTCGCCGAGAATGTGGCAATGACTAAAACGTTAACGAAATGGCTTTGAGCACCTATCAGCGTTCCATGCGGCACCATCTGTCCAGGCAGAATACAAAATGAACCGGAAAACAGCGAGACTTCTCTCAGGCATCAGTCAACAGTGGAAACGTATGACCATTGCTCGCACGGCCATTCTGGCTGACTTCTCTACCACTTCGAGTATCGACAGCTGAACGGAAAACATATGCCAGACCCAGTCGTCATTGTTGGAGCAGGTTTGTCGGGCCTGACTTGTGCCAAGGAGCTGCATGCGAAAGGCGTGGAGTTCGTTTTGCTGGAAGCATCGGATGCTGTGGGCGGTCGCGTTCGCACTGACGAAGTTGACGGATTTCTGCTGGATCGCGGATTTCAGGTTCTGTTAACCGCCTACCCGGAAGCCGCGCGGCAGCTCAATTATGGATCACTGGATCTGAAGCCGTTCGAACCGGGGTCACTGATTCAGACCAGCGACGGACTTCATTGCCTGGCGGATCCCTGGCGAAAACCGAAACAGGCATTCAGCACGGCCTTCGCGCCTATCGGAGGATTCGCGGACAAACTGCGAATCGGTCGTCTTCGATGGTCGGCCGGCAAAGGAACGACGACGGGCATTTTTGAACGCCCCGATCGAACAACCGAAGCCGAACTGAAACGGCTGGGGTTTTCGGATGACATGGTGGAGAAGTTTCTGCGGCTGTTTCTGGGAGGTGTCTTTCTCGACCGCGAACTCCAGACTTCCTGCCGCATGCTTTACTTCGTGTTTCGTATGTTTAGCGCAGGGGAAACTTCCTTGCCAGCGTCAGGCATGGGCAGCATCTCAAAGCAACTGGCCGACCGCTTGCCGGAAGGTGCCGTTCGCCTGAATGAAGCAGTCAGCGAAGTTGCCGCTGATCGAGTGACTTTGCATTCCGGCGAAGTGATTTCGTGCAGCGATGTTGTTGTGGCGACGGAACAACCAGCGGCCGCGCGGCTGCTGCCAGAACTGGCTTCTCAAAGGTCGCCCCGATCCGTTCACTGTGTTTACTTTTCTGCTCCGGAATCTCCGGTTCGGCAACGTATGTTGGTTTTGAACGGGATGGGGACCGGACTCGTCAACAACCTTTGTGTACCCAGCGAGATTTCGTCGGCATATGCACCCGATGGTCGTGCGCTGATTTCCGCAACTGTGTTGAACGCTGAATCTGTGTTGAACGCTGAAAGTGTCGGCGACGATTTACACAAAGCTGTCGCTCAGGAAATGCGAGGTTGGTTTGGCGATTCCGTAAACTCGTGGTCTCACCTTCGCACGTACAACATTCCCTATGCACTGCCGAATCAGACTTCGCCGGCGTTCGATCCTGCCAGACAATCGGCCAAACTTCGAGATCACGTGTACATATGCGGCGACTATCGAACCAACGGTTCAATCAACGGAGCGATGGAATCAGGAAGGATGGTCGCGGAAGCAATTCTTAAAGAAGCTTAGCTGTGTAGACCACGAATCCTCATGTCTAAAAGAGCAGCAACAGACTTTACAGCGAATCTCGCTGACTTGTGGCCGCGTAGAACGTAGTACGAAATATCCAAGGCCGATTGCCACGAGCCAGGACCGTCCACAACAAGAAGCAAACTGCACCAGCGATCCGTTAGCTGCTGTCGGCAGCGCGGCGAACGAGTGATTTCAATGTCGGTGAATCTGTCAGAAATTTGCCCATCGCGCAAATCGAGAATGAATCGTCGGAAGATGTTGCGGTATCGACAACTGCAGACTGTGAGTTTGCTGAAGGAACGATCAGAAAAACAAATCGCTAAAGACACCGACTATGCAAATCATCGGCAACAAATACACAGAGAAAGATCTTCGCGATCATCTTACTGAGCTCGGCTACTTTGGTCGCTCAGCGAAGTTTCTGAAGCTGGAGTTAAAAGCCATCGAACGTCCTGGTTGGGTGCAGGTATTTGAATTTCATGTTCAGGCCAAGAAGCAGGATGGAGACTGGGAACAGCAGTTCGGACTTTGTCGCAGCGACGAACGCAATAACACTTTCGAAGTGCAACTATTCAGCAGTCAGGATCGTTACCTGCAGGCGTTTCGTCGCGAATCCGAAGACATGATTACTCACGAACGCGGCCCTCGCCATTGGAGCTTTGGACCACTTATGGCTGTGTTTGCGTTGGCAATCATCACGGCTATTGTTGGAGCCATTGTCACTTCAGCTGCGACCGCGCCGTAGCGGCGACCTCATTGTTGTGGGTTTCCAAAGTCGTTAGCTGTTCAGTGACCAAAACCCATAATTCAACACAGCTGCGAAGCTAACCCACGCAAGGTACGGCACAAGCAGCATCGAAGCGGTTCTTGAGTGGCGGCGGAACAACACGATCGTCCACAAGATTGCCAGCCAAAGAAAACCGATCTCAACAAGTGCCCAGCCGGGATTGTGCAGGCCGAAGAAAATCGCCGACCATGCCGCGTTAAGAAGCAACTGAAACACAAAGGCCATAAACGCGGCGGTTTTAGAAACCGCTGCCGGCGACTTCCAGACCATCCAGCCGGACACCGCTATCATCAGATACAATACTGTCCACACAGGCCCGAACAGCCAATTGGGCGGAGCAAAGCCTGGGCGATTCAGCGAAGCAAACCATTCATCAGGTGGGAAAAGTCCTCCCGTAGCAGCCACAGCAAAGCACACCACTATAAAAAATGCCAAGGCAACATAGTGGTTCTTACCGGAATGCGACTGTGTTGTTGAAGATGAGGCGTTTGCTGTCATTGTTGCTTTTTGAATCCCGCTAAATGGCCAACCAGACCTGTATGATATGCTTCGGTAACCGGTTCGTGAATGACTGACTGACTCTTTGACTGAAACTACGAAGCAGTTAACCGGCATAGTGAATTTGAAACGGCACCGAAATATCGCCGGATGAGCAGAATCCGCTTAATTTGATCAACTGCGGTTTTAAGCAGACGTTATCAAGGTAAGGACATTGGCAACTGCATTCTGCGATACATGTCATCGCCGTGATGGAGGTGCAAACCACCATCCTTGTCGTTGGGGATGCGTGATTTCCTGCTGGACGAAAACGCGATGGTAACGAATGCGGCAGACTTTAGAGCAATTTACATATTGTTGTGGACGGTTCTGGCTCGTGGGCAACCGCCCACATAGTCCAATGCGCGTTCTCCGCGGCCACAAGTCAGCGAAAATCGCTGTAAGGCTGCCATGCAGCGGAGTTCCCGTTAAACCAGTTCCGCAACGATGCCGTCACTGTCGGCGAACCTGTTGCCGGCAACACCGAGTTGTTGAAGCATCGTCGCGAACACGTTGGCTAGCGGCGAATCTTCTTTTGCAACATCAACCTGCCACGGCTCCCGACCGCCATCCCAAGCGCCGCCTTGAGGGTTAGCTCCGGCGTTGTTGAGATATTGTCCATGTTTGAAGCCCATATTCTTTCCACCAGCCAGAACCAGAGGGTAATTGCGAGACAGGTGGAATGCACTTGACGCTGACCCAAACAGCAGCAAACTGTTGTCCAGCATCGAACCTGCAGCAGCAGGCTCAGGTGTTTCCCTAAGCCTTGTGATAAAGCGAGCGAATTCTTCGTTCAGAAACTGGCAATACGTTCCGAATCTTTTCCAGCCATCCGGATTTTTGGTTTCGTGAGACAATGAATGAGCCAACGTCAGCCCGACGGCTCGGGCAAGATGATCGCTGATGCCAAAACCGTTTTCTCGTCCAATTTGGTACGTCGCTACACGAGTTGAATCTGTTTTGAAAGCCAGATACATCAGCTCAAACATCGTCTGCAAATATTCTCTTGGATCGTCGGGCGTGATTTCCAGATTCAGGTGATCGGAAGCTAAGGTTGGCAGCGGCATGTTGATCCAGTGTCTTGCTTTTTCTACCTTGATTTCCGCTTCACGCACTGAGTCGAGGTATTCGTCCAAACTGGATTGATCGTTTGATGAAAGCTTCTTTCTTAGCGATGTCGCATCAGCCAGCATGTCGTCCAGCGCACTCTTGCTGAGTGCAAGCTGGCGCGACGCGTTGTTGGTGCTTTTTACGAACAGCATGTCGAAGACTCGCTTCGGACGATGTTCTGCCGGGATGGCTCGCCCATTACGATTGAATGAAATCGTGTGGGTCCCGCGAGGCGTTCCGGTGCCACCGTCGGTCGACATGACCAGCGACGCAAACCGAGTTTGGTCGCCAATGTGTGCGGCGTAAACCTGATCCAGTGAAACCGTGTTGGCATATGGGCCGCTTTGGCCCGTTGGTGCGGCTGTGAGAAACTGGTCTGCATTGGAGTGACCGTGAACCTTCCGCGACGCCGCATGAGAGAATCCGGAAAGTACAGTGAGGTCTTCTCGCACAGGCTCAAATGGTTCGCCGCATTTGGAAAATGTAAATTCTTTGCCATTTCCGTGAGGAAACCAGGACCAATCTTTGTGAGCTGGATCTTCCGGTAATGGCATCGGCACACCGTCCGGAAAATAGATACACGCAAGGCGTTTAATGGCTGTCGAACCGTCGGCGGCAAACGCTGACATTGTTGATAACGACTCAAACAACGGCAAAGCCAGTGCCACGCCTGAGCCTCGAAGAAAGCGTCGTCGATCCAGTGAGTTCAGGTTCATGTTTGTTCTGCCGGATTGGGTTTGTTTTTAGCCGAAAGTCGTGCGAATATTGAACTGTCCGCACGAAGGTCGCGATGCAGTTTTGTTACTGAACGCTCCGTGTGGTTTGAAATAATTCGCTGGTCACAATTGATTGAATCATCGTTGCCAGGCCGTCTCCCTGTTGACGAACATCGGCTGCAATATTATCGATACTGGCGCGATCACTAAAGGTAAGTGGGCGCCCGAGTGCATAGGTTGAAATCTTGTGCACCATTGATCGCACAAATTGATCCTGTCGATTTTTCAGCAGGAAACGCTTTAGCCCATCCATCCCATCCAGTGGTTGATTGTTGAACAACAAACTGGATGCATCAACAGGTTTTCCATTAATCTGATTTCGCCAGCGCCCAAGCGCATCATAGTTTTCGAAAGCGATGCCCCAGGGATCGATTTTTGCGTGGCAGGAAATGCAGGCAGCGTGGTTGCGGTGGTCTTCGATGCGTTCTTTCAGTGTCATCTTTGCAATTTCCGGATCGGCAAGATCAATCTCCGGCACAGCTGGCGGTGGCGGAGGAGGTGGATCGTTGAGCAGGCTTTCCAGTAACCAGACTCCTCGCTTTAGCGGGTGCGAATCCGTACCATTGGAATTCATTGCCAGCAGGCCAGCCTGAGTTAACAAGCCGCCCCTTTGGTGACTGGCATCCAGTTGAACCGGGCGAAAATGATTGCCACGAACATCCGGCAATCCGTAATGCAGCGCCAGGCGTTCGTTGGCCATCGTGTAGTCTGCATGAATAAAGTCTAAAACGCTGTTGTCGTTACGAAGGACCTCGTGAAAGAATTCGATCGGCTCCTGTTGCATCGCTTCTTTCAATGGAATGTCCAGCTGTTTGTTCAACGCCAGAAAGTCCAGCAACTGCATATCCAGCCACTGGTGAACAAAGTGCCCGGCAAAGCGTTTTGATCGCGCATCAGCCAGCATTCGCTTGACCTGGACTGTCAGGACGTCGGTTCGGTTTAGCTCGCCATTTTGCGCCAATCGTAACAGCTCGTCGTCGGGAATACTGCACCACAGGAACATTGACAATCTTGTCGCGAGTTCAAACTGTGACAGTCGGTGCTGCAGTTGGGGCTGCGACGAAACCAATGAACCTGTTGCGGCGGCAGAAATGCCTGAGGCTTCCGGTGGAGTGGTGGCCGCCAGTGCATCGTTGCCATCGGTTCGGGCGGCTACGGGCTCCAAAGCTTCATTAGTCACGTACAGGAAATTGGGAGAGGAAAGCACAACTGCAAGTACCTCCACCATCGCTTCTTCCAGGCTGTCACATTCTTTCCGCATGATATGGAAAAGGTCCAGTTTCTTTGCGAGGTCTTCTTCACCGATCGTTCGTCGCCACGCCTTTTGCATGAAAGCGTTCAGCACCTGTTTCGCATAGGCTGTTTCATCAGTGCGGATGGCACTGTCGATGAAAATGTTAGTGTGCGACTGCGGCGGCCACTCATCGAAGACTGGGGCCGTCACTTCGACGTAGTCGATTTGTATGTCTCCGTGCTCACCCTGTGGCGCCGAACTGTTGATGAATCGAATGTATTCGGAAGGACTGGGCAGGCCGCCCATCGTTGCTAAGTTGCGGAAAGAATTGCGTGGGTAGATTTCGCCCAGCGGAACGTTCCATTCATAAAACTGCGGTGCGTCAGACGTTGCTTCGATGGGCGTGTCCCCAGCACTGACTTGCATCACCGCCTTGCCTTCGTTGCTGGCCTGAAAACCGAAATGCAACTGTAAACTGGGAATGCGATTGTCTTCCGTTGTTGACCGAGACGCGCGAATGCGTACTCGCATGTTGCCTTCGTTCGGAATTTGATCCCCAAGTTCCACGGTCAGGTATTGATTGCGTCCGGAAGGTATCACGGCAACGTGATCGAATGTCTCCGGGATGTCTGGCTGAGTTTCGATGGGAGCAAATGCGTACTTCGCTCCACCGTACGACCAGTTTGCTCGTGCTGTGTCCCCACTTGACAGCTCGCGGTAATAAGTGCGATCGTAGTTCTGCTTAAAGCTGGCAAGCAGATTGTCGACTTCCTGCTTTTGCTTTACCGGATCGTCTTTGAGTTTTTCCTTCAGGTCCTGCACTTGCTTTGCGCGATCCTGCCACTCTCGATCAGCAGCTTCTTTCATGCAGATCTGCCAATGAACGACTGGCGGTTGTGGACCTTGCACGATCGCTCGTAACAGCGCTTTGCGAGCAAGCTGGCGATAGGTTTCCAGCTGGGCCACGGACATATGCAGGATTTCTGAACTGTTTTGAAACCCATCCTCGGAATGGGCGTCCGGCGGAAGGTCTTTGGCGAAGTCAAAAGGAAGGCCAAGAATATCCTGCATGGCGTAATTATATTCGTAGCGAGTCATTCGACGGAACGAAGTATGACCTCCGGTCGCTCGCCGAAACGTGGAAGCCAGCTGGATCTCATTCGATAGCCAGTCAACAACTTTTGCGCGATCTTCGTCGTTGAATTCGCCTGCTTCCGTTGGAGGCATTTCTCCGTTGCTAAGAACCGCCTGAACCTCCAGCCACCATTCGACGTCTTTGCCGTGAAGCAGGTCAGCATCCAGTGTGTCGATGCGAATATTGCCCTCTTGCGTCTCGGGACCGTGGCACTGCACGCACGCCTGAATCAGAACGGGCCGGATGTCTTTTTGGAACGCCTTCAGGTTAGGCTGCGGAGTCTTCGTTGTGGCAGGAACGGTTTGGGAATGACGTTGAACGTACTTTGATCGGTGAATGCCTTCCAACTTCAATTGTTGCAACGTGGGACGTGGCTGTTCGGTGCCACCAGTAGCATGCTGACCTTTCGCCAGGCCACCTGTTACGCAACACGCGACGCAGAAGCACATGATTGATCGGTAGTTCATTTCATCCGGCCCGTCTGATTTCTGTGACACGCAGTGTCGTCTGTCCGTAATGCGCGCCATATGCACAGCAAGCAGTATAGTCGGTTTCACAACCGATCCTAATACGGAAACAGCTTCGTAAACACTGATTGTTCAGCACCGCATTATTGGCATTTTGAATTACTTGCCGCACCTTAAACCCACAAGGGCTTCGCCCAACGCCGTGAAGAGTTTTGGAAATCAAAAACACTGTTCGAACTGGAGAAGAGGCAGTCATGCCGAATGGGCTTCAGTCACGAAGTGACGTTAGGTAGTAGCCACGGGCGCGAGCCCGTGGTTTGCAAAAAGTCAGACGGAAAGTCCCGAAGGGACGGTAGGCGTATCATTTCGCGTTGTTGCCTGTCGTCCCTTCAGGACTGAAAACGACTGTCGAATGCTGTTCCACGGGCTCGCGCCCGTGGCGATCACCTACCGTCACTTCGTGACTTAACTGCATCCAAACTCCAGCCTGCGAACTTTCGCTTTATCTCACTGTTTTCCCACTCAAAAATCCCTTCATGGCGTTGGGCTTCGCCCTTGACCCTGTGGCGTGGTTAGCGGCAAAACGTGGAAAGTTCCAGTCGCCGAGCCGCTCCGTTGTCGCTACGGACAACATTCGCGCACTGTGCTTGAGGTCCTGCCATGACGTCCCGAACTGCACTATTGATCTGGGACACTGGCAAACGTTTGAAGGTGTTTGGTGTTCGCTGTTGACAAATATCCAAAGGCCAGGTTTCCAGCAGGATTCCTTTTTTAAACTCGAATAACGCACAGCAGAATGATTCGCGAATCAGAGAAGTAGCGTGTCTACTCTGGTTCAGAAAAGTCTGGGCGTTTATTGTCCGTGGATCCGTTTCGTGGTTACCAGTTATAAGGTACATACATGTCCAGTCCCAACTATGTCGGTCGTCGAAATAAACTAGCCAAGGCACTGAAGGAAGCTGGAGTTGATTCGATTCTTGTCTCGGGCGTTTCCAACGTTCGCTACCTTACGGGATTCACGGGCGATTCTACCTGGCTGTTTTTAAGCAAAACAGACACCATTCTGATCAGCGACAGTCGCTATACGACTCAACTTAAAAACGAATGTGGCGAACTGAAAGTCGATATTCGAGATGCCAAGCGGCCGATGTCCGTTGCCGTGGCGGATGTTGTTAAAAAATCGAAAGCCAGAAATGTGGGTTTCGAATCTGACCACTTGACGGTTGCTCAGCACCAGAATCTGTCAGAAAAGATCGAAACGGCCACACTTGTGCCCACCAGCGGGCTGACAGAGCGTTTGCGAGAAATCAAAGACAGCTGGGAACTGGAACAAATTAAGGAAGCCGTGCGACTTGCGGAACGAGGCATCGCGGTCGTTAGAAGCAGCCTGCGACCGAACCAGACAGAACGAGACGTCCGCTACACGCTGGAAGCGGCTATGCGAAGCTTCGGTGCGACGGGGCCGGGTTTTGAACCGATTGTGGGAGTCGGCCCAACAGCCGCGCTGCCGCATGCTCACGCGGGAGACCTGCTGGTGAGCGACTCTCCTGTGCTGCTGGTTGATTGGGGAGCGGAAACGCGTTCGGGATACCGCAGCGACCTGACGCGAGTCTTCTTCACGGGCAAAATCACCAAACAGATGGAAACGGTCTACCGCACCGTCCTGAAAGCTCACCAGGCCGCCATTGCGGCCATTAAGCCGGGCGTCGAATGCCGCGTGGTTGACGGAATTGCTCGAAAAATCATCGCGGACGCCGGTTTCGACAAGTATTTCGGCCACGGGTTGGGGCACGGTTTTGGGCTGGATATTCACGAATCGGTGCGAATGAGCCCCATTTCAGAGCAGGTTTTCGAAACAGGGATGGTTGTGACCGTCGAACCGGGAATTTATTTGCCGGGCAAGTTTGGTGTAAGAATCGAAGATGATATCCTGGTAACAAATGACGGTCACGAAGTTTTGTCCTCCGTTCCTCGCGAATTCGACGATGCAGTCGTCGAATTCCTTGCATAAACGCTGATTTCTCGTGAAAGTGTGCGACTTTAGAGCGGCTGCGAAGTTTCGAGAAGTCGGCCGTTCATAGATTGATCCTTTCCCTTAAGCGTTTGCTGTCTGCTGTTTGTGCGACTTCTTTGCCCCAACGCGGGAGTCAGGAATTGACGCTCAAGTCATTTCCTTACAGACACTTTGGGTTAGGATGCGTGATAGAACGGGCACGGACTGAACATCGTGCCTCAATGTAAATGGCTTCAACGACGAATTCTGCCGACCTTGAAGTCGGCCCAATTTCACCGATAGATAATATTTGCGAGCCGAAACAGCTCGACCGGGGATAACGACATGGCAAAACCTTCAGAAGGCGAAGGCACTTTCGATTTGGAGCGATTCCGCAAGCTTCTTCAGCTAATGGAAAAGTACGGCGTCACAGAAGCCAACCTGCAAAAAGCGGGCGAGTCCTGGAAGGTTCGCCGGGGACCAAAGCACGTAGCGATGTCTCCAGAAATGACTTACGCGCCTCAGCCGGTTGCCAGCGTTGCTCCTGTTGCAGCCACTGCAGCACCGACCGCCGACGTTGCCGCCGCACCGATTCCCAAGGGAATGACAATTGATTCGCCGACTGTGGGCACGTTCTATTCGTCGCCAACACCGGAAGATCCAGCGTTTGCTCCCGTCGGAACAGTTGTTCAGCCAGACACCATTGTCTGCATCATCGAAGCGATGAAGGTATTTAATAACATCCCTGCGGAAAAATCCGGACGGATCGTGGAAATGCTTGTTGAGAACGGTGACGCCGTAGAATTCGGTCAACCGCTGTTTCGCATCGAACCAGCTTAAGGCCTGACTTACGATGATGATCGCACGGTGCGCCCGTCATCTGCAAATACTGAGCGGACGCTTGACCAGAGTGTAAGCGTTCTGCTTCAGCCTGTTCGGCGAAGAAAAAGTTCTTAACGCTCGTTTTCCGACGGAAGACTTCATTCATGTTCCAACGCATTTTGGTCGCCAACCGTGGCGAGATTGCTCTGCGAATTATTCGCGCCTGTCGTGAACTTGGCATCGAGTCCGTTGCCGTGTTTAGCGAAGCCGATCGTGGCGCTCATTATCTTGAACTCGCCAACGAAGCTTATTGCATCGGACCGGCAGCCGCTTCGGACAGCTATCTGCTGATCAATCGACTGATCAGTGTTGCAGAAATCGGCAATGTCCAGGCCGTTCATCCAGGCTATGGTTTTCTGGCCGAAAACGCTCACTTCGCCAAAGTGTGTCGTGAATGCAAAATTGAATTCATCGGCCCGCCTCATCAGGCGATGTCTGAACTGGGCGACAAAGTCAGCGCCCGAGCAATCGCGATGGCGGCCGGAGTTCCCTGTGTGCCGGGCAGCAATGGGCTGGTTACCGATGTAAGCGAGGCGGTTCGAGTCGCCAACGAAATCGGCTATCCGGTTTTGATCAAGGCCACAGCGGGCGGCGGCGGCAAAGGTATGCGAGTCGCTGGTAACGATGTATCTTTGAAGGCCGGCCTGAAAGCAGCGTCAGCCGAAGCAGAAGCGGCGTTTAACAACGCTGGCGTGTACCTGGAAAAGTTCATCGAACGCCCCCGGCATATTGAAGTTCAGATTCTGGCTGACTCCCACGGTAACGCTGTGCACTTGTGGGAACGCGATTGTTCGATGCAACGTAAGCATCAGAAACTGATCGAAGAAAGCCCGGCCAAAAACCTGCCGCCCGAAGTTCGAGAGAACATCTGTAATTCTGCCGTTCAGCTGATCAAGCAGGCTGGATATCAGAACGCAGGCACGGTCGAATTCATCGTTGATAAAAACTTCAACTTCTACTTTATCGAAGTGAATGCTCGAATTCAGGTTGAACACCCGGTCACCGAAATGGTCACCGGTATCGACCTGATCAAACAGCAGATTCTCATTGCCGCCGGTCTGCCGCTGCCGTTCACGCAGGACCAGATTCCGTGCAATGGTTCAGCCATTGAACTGCGAGTCAACGCTGAAGACCCTGATAACGAATTCCGCGGCAGTCCAGGCAAGATCACAAAACTTCGATTGCCGGGCGGACTGGGTGTGCGATTCGATTCTCACGTACACGAAGGCTATACAATCAGCCCGTATTACGATTCCATGATCGGCAAGCTGATTGTTCACCGTCCGACTCGCGAAGAATCCATCGCGTGCATGAAACGCTGCCTGCGAGAATTTACCGTCGAAGGCGTTAAGACAACTCTGCCACTGGCAAAGAAAATGTTCAACAATGCCGACTTCGTGGAAGGCACTGTGGACACGACATTTGTTGAACGCACCTGGTAACGCAAAAAGTCAATTAACGTGTCGGAAACTCCGGAAGCTCGTATTTCTGATTTACCTTTGAGCCAAAGTTAGGCTCGGCAGCAACAGGCATTACGCACAGATCGCAAGCTTGCCGGTGGATCAGAGACTCTGCAGCAGATCGCAACTACCCTGCGTACGCTGCAAAATTAAATCGTAAATCCAACTCAATTAGTGGAAGCCAAGCATATGTCTCACGGTATCAAAAAAGTTGCTCTTCTGTTTTCCGGCGGCCCGGCTCCAGGAGCCAACTCGGTTATTTCCACTTGTGCGATTTCCTGCCTGAACCACGGCGTTGAAGTGGTCGGAATTAAGTACGGCTATTCCAACCTGATTGACTTCACGCCAGACAAGCCACTGGAAGAAGGCAAGCATTACATCGCGCTGAAGGAACAAATGCTGCGAAAGACTCGCAGCAAAGAAGGTATCATCATTGGTACCGCTCGAGCAAATCCAGGCAAGCATGTGAGTGCTCCGGAACACATGCAGGAAGAAGAACGAATTGCTCCTCTGCGTCGCACCTACGAAGCACTGCGATCAATTGGCGTGGACGCACTGGTTTCAATCGGTGGCGACGACACACTAAAAACGGCCAACAAATTTAAACTGTTTCAGGATAGCCTGCCTGAAGGTAGTCACAAAATTCCTGTCGTTCACGTTCCCAAGACCATCGACAACGACTACGCCGGAATTGACTTTACCTTCGGTTACTTCACGGCCGTGGAGACTCTGGGAACAGAAATTCGCAACCTGCACGCCGACGCAGAAGCTGGTCGAGCTTACTTTATGGTTGAAAGCATGGGACGCAGTGCGGGCTGGTTGGCCTATGGTGCGGCAATTTCCGGTGAAGCCAATATGGTGATCAGCGTTGAAGACATTTCCGGCGATCGATTAGCTCCGGAATCAACGCCGACTCGCAAGATCATGAACATCGACAAAGTCGTCAAAGACATTGTCCGCATGATGCGATATCGACAGGAATCACAGGGCAAGGAATACGGCGTTGTTGTTTTGGCAGAAGGTTTGGCGGAATACCTTTCAGATGATGTTTTGAAAGACATTCCTCGCGACGACCACGGACATATTTCTGTGTCTCAGGTTGACCTTGGAAAAATGTTCGCCAAGCGAGTCGCCGCGGAATTCGAAAAGCAAACAGGCAGCAAACGCAAAGTGACCGGCCTGCAACTGGGATACGAATCACGTTGTGCACGTCCTCAGGCATTCGATGTCATGCTGGGCAGCCAGTTGGGCGTCGGAGCGTACCGAGCACTCTGCGAACAACAGCTGAATGGCGTGATGGTGTCGGTGACCGGACAACTGGATCTGCACTACGTGCCGTTTGAAAAGTTGGTTGACCCCAAAACCCTGGTCACCGTCGTTCGCTTTATCCCACCAGGCGGCGACTTCCACAAACTGGCTCGATTCCTTGAAACACACGTCAAGGACTAAGCGTTTCAAGCGGCTCCAAAACAAGATTTCACAATCAAACCGTGAATGCATAAACGAAACGAAGCCCAGCCTTTTATTAAGGCTGGGCTTTTTCTTGCGCCATTGATCAGTTGAAATTGCCTTGATTGCCAAACCGCGTTACGGCAGAGCGACCGTTCGCAGGTTTTGGTGGCCGTCTTTTTCGACCAGCAGCACGGCGTGAGTGTCATTCAGCTTGTCCATCTGAATGACGCCGGTCATTGTTTCAACCGTGTCGTAAGACTGACCAGCAGCACCGCCTCCGCGAACGGGTTCGGTCAGGCCTTTGTTGTCACTTAGCCCTGATGTTGTAATCTTCATCACGCCGCGAGCACTGTTGCTAAGCAGCAGATAATTGCCACCGTCTTTGGTATAGCTGAACATATCCAATGGCTGGTTGCGATTTCCCAGTTCAGCCACTGTTGTGCCTTTGATGCGGTCCGCAGCTGATTCCAGTTCTTTCATAGGAATCTTCACCAGAGGAGTGCAGACATAAGCCGCCAACAGGTTTGGTTCGCCATCAATCATCAGCGGAACAAAAGTTCTCATGGCAGCATAGTCTTCTTCTTTGCCGTGAGCTGCGTGATAAATCTGCACGCCAACACCCTGGTCAGCCGTCGCAAACGGAAAACTAAGTTCACGAACGCTGGACGCCGTTGAAGCATTTCGTAGCCCGGAAATCAGCAGCTTGCCTTCAAAGAAAGCCAGGTCTGTAATGGCATCCTTGCGATTGTTTTTCGCACGACGACCTTCGCCCGTAACTTTATCTTCGGGAGCTCCCGCCAGATTCGCCTTGGCAAACAGCACGTCTGTCATTGACAATTGAGTGATTTTGCCGGCGCCATCAATCTTCAGCAAAGCTGGTTTGTCGTTGGCCGTGGCGGACACAAACACGTTGCCAGTGGCTGGGCTAACGGCAATGTCGTTGATGGTCGCGTTGCCGCCCACCAAGCTGCCAATTTTGTCGACAACATCTTCCACATTGATGTTGGACTTCGATGGATCGCCTGTTGTGTCGCCTGTCGCAATGGCGAATACCGCTGCAGACTTCGTATCACCAACAAACAAAACGTCTTCCGGACCAAAGGTCAGCGAACCTGCCGACTTCATATCCGGAGTTCCTCGTTCCAAACCCCATTGATCAGCAGCGTTTGCACTCGCACAACAGACCACCGCCAATACAACATAATCCAATAATTTTCTCATAGCCGATCCCTTTATTTGTTCAAACCAAACAGCTGCAGGCAATTTGTGAATCCACATAATGGCCACGATGACAAAGATCGCGCAGAAGCTCAAGTGATGCTGACGGGATCTCACCAGCGATGAGTCTTTTCGCGCGACGAAGTAGTGTTTTGCAAAACAGAGCGGAATTGCTTCATCAAAGCGATGCATGTTGTTTTGCTTTTGGCCGAATTTCCAGTTCACCTCAAACAAAGCTACACTTCTGATCGATTAGTCATTGCACGCAGGACGTCAGGTTAACTGAACCATTGCCGCGCCAGAAGCTAAGTGGAAATCATTTGCTCCGTAGGCACAAACTCTTAACAGGACTCTGCGGTCCAATCGGGAAAAGATCATGGTTGAACCAAACGAACTCAAACCCAACACACTTTTCATTCAGGTATCAGGAGCTGGCCTGCCAGAGGTGGATGGGCTGTTCGTTCCTTCAACCGCACCACCGGCGGAATCCGAATCGGGAACCGTTTCGACTGCGGGTTACTGGAACGGGAAAATGGCCTGGGATCGCGCCGATGGAAAGTCGGCCCGCAGTCCCGCTCTTTCGTACTCCAACAGCTACAAATCGTGGAGAATCTGCCGGCTGGACGGCCACCTGGCTTATGACAACACGTGCGACGACGAACTGCCGCCCACAGACACAGAATGGCACGTCTATAAGAAAGGTGTGGCACCGGCTCCCAAGGTACAGCTGCATTATTTCGACCCCAGACTGCCATGCCCCGCCCCCAATGTTGTATTCGTTATCGGTGGTCCAGGCAGCGGCAAAGGAACCATGTGCGAACTTGCCGAATCGCAGCTTGGATGGACTCATTTATCTGCAGGCGACCTGCTTCGCAAAGAACGAGAAGCTGGTGGCCCAACAGCCGCTGTCATTGAAGAATGTCTGGCCGCCGGAAAACTGGTCCCCAACGACATTGTTGTATCGTTGTTGAAAAGCACGATGGAAAAAGTCACCAGAACAACCGGAAAGAACAATTTTCTGATTGATGGATTCCCTCGCTCCCTATCCAACCTCGACGCCTGGTACGCGACCTTTGATACGGCCACTGAACTGCCGAAAATGTTGTATTTCGAATGCCCATATGCTGTTCTGGAAAAACGCATTCTGGGTCGAGCAAAATATACGGGTCGAAGCGACGACAACGTGGAAAGCGTGAAGCTTAGATTTGATACATTTAAAGCGGAAACTCTGCCGACGGTCGAACTATTCAAGACCAGGAACAAATGCGTGGAGATCGACACCAGCCAAAATCGCCAGGCGGTTTACGCTTTGGTCGCCGACAATCTCGCTGAGTACACGGATCAGGAACTCGCCGCAAAACCGCTGACCGAAAGAGCTGAAATGCTGCTGGGCCTCAGACCATTTCCCAACAAGTAATTTGACCACTGCCGCGTGACGACGACAGTTCTTGCCCGTGGATGCGAATCAAACAAACGCGGTACCGCCGCCACTCCGCATCTGTCTTGAACAAAGATTTGAAGTCCGAATCGTACCTCGCGGACATCAAATTCTAAATTGTTATGTGACCGTCCGCCCCAACAGGTGGCAGGTTCCTTTGGCATGATCGAAGTCGGATTGACGAAGGAATGGCCAGACATCGTAGTCGCCAGAATCACGGAACGATTTCCATTGAGGTTCAAGCATTTTGGGCCATGATCGCCAAAACCAAATCGAACCAACCAAGGTTAGCAGACCGCCAACAAAGAGCGGTGCACCGAATTGCATATCGCCAGACAATGTCAGTGGCGTTCCAACGAGTAAAAACGCGATACCGGCCGGAATGCCCAAGAATGCCAAGCCAGAGAACATTCGCAATCCGGGCTCATCCGGGAAAGCTGGCCATTCGTATTCAAGGCCTGATCGAAGGAAAAGCACAGCGCGCGTGCAGGTGCATTTTGTATCGGCGTCAAGTGCGTGACGACCACGCAACCGCATCGGGAAAAGCAAGTCAGACGAGTATAGCGAGTAGCAAAATCCGGCGATTTCGCGGACTGCGCGATCGTCCGACGAGTCGTAATGCTCATAGTACGCGTCGTCGAAGTCATCGTTCGTCATGCGACCCGTGACGAGCCGACGAACGTCCTGCGACAGCGAAGCGCGAAGGTCGGAATCAACCATTGGCTAGGTCACATAACGGAAGGTTTTTACGACACCGCCCAGAACGAAGCGAGCGATGTCTGAACTACGAGAAATTGTACCAAGGCCAGCCCGCGCGGCCAAACGCGGAAGGTGTGCCCGAAGGGCCCTTGCGCAAAACCATGTTACGCGACCGTCGCGATTAGTGAAGAGTCGCCAGTTCTACGAATCTGTCGATTGGGTCGGTGGCGGTGAACCGTTTGACGTCGATGTCGGTGAAAAGACCAATGTTATAGACCGATTGTTCGTACCACCAGCGCCCAGAATCAATGCAAGTGTATCGACCGTTGTATTGGATTTGGCCCCATTCACCGTCGGACAGTGAGAATGCGTCGATGCCGTAAACGGTATTGCCAAATTCGTCGGTATAGAGGCGGTCAGCGATTGCCGCATTCAACTGGTCGCGGATGTGGACAACGGAAACGCCATCTGACGCGGGGCGGATCGTGAGATCACGAAGCGGCAGTTCCGCAATTGTGTCAAAACGTGTGACACCGTCAGAGGGAACGAAATCGTCGCGTTCCCAGAACCGAACGGTATGAAGCGTGATTGGTGCGGCGAACGATTCGAGTGGTAGATGTGACGCAAGCGGGAGTTCGGCACGCGTCACAGCACCGTCACCACCACGGGACGCTTTGGTCCAGCGAGAGTGCAGCAGTTGAATCACAAGACGGCTCGAATTCATGATTCACTGAGGTCGCGTAACATGGTGATTGTTGTCTGACAAGGTGTCGCAGAAACGGGACGGCGACTTTCGGCAGTTAGATTAGTGGTTTTCGGTAGAATTTCCACCGGCGAATGTTTTGGTTCAAAGAATACTGCGTAGCGCAGGTTGCCTGCAATCGCCGAGGCGAGCGGTAGGGCGTCAGCCCTCCGAGTGTGACAGCACCCGTTTCAGTATTCTCAAACAGAGCATGGACCATGTGATCAGCGCACACAACAAACGTCTTAACGAAAACCTGACACCACGATGGCACTCGGAGGGCTGACGCCCTGCCGCTCGCATGGTGCTGATTAAATGGATGGCCCTGACAGTCGCTCAGCACCACAATCGGATGCGTTGTTGCAGTGATTCCGGAACGCGAGTTCTGATGGCGTGCAGCGCCTGGCTTTCGTGAGTTCGTGTGCTTAGATGACTAAGTATGATCAATTCATTTTCGAACTTGTCAGCTCGTGCAAGGATGTCGTCCAGGTGCATATGACCGAACTTATGAATCTTTTCCTTCCGGTGGTCCGGATGAAAGAAAGTCATTTCTGTAATCAGCACCTGAGCTTTCATGACGTCCGGGTGATTGTCTAAACCCGCGGGCGCGGTGTCTCCTGTGAAGCTCACAAGTGGCGTCAGAGTTTCCTGAGTCACCTCAGTGCCGTTCATTCGCAGGTCGCGAATTTCGGTGCCGGATAGTCCCACCAGTTCGGGTTTCAGTTTCTTGCGGCAGTCGTACACGATATAGCCGACGGAAGGCACTGTGTGCTTTGTCGCGTAGACTCGCACTTTGTGTTCTCTTGACAGTTCAATCATGTCGCCATCTTTGACGGGCACAAGTTCGCACACCATGCGACCTCGATCCAGCCGCTGCCATGCTCGCAACAGCTTTTCGACGTTTTCGATCACTTCTTCCGGAAGGTAAATCGTGGGTGGCTCCATCTTCATCATTCGTCGGCGAGCAACGTAAACTGGCAACGCGGCCAGATGATCAAGGTGAGCGTGCGAAACGAAAAACGTCTGAGTCCCCATGAAGCTCCACGGGCTGCCGCCAAGTTCGAAGCCAAGCTTCAGTTCCGGAATACGCCAATAGCTCTGCACGGCTGCTCGAGAATAGCCTTCGATGGTTAGAGCTTTGTGCTTAACGGAATTTAAGGGAAGGTTTTCAAGCATTGCGAAAACAGGACGATTCTGAACTGCGGAAACTGGTATGCAAAACAAAGTGTGCAGCTCAGACCCCGGGATGATGACGACGGTTCGGTGGCGAACAGACAATGTAGAGCCTGCTTGCCACAGGCTCCACTCCACAAGGGGGCTGAGTGCAAAAAAACAGGGTTCAGGAACCGAAGTGTGTGCTCGGGAATGATTGTGGAAGTGGGGCCTTTTTGCTGGAACGGATTTTTGGTGACAGGTGCGGTGGTATGGACACCGGTTGCGACAAGACGCGACCTGTGCTGCTCGGCACGCAGGCCTACTGGAATTTATGGGCGTGCCTGGAACCGAGGGAGAAAGCCCATCTGGCTTCCTCAGCAGGCTGCAGACCGCTAATCTGCCTGGATGTACCCTTTAACACCACAAACGCTCGAAATCGCCGGGCATCGCCTTCAACTGGACTTGCCTTCCGACCCGGATCAAGTTTTGACAGACTCAGCTTGTGCCACGAATGCTGATGATCCGTATTGGAGCATTCTGTGGCCCACCGCCAAACGCACGGCAGAATGTGTGTTACGACACAACTGGCCGCCCGGCAAATCGGCTCTGGAACTGGGTTGCGGCTGCGGACTGGTGGGAATCGCCGGCTTACTGGCAGGCCTGCAGGTGACTTTCAGCGACATTGTGCCGGATGCAGTGAACCTGGCCCTGCACAACTCACAAAAAAACGGTTTTCCAGACGCAAACGGCCAAACGCTGGATTGGTCAAAACCAACCGACGACCGGTTTGACGTACTTTTGGCCAGCGACTTGCTGTACGAATCTGGTCAACATCTTCCACTTTTGAAATTTATTAAGCGGACTCTGTCACCCGAAGGAAAATGCTACATTGGAGACCCGGGCCGACAAAACGCTGGACAATTCTACAATTCAGCACTCGAACAGGGATGGCAGATTGAATTATTGGATTCAAATCTAAACGCCGTGTCGGCTTTAACACCGGGCGTTTTTTGCTTACTTGTTCTGTTTTTGAAGGCACCAAAGTTCTGAGGCCTGGTCGCCCCGAATGACTAGAATACTTACGATCCTCATAAAGTGATGGCGTAAAGTTTCTGATCCTGGGGCGTTCGCTGGACAGGATTTTTTGACCATGCCATGTGTTCGGAGTATGATTGTCGGCAAAGCTGCCGATCTTAGGATCGATTTCCGTATCCTTTTACGCGTTCAACGCAACCTGAATTCCGTGGTTTGTTGCTTCTTTGATCGTTCCATCCCATCTTCTGTCCGCCGTGTTCGCGGTGATTCATGACTCAGCATTCGAGTGCCGAACTTGATTCGACCCCGTCAGTCCCGGTGGAAGTTCCACTGCTGGACCGGCCGCTTATCGCAGACGAAGAAAATACGGTTGTCAGTACTGGATTGGGAGATTCAAAGCATTCGCATGCGTTGGCGTCAATCAAGCTGTCTTCGACGGCTCAGGAAATTCGTGATCGACTATTCGCCGGCCCGGATGCTCCCAACAGCGAACACAGCCTGCGAATCGGCCATTTTGAAGTGGACGAACGAATCGGGTCCGGCGGAATGGGGGCCGTATTTCGAGCGGTCGATCTGGAGCTATCACGATATGTCGCGTTAAAGGTTTTGCACCCGCAAACTGCCGCCGACCCGGCGCTGGTCTCGCGATTTCGCAACGAAGCTCGCGCGTGTGCTCAGCTTAACCACGACAATGTTGCTCGCGTATTTTTTGCGGGCGACCATGACGGCGTACACTACATCGCCTACGAGTACGCTGATGGTTTCACAATCAAACAACTAATCGACCAGAAAGGTCGACTGACGCCTGAAGAAACCGTGAACTATGCCATTCAGGCAACTCTGGCACTTAACCACATCAACGCGTGCGGCGTTGTTCATCGAGACATCAAGCCGTCGAACATTATTCTGACTCAGGCCGGTCGCATCAAAGTGGTCGACCTGGGGTTGGCTCGGCGAGACACCACCGATTCCATCGGCGACCTGACAGTGGCTGGCACCACGCTGGGGACGTTTGACTATATCGCTCCGGAACAGGCCCGCGATCCCAGAACCGCGGACACTCGCAGCGACATTTATTCGCTGGGTTGCACGGTCTATCACATGCTGACGGGACAGCCGCCTTATCCGGAAGGCACCGCCTTACAAAAGCTGCTGGACCATCAGGGTAAGGCGCCTCCCGATGCACGAGCGATCGCTCCGGATGTGCCGGTCGCCGTTTCGGCGGTCGTGCAAAAGATGATGAACACCGATGCTGATGCTCGTTATCAGGATCCTGGACAGTTGCTGGCCGACCTGATTTCCATTGCGTCACACATGGGACTTCGCAGTGTGCCCGCAGAAGGCATTGTGTGGCGACGCATTCCCATTCGACGAACCCGTGAAGTTGCGAGCACCGTTCTTGTTGCAACCACGATTTTAGCCATTTGTGTCACTGCATTAATTATGCATTTTTCGCCCAGCGGTTTGGATAAATCCGACGCCGAAACGGAGCGGATTTTAAACGCGATGTTGCCGGTCGACGCTGCTGTGGTCACGTCAAACGGCAGCAGTTCCGGTAACTCCGGCGAATCGAACGGCGTAGTTGACGTTACTCAAGAAATGGCCGCGAATGGTCCTGAAAACACCAGTACAGCGCAAATTGCAGACGTCGTGCCAGTGCCACCAGATAACGCCCAGGCAACTCTGACACCGCCGGTAACGAACGCCGGAAAGACCGACGATACGCCTGTCCTAAAGACTCAACAAATCGGTAATGGGTTGTTTCGAGTTGAGTCTGTTGGCGGAAATGCCAAAACCTTCAGCAGCCTCGCCTTAGCGTGGGGCCAGGCCAGCCCAGGCGACGAAATCATTCTGGATTTCGATGGGCGTTTGGACACTCCCACGCGTTGCCTGCAGTCACTGTATGGCGAGCCCAAAATCCTGACGATTCGTGCGGCGGAAGGCAAATCACCGGTACTTGAATTTCGAGGAGACGACCTTAAGGCTTCCGGCGCGGCAAACGATCCTGGCAGATTGGTTCAGCTCACCAATAACCTGAATCTGAAGATCGTGGGAGTTCACCTGGTTGTGAAAGTCATGCCGGAAGTTTCCACTGCGGAATGGTCGCTGTTTGAATTTGACGGCGCAAATCGAATTGAGCTAAGTGACTGCACAATTGAAGTGAATAATCCGGCGAATATCCGGACATCCATTTTTCGCCTGCCCGATTCCAAAGCGGGAAACTCCAACAAAGACCAGTGTTCAATCAGCATTGAGAACTGTGCTGTCCGCGGAGGCTGTGACCTTGTTCGCATTGCCGGACAAGCGATGGGGCAACTTTCTGCAGAACACAGTTTCTTTGCACTGGATGGCTCTCTTGTGGACAACGTTGGCAGCAATGCCATGGTTTTGCAGGGCGACTTCACGGCTGACATCCGTCACACAACCAGTATTTGTTCACGCCCCAGTTTCCGAATGGCCGACAGCGATTCGCTTGACGGTGACACTCCAGAACGAACCGTTCCCCAACTTTCCGTATTTAGCCGTTCGTGTGTTTTTGCGTCGCTGAAACCAAATGGAGTGCTGGTGAAAAGCGAAGGCAATTTCTATCTGGATGAACTTCAGGAACTGTTTCGCTGGCACGGAACTCACGATTTCTATCATCAGATGGGCGTCTATTGGAGATTGGAAAGTGGCGCGTTTGACAGAATGACGACTGAGCTTTCCTTTGACGACTGGCAGGACCACTGGTCTCGTATTACGGGTACTCAGGAAGACGATCCGGAGGAATTTGAAACCATCGTCTGGGAAAGCCCCGAACCATTGTCAGGCCTGATGCCCACGGATCTGGCTTCTGTTTCTCCAGCCGACTTTCGCCTGAATCGAGCCAAGTTCAAATTCTCAATTGATTCAAATTTTCTGCATCACTTAAGCAAAGATGGCAGCATGCCGGGAGTCGACACCAGCATCTTACCGGAATTCCCCGACAGCGCAACAGTTGTCATCAAACCGCCGGTTACAAAGTCGGTCGCTGTTGACGAATAGTGTCATCTGAGTTGACGAATTCGCCGTATGGTGGGCACTGCCCACCAGCCAGAGCATTACCATTGAATTGGTGGGCAATGCCCACTCTGCGTTAGCTGACGTCGTGATGAACGCTGCAGTGAATTATTCCTGGTGAAGCTTTTCCAGAAGTCGTGCGGCAAGAGCCGTCCATCCTGTTTGGTGGCTGGCCCCCAGACCTTGCCCTGTTTCGCCGTGGAAGTATTCATAGAACAGAACCAGGTCTTTCCAGTGGGGATCTTTCTGAAATCGCGGGTCGTCGCCATGACAGGGACGTCGTCCGGTCTTATCGCGAAGAAACAGTTTCACCTGTCGCTGCATTAGTTCTTTGGCCACTTCGCCCAGATTCATCATCACACCGGAACCTGTGGGGCATTCGACCTGCAGGGAATCGCCATAGAAGCGATGATACCGCTCCAAAGCTTCAATCAGCAGATAGTTAACAGGAAACCAAACCGGGCCGCGCCAGTTGGAATTTCCTCCGAACATCCACGAATCAGATTCACCCGGCACATACGACACGCGGTGTTCCTGGCCATTTGCGTGCAGCACAAACGGTTGAGTTTCGTGAATTTTTGACAGTGATCGAATGCCGTAAGGAGACAGAAATTCGTTCTCGTCCAGAACGTATGCCAGAATTCTCATCAACCGTTCGCGAGAAGGGATCGCCAGCAAACGAGATCCACCAGGTTCATCGGCTTCTTCACAGTTGCGTTCCATATAGGTTACGTTTTGCAGTTGGTCTTTGCGATTCTTCACGAACCAATTCATGCGCTTGCGAAAACCGGGCAAACGTTCCAGGACGCTGTCGTCAATTATCGTGACGGTAAACAGCGGAATGATGCCGACCATAGAACGCACCTTCAGCGGAATGGCGTTTCCGTTGTCGTAAATGTGGTCATAGTAGAAACCATCTTCTTCATTCCACAGGCCGTTTGTTCCCACCGAATTCATCGCATCAGCGATCTCAATGTAGTGTTCAAAGAACTTGCTGGCCATGTCGGCATAGGCTGGATTTTCTGCGGCCAGTTCCAACGCAATCGTCAGCATTGTGGAACAGAAAAAACCCATCCATGCAGAACCGTCGGCCTGATGCAGATGGCCGCCGGTTGGCAGCGGTTTCGACCGATCGAAGACGCCGATGTTGTCGAGCCCCAGGAAGCCTCCGGAAAAGACGTGCTTCCCCAATACGTCTTTGCGATTGACCCACCACGTAAAGTTCAGCAACAGCTTTTGAAAAGTTCGAGCCAGAAACTGACGATCGCGTTTGCCTTCGGATTCCTGCGTTCGCTTATAGACGTGCCAACACGCCCACGCATGAACGGGCGGATTGACGTCACTGAAGTTCCATTCGTACGCGGGAATCTGACCATTGGGATGCATGTACCATTCTCGCAGGAACAGAATCAGCTGCTCCTTCGCATAGTCTGTATCCACGTGCCCGAACGGAATCATGTGAAATGCAGAATCCCACGCGGCGTACCACGGGTATTCCCATTTATCCGGCATCGAAATGATGTCGCGGTTGTAAAGGTGCGGCCAGTCTCCGTTGCGAATTTGTTTGCGGTGAGCGGGTGGCGGCGCCATTTTGGAATCGCCCTTCAACCAGTCGTACACCGCGTAATTATAAAACTGCTTGGTCCACATTAAGCCGCCATACGCCTGACGCATTGTCTGGCGAGCGTCTTCGGCAAGGTCGGCTGGTATTTTCTGATCGTAGAATGCGTCGGCTTCGGCAAGGCGTTGCGCCATTGTGAATTCAAACGATTCGCCAAACACCTGCGCTGGTGGTTCATTGTGGGCCCACAACCTAAGTCGAATGACAATTTCCTCACCGGCCGCGATTTTTGTGGAATAGTGTGCGGCGACTTTAGTGCCAGTCTTAGCCGGATTAACAGCTCGCTTCTTGCGGCTAACTACGTAGTCGTGAAATGCATCTTTCGAATATTTGCTAACCAAAGCCGAATCATGCATGTACTTGGGATTGGAATCATTGTCTGTGAACAACCATTCGGGTTCAGCGCCACAGGTCGACGTATCTGCAGCAAACTTAAACTGCCCCAGGGTATCGTGAATCGCCTGCACCTGCCCGTTCTTTTCAACCGTCATTGTCGGTTTCGGGCCGTTACCTTCGTGCTGGCAGCCCCATGTCCAGGTGTTGCGAAACCACAATGTTGGCAGCACGTGAACCGGCGCAGCTTTCGGCCCACGATTAGAAACGGTGATTTTGATCAGGATGTTGTTGGGTGATTCCTTGGCATACTCAGCTCGAACATCAAAGTACTCGCTGTTATCAAAGATCCCTGTGTCGGCGAGTTCGTATTCCGGACGATCCTGCCCACGATTACGATTTTCCAGTGACAGCTGTTCGTAAGGGAACAGTGCCTGAGGATATTTGTACAGCGCCTTCATGTAAGTGTGAGTGGGCGTGGAATCTTCGTAGAAGTAGAATTCCTTAACGTCTTCGCCGTGATTCCCTTCTGTCCCGCCGACTCCGTAAAGTCGCTCTTTCAGAATTGGATCTTTGCCATTCCACAGTGCCAGCGCGAAGCACAATCGACACTGCCGATCAGAAATCCCCAGCAGCCCGTCTTCGCCCCAGCGGTAGGCGCGACCGCGTGCGTCATCATGCTTGAAGTAATCCCACGGTTGTCCGTTGTGCGAATAGTCTTCTCGAACGGTGCCCCACTGGCGTTCAGAAAGATAGGGCCCCCAGCGTTTCCAGTTTTCTCCGGGTTCTCGGCGGGCTTCACGCTCCAGACGAAGTCTTTCAGCGTTGTTCAGGTAGTCTTGTGACATGAATGGATCTATCCGTCAAAAACAGCAAGCAGAGTGTTCGACGATAGCTGACATGCAACGCCGCTCACAAGCAAGTCGCGTCGGGGAATCACGGAATTCCCGCGAAAGCGATTCATGCGTTCCGCGCGTAGTACAACGAAGATTGAGGCTTCGTTATTCTCGCTTAGGCATCTGCAAAACGCGTGGATTTCTGATAAACAGTTTAGGATTCGCAGATCTCAGGTCGGCAGCGATGCCCAACTGTCCAGGTGGCAATTCCGGAATATTTGCCTGAGACACCATGGCACCGTTAATTCGCACGGCAACAGTTGGCCCATCAACAACAAGTTCAACCAGATTTCGCTGGTCGGGATAGACACTTGGTGCCGTAATTCTTGCAGGGTCGGTTAGAAATTGGCTGGAATTCAAAGCCTGAATCTGTCCAGGTCCGGATGCGTCAAGAGTCAGTCGGTACGCGGAAAAGCTGTTATTGGCACCAGTCGCCCCAAACAAAAGCTGGGTGGAAGTTGTGCCCTGTTCGACTTCAAATCGAAAAACAAAACGATCAGACAACAATGTGCGATCCACGACAGCCAAAATCAGAGGTTCAGTTTCCGAATTCAGGCTTAGTCGTTCTTTGTCGAACTTCCAGCGATCTCGCCCGTTGCCCGGCAACACAGGTACGGTGGTATCTGACGTCAGTTGAGCATACACGAATGAAGACGCTGGCATAAACAATCGTTGAAACTGCCAACGATCAATCAGTCGATTAAGTTCGTTCAGCTTGAATTCATCAACCACACCGTCAGTGGCCTTGTTAAGTTCAATGGCAATTTTCTCAGCGGAATTCACATCATTGGCAAACTGCGCTGCGGCACCCTGAGAGCTGCGGCCCAGCAATGTTGTCACGCAATGCAGCAGATCTTCGGTCAGCCCGATTCGTTTGTCGGCAGCCGCCAATTTCGCCAGCCGCATGCAATGTTCGGTAATCAGATCCTGCTGGCGTTGGCTTAGTCCAGTCTTACGGAACTCATCAACAATCTTCACTGCCGCATCCAGTTCGCTGGTCCCGTACCTGGCGGCTCTTATGCGTCCGATTTCCAGAAGTACGTCGCCCGCCCTGGCCTTGATCGCGATTTCCTGTTCGATCAGTTGCAATAAAGCTGCATCAGTCGCGCTGTGATCTGCATAAAACGATTGTTCCAGCAACCTATTCGCCAGTTCTGCCTTGTCGGTGGTGGTTCTGGCCTGAGCGATAGACTTGCTGTACGTTTCCTGCAGTTTTTCGCGTGCTTTGGCAATTTCAGCTTCGGATGGCAGCGTTACTGTTGGCGTGGTTGTCGGCTCCGTGACATCGATCTCCAGAATGGCAACTCCATCCATTTTTCTCACTCTATTAAGTGGCCCCAACTCAAAGCTGGCAGTTAAAGGAATCTTCACAAGACCACGAATGTCTGCAGGAATATTCCAGGACAGCTTCTGCGAAACAGCATCGATTGTTGCTCCCACTGGTGCATCCGGGCCGAGCGTGATCACAAGATCAAGCCCCATGCGAGAACCTCGCGACATTCGCGGTAGAGGCAACTCAGGGAATGAAAACTCAAACAGCGTTCCAGCGATTGCTTTTTGCGGAGGTATCGCTGGCAGAACATGTTCAATGCGACTTGGCACGACAACGAACGGGATCTTCGTTGACTTTTTTGACGCCGGATTTGCAGTATCGTAGACCGCAACATCCAGGGAGTGTCGCCCCAGGTCGGAAACAGTCGGCGTCCACTGGATGAGCCCTGTTTTGGCGTCAATTGTCATCGTTGCTGGAACACGACTCTCGAATTTGTAACTCAGGTCGAACGATTCCCCATCAGCGGAATCAACCGCTACCGAAAGTTGAATTGGTTCTTCCGGCGGTGCAATCACAAGTTCCAGTTCAGGAAACTGCAGCGTGTCGAACCCTTTCACAACTGCAACAGAAAACGTTTTCTCCGCGATGACGTGTTCGTTGCCATCAACGTCGCACACAAGCTGCACAGGAATCGTATAGGACGTTAACGTTTGCTGGCTCGGCACCGGCCATGTGATCTCTCCCGTTGCGGCATCGATCTGCATTTCCAGAGGAGCCGAATTTCCAAGTATGAAGCGGGCGTTTGTATTGGTATCCGAAATATCGGCTTCCAGTTTGTGAGTCCAGAGTTCACCCGTTCTGGCACTTACAAATTCAGTGTCGTTGATCGTCGCCGTTGGTATTTTGAGCTTGGGCGGTTGATGATTTATTGTCAGCGGTTCAACGGGCGTATCAGTATGATTAATCAGAAACATCGCGAGCGCGGCAATCACGATTCCCATAACACCCATAACAACAAAGGCTGTCTTCTGACCGCGCTTAGGCCCCGAAGAATACTCACGATTGCGGATCGCCGGCGACGAATCGTGGACTTTCAGATTTGGAATTGTGGAAACGCCGGCATCATCTCCGTTTTCCGTGGAATTCATTAAGTCAACGTGGCTGCCTTCCTGAATCTCTTTCAGAAACTGCTGGTAGGTCCCGTCGCTTTCATCGATTTCATTGGAGTTCGAATCCTCCTGAACAACGGACGCCCCGGCACCATTTTTCAGCGCTGCGGACTTCACGGCAGCTTTGGTAAGTGTCTCGCAAAATGGCAGCAACGCTGACGCCAGTTCGTGTGGTTGCTGATAGCGAGCGTTAGGGTCGCGAGCCGTCATCTTTGAAACGATGTCGGCCACCGGCTGAGGAATATCATCGCAAACGGTGCGAATCGAAGGAGCATCGCGTTGAAGTCGCTGGCTTAGCACCTGCAACGGATTTGTGCCCATGAATGGAACGGTGCCAGACAACAGTCGATACAAAGTGCAACCGAGGCTGTAGATATCACTGCGGATATCCACCTGAGTTGTGTCCCACCCCTGTTCTGGCGACATATAGTCGGGAGTCCCCATCACCTGCCCAGCGCGAGTGACGGTTTTTTCGTCGGCATCGTCTTCGTTAAGCAGAACCAGCCCCATGTCCATCAGCTTAACGATACCTTCGTCGGCTGCCGACCAATGCACCATCATGTTGCCGGGCTTGATGTCTCGATGAACCATTTGATGTTCGTGAGCATGCTGCAATCCAACGGCGACCTGTCGAACGATTTCACAGGCCAATCCCACGGGCAATCGCCCGATACGGCTGACCATACGATCAACCTGATCGCCGTTGACGTATTCCATCACCATGAAATCCGTCTTACCGACTCGCCCAGCATCCAGTGATCTGACAACGTGCGGACTGTTCAGCTTCGCGTTGGCGCGAATTTCTCGACGAAACCGAGACACCAGTGCCTTGTTGCCGAGCAGTTTTTTTGCCATGACTTTTACAGCCACAACATCGTTGGTGCGAGAATTCACACCTCGAAAAACGTGCCCCATTCCGCCACGACCAATCGGATTTGTCAGGCGATATTGGTTAAGTAAAAAACCAGTCTGACCTTTCATCAGCTGTCGAGCCTGCCAGTTGGTCAGGTGGTTTTGGCTGACCAAAACGTTGGCAAGATTTTCAACGTTGATGTTGCTGCCAGCCGTTTGTTTTTTAAGCGAAGCGATCTGCGCAGCAGAAAGTAACTGGCTGGTTTCCAGGTTATTTATGAATTCAGAAATGTTTGTTTCGACCATTGACGTCCGGCGCTTCCGGTTTTGAATGAGCTTGTTGATCTGATCGCTTTTCGAGCCCTGTCACCTTGGTGCGAATACGCATTGGGCGACGTCGTCTGCGCCAAAACAACACTGCTGCCACAGGTTGAATCTGAAATCAACAGCCCGCTGGGTGCTGGTCAGGAAGTCAGGACGTCTGGAGTGTAGCGGGCTCACGCGAATCATAGGATTTTACCGCGTTTGGTGGTATTGATCTTCGTTTTCAAAGATACGAAGTCTCTCTGGCCCGCCCGGCTGATGATTTGCGGCGTTTCTTTCAATGGGGCAGGGATGTCGCCCCTTCTTCGCTAGCTCACGGGCCTGCCCCATTTGTTGATGATTTCCTGCAATTCTGTCAGCCCGAATGGCTTCGGCAGATAGTCATCCATTCCGGCTGCCATGCAGTTTTCGCGATCTCCCGCCAAAGCATTGGCTGTCAGCGCAATTACGGGAATTCGATTCGAAGCGTTTTCATGGCTTCTTAGTAAACGCGTTGCCTCATAGCCGTCCATCACCGGCATTTGGCAATCCATAAAGATCATCTCAAACGAATCAGACTGCAACGCATTCAAGGCGGTCTTTCCGTTTTTGACAACAGTCACGTCACAGCCAAGCCGTTCCAAGGCCTCTTTGCCGACCAACTGGTTGATGACATTGTCGTCGGCCAGAAGAACTTTACGTAGTGATTGAAATGCCGGCTCAACATTGTCCGCCGATTTTGGCAACGCACTGGTCTTATTAACTTTTGCCAGCACCGTACCAATCACCTTAAGCAACACACGATGTGCGGTTGGTTTAACAAGCCGCTCGCTAAATCCAACGTCGGCTGGTATGCCATCAGTCCCATTGGAAGACAGCAGAATCATGCCCAGCGTTGGAATTTCATTGCTGGTGCTGATTTTGAACGCCAGCGTTTCACCACACATTTCAGGCATTTGCTGGTCGATAATTGCGATATTGTATGGGCTTCCTGCAGCAGCCGCTTTGCGGAGTTTTTCCAGTGCTTTCTGTCCCGAATCCACAGCCTCAATGTGCTGAACTTTCCCTTGCAGCTGTTCCATTAAAATCAGCCGATTAATCTTCAGGTCGTCAACCACCAACAGCCTTGCCTGGCTTAGACTGGCCATTGGAAAAACTTCTGATTCTGAAACGTCAGCTTCCGGCATGGACACGTGGAACGCAAATTCAGAACCGTGCCCGACTTCACTGTTAAGATGAATTCGACCGCCCATGAGCCTGACCAGGTGCTGACTGATCGCCAGCCCCAACCCAGTGCCACCGTACTTTCTTGTGGTGGAACCATCAGCCTGAGCAAACTTGCCGAAGATGTATTGCTGCTTTTCTTCAGGAATGCCAACTCCCGTGTCTCTCACGGCAATTCGAAAACAGTGTTCCTTCTGTTCGGTTAAGACAGCGTTGATTTCAACAACGATGTATCCCGATTCTGTAAACTTGATCGCATTGCCAAGCAGGTTGGTAATGACCTGCCGAAGTCTTAACGGATCGCCGACAACTCCTGATGGCGTGGACGACGGATAATCCAGAATAACTTCCACTGAACGAACGGCCACCTGAGTCGCTGCGATCGCGGTAATTTCTTCCGCCATTTTGCGAAGGTTAAACGGAGTCGATTCCAGCGTGAGCTGTTCGGCTTCAATTTTTGAGTAGTCCAGAATGTCGTTAATCAGAGCCAGCAACGTATTTGCTGAGTTATGGCTGATTTCAGCGTAACCTCGTTGCTTGTCAGTCAGCTCAGTGCCAATCAACAATTCAAGCATTCCCATGACGCCGTTTAATGGCGTGCGAATTTCGTGGCTCATATTCGCCAGAAATTCGCTTTTTAGTTTATTCGCGGTTTCCGCTTTTTCTTTTGCGTTTTCAAGTTCCAAAGTTCGTTCAACAACATTGCGTTCCAGCTGTTTACGTTCGGTGATGTTTCTTTGAACGGAAACCCAGTGAGTGAACTGGCCGGCTTCGTTTGCCAGCGGCGCAATATTTAATTCGACCCAGAACTCTTCGCCGTTCTTTTTGTAGTTCAGCATTTCTTCGCGAACCGGAGCCCAGCGTTTAAGTGAATCGCGAATTCTGGCTCGCGCAGCCGGATCAGTACCTGCCCCTTGCAGCATGCGAGGATTCCTGCCGACGACTTCAGCGTTTGTGTAGCCGGTCATTCTTTCAAACGCGGCATTAACGCTTAAAATTTTTGCCATGCCTCCGCCAGCCGGAACTTCTGAAATGATGATGGCGTCATTCGCTTCGGTGAACGCTTTGCTGTAAAGTCGAAGCTGCTCCTCACGCTTTTTCCGATCGGTAATGTCACTTTCGATGGCAATAAAGCGAGTCACGTCGCCGTGTTCGTTATAGATTGGACGGCACTCAATAACGACCCAGTACGGTTGTTGCTGTTTGTTGTAGTTAACGATCTCAACTTCAAAGCCTTGCCCCCGCGACAACTGCTGCCGCATGTACTGAATTGTGTTGATATCCGTGTTGGGGCCTTGCAGAAAACTGCCAGGCGATTTGCCTCGCACCTCGTCCAGTGAGTATCCAGAAGTTCTAATGAAGCCTTCGTTCACCCATTGAATCTGCGCCAAAGCATTCGTAATCACCACTGCGTTGTCTGTGTATTGTGCGACAAGTGCAAGTTGCTCTGCCTCTTCAGTTTTCTTCAGCAGCTGATCTGTACGTGCAGCGACTTTCGCCTCCATGGTCTGATTTGCGTTTTCCAGTCGAGCCTGACGTTCGCACGACTTCTAGGTTTCCCTGATTTCACGACGACAGGAAATCACCAGAAACACGTTTTCAAACACAATCCACCCAGAATACTCAAGACAGCGAAACGCCCCGTCGCCACCGCTTTCCAGAATCGATTGCGTTGAGTAAATCCCACTGAAAAAATGGTCCGCGGTGATCACCAGCGAAGCCGTCACGAGAACCCGCCAGTCTCGATAGAACGCCAGAAAGGCAAGCGAACCGAAAACGTGGAAGTGAGTTTCAGGCCGCCCGCCGGTGAGATAAATCAGCAAACCGGAAAACAGCATTTGCGATATGGCGACAACGTGCCGAGTGGTGGCTGCCCCCGGATATTTGATCGTTAGAAGCAGGGGAATGCCGGAAATCGTTGCCCCCCAGATCACTGCTGTCCATAGATGCTGATGAGGAAGAAAAACGGCCTCACCCACCCATGCTTTAGGCGTGACATAGCATGCCGCCCAAACTGCAGCCACCCACTGAAACAACATCAGCAGCCCGAACATGCTGTCAGTTGCCTGACATTGTGAACGACGCTGTTGGCGGGTTAGCTCAGCAGTGCGATTTGCGAGTTCCAGGTTTGTCGTGCAGATCATGGAAGCAACGATTGAAACGGGACAATTCGACCGACGGCAAAACCAATTGCGGCAAGGGAAAAGCAGAGAGCCCGTCTGCCAGATCCGTCGTTTCGCCGTTGCAAGCCCCGCACGCGGTTTAAGCACAATGCGGAACCCGTCAACTTTGTCTTATTGTTGTCCTGAGCAAAAGTTGCCCAGCAATCGGAAAAGCCTGCCTTTTCCAACAACCTGATTGCGGCTGATGCAGTGAAAACCTGCGAAACCAGAACACCAGAAAGACGTGTGGGCAATTTCCCGACCAAAGATGGCGCCGCCGAAGCAACTTATCTTTTGTTGCGGACGAAACTGGTGCCTGTCGCTGCCGCAAAAAGCGTCGGTGCGTACTTTCGGCGAACGAAAGCGGACCTCGTCTGAAGGCAAGTGACTGTGAACCAACCTGAAGAACTTACTGGAAATCAGAAGTCCAACGAGGCAGTGCCTCAGACCATTCCAGCTACCGCTCGGAAACGCTCCGTTGTCGCTCAGGAAACTTCACTCAATGCAAGCAAGTCTCGTGAAATCATAAGTCTAACGCGGACAGGCGTCGGCAAATTGCGACGTAGAAACCGAGTCCGGACAACGTTGACTTCGCTGCGCCATCGCATCAATCAGGTATTTACGCAGTGTTTCAGAAAGCGGCAGCTGTTGAACTTCATCCAGATCAGCAAACTCCGCGCACACAACTTCTCGATTGTCCGGGCTTAAAGTCGGTTCACAATCAAGCTGCAGTTCAAAGACAACAGTGGTGTCGTGTTTGTATTCTTCGAAACACTGATACGTGCCGAATTCCGTCAGGTCGGTTTCTGCAATGCAAACGCCCACTTCTTCACAAAGTTCGCGTGCAGCCGCTGCGCGAAACGTTTCACTGCGATCAACGCCTCCGGCAGGCAGCGAGAAAACTCGCTTGTAAGAATTGCGAATCACAAGAACCCGGTCGTTCACCCAAACCGCAACATAGGCCCCTTTGGTTGAGGGACGCGCCACAAACCAATAGCCATGTGCTAAGAGATAGGCAGCCCGAAATACGATTTGCCACAGTCGATTCATCGTGGGTGACTTCTACACAGAACGACGCTTAGCCTTGAAAATTAAGGCTAAGCGTCGTTGCCCTCAATGTGCGTTGATTTCAGTCAGTCGTCGCAGTGGAAAGACTGTGATGGTCGATCCCGACAGTTTCTCTACGACTGCTTCGCCAGTCGGTCGCTGAACCAGGCTCCTGTTTCTTCCAGTCCCTGGTCGATGCCCACAACTGGTCCCAGAAGTTCAACCAGGCGATCCGCGTTCAGCAAAGAACGTTCAATATCCCCAGCTCGCTTTTCACTTGGTGACACGTCAATTGTCTTGCCCAGTTTCTGCTGCAGAATTTCCGCTAGCTGCTGAGTTGTCGTTTCGTGCCCGGTGCCGACGTTCAAAATCGGATCAGGAATCTTTCCTTCCAGCGCGGCGATGTTGGCAGCGGCCACATTTTCGATATACACGTAATCTCGAATACAGCCTTCGTCTCCAACTTCTCGCTTGGCGTTTACCTTGATCGGTTCACCCGCCAGAATTCGGTTGCAGAAAATCGCGACGACGCCCGCTTCTCCGTGAGGGTCCTGTCGAGGACCATAAACGTTGGCGTATCGCAGCACCGTGTAATTCAATCCGTGCTCCTGTCGAAAGCATTCCAGATACTTCTCAACGGCAAACTTGCTGCAGGCATAGGGGCTGATTGGAACAGGATTGAAATCGATTCCGGCTTTGACGCCTTCCGGCACTTCGCCGTAAATCGCACCACCTGTGCTGGCGAAAACCAATCGCTGAACTTTATTGTCAACGCAGGCGGTCATGATGTTCAGCGAGCCCGCAATATTGACTGACGCATCCATTTGTGGTTCGCGAACACTGATGGCCACACTGGCCTGAGCTGCCTGGTGAGTGACCGCTGTCGGCTTAAAACCGGCGAACACGCGATCAACCGCTTCTTTGTCGCGGATATCCACTTCGTGAAACTCAGCTCCCGCCGGAACGTTTTCTTTGCGGCCTGAACACAAATTGTCAATAACGGCCACGGACCATCCCTTGGCCAGGGCTTTTTCGGCAATATGACTTCCGATAAAGCCCGCACCACCAGTAATAATCAAACGCATTTTTTGCTCCGGCGACACTTCGTTGCGTCGCGTCTAGAAAAACACTTTTCAAAGTGGGAAAAGTCTCCGGACGGCCCATCGCGGAAAATTGCAGTTTAATGTTCAGCATTTATCGCTGCCAGTGACGTTTTTTTGCCGCCTCGCTGGAATTTCTCGTGGAAGAGTCGCTAACAGGACTGACTGACTCGATTTTTCGGACTTTTCGTGGGCCCACGCTCTGTCAATGGTGTCCAACCTTCGGCGAACATTGCGGCAAACAATCATCGCCAGACTGTGTTTGACACCCAACAGAAACGTCGTGTTACGGGACACTTGCCTTTCCTTCAAGAGCCGGAAACGTGGGCGGTGTTCAGAAGCAAACCCGCTTCTGAATTGACCTCTGTGCTGATTTCGTGAACTCTATCCGGCTAATGACTTCCAATCGTCCTGAATTCACCGTGCTGAAGGGCCGATCGTTTTGACTTCCAGTATTTAAGGCTAGAATCGGATTCAGAACTCCTTTGCCGAGTAAAAAATTCGCTTCAAACGCATCAGAAATAGGCCACATGGCAACTGATACTTCGACACATCCCCCAATTAGCGCTGTTCCCGATGAACGTGGACGATTTGGTGAATACGGGCGGCGATACGTTCCCGAAACACTGATGTTCGCGCTGGACGAACTTGCTCAGGCGTATGAAGACGCAAAAAAAGATCCGGAATTCGATCGCGAGTTTCGTGACCTGCTGAAAAACTACGTCGGTCGCCCCAACCCGTTGTATTTTGCAGAACGCCTGACCGAAAAGTGCGGCGGAGCGAAAATCTTCTTTAAGCGAGAAGACCTGAACCTGACCGGTGCTCACAAAATCAACAACACCATCGGACAGGTGCTGCTGACCAAACGCATGGGAAAGACTCGCATTATCGCCGAAACGGGGGCCGGTCAGCATGGTGTTGCCACAGCGACAGCGTGTGCACGATTTGGTTTCCCATGCGTTGTTTACATGGGTGAAGAAGACGTGCGGCGGCAGAAGCTGAACGTGTTTATCATGCGAACCATGGGGGCGAAGGTTTGCCCGGTCACCACCGGCAGCCGCACTTTGCGAGACGCGATTAACGAAGCCATGCGAGACTGGATGGCATCCGTCCGCGATACTCATTACATCATTGGCAGTGTCGTCGGCCCTCATCCGTTCCCAATGATGGTTAGAGACTTCCAATCCGTGATTGGCCGAGAAGCTCGCGAACAGTCTCTGGAAAATATCGGTCGTCTGCCGGATGAAGTGATTGCATGCGTTGGAGGCGGATCGAATTCTGCAGGAATGTTCTATCCATTTGTTGATGACGAAGGTGTGGCATTGACCGGAGTGGAAGCTGGCGGTCGAGGTCCGAATGCGGGCGATCACGCTTGCACGCTGACCTATGGCAAACCCGGCATTCTGCATGGCAGTTACAGCTATGTACTGCAGGATCACGATGGCCAAACTTCAGATGTCCATTCAATTTCTGCCGGCCTGGACTATCCTGGCGTTGGCCCGGAACACAGTTATTGGAAAGACACTGGTCGAGTCAACTATGTCAGCGCCAACGATGACGAAGCGTTGCAGGCATTTCAAACGATGGCTCAAACGGAAGGCATTCTTCCGGCCATTGAAACATCTCACGCAATTGCCTACGCCATGAAAGCTGCCGCACAGCGAAACAAGGATGAAGTCATTGTGGTTTGCCTGTCTGGTCGAGGCGACAAAGATGTCAACGAAGTCGCTCGACTTACCGGACAGGACATGTAACGCAGTCGGTTCGCACATTCAGCCCACGTTTCGCAATTCTTCATTGTCGATGTAGCGTCATACATCTGCGCAAAAGGTGTCGTTAAAATGTCGTCAAGTGAACTGAATGAAGAACGCTTCGTTCGAATCGAGTCTGCTTTGGCTCATCTGCAGCACGACGTGGAAACATTGAATGCGTCTCTAACCGAACACTTTCGACGCCTGCGTAAGTTTGAAGACAGGTTCACGCGCATTGAGCATGAGTTGGAATCACTAAGCGAAGGCGGAGAAGAACGTGACGCGGAACTGGAAAAGCCGCCTCACTATTAGCCGCTTAGCCGTTGGCCCCCAAATCGAACCCTAATGCCTTACGCTCCTCCAAAGGCAGACGCTGTTTTCTGATGTCCAAATCCAGGTAGCGTTCTATAACCTGAACATGACGAGACGGATGGGTATCGCGCTCGATATCCTGGGCGACTCGATTCAGGAGCAACAGCGGCGATGAGCACAAAAAACTATGTGGTGGTCGGTGGTTCGAAGGGAATTGGTCACGGGATTGTTCGTCGATTATTGAACGACGGCCACCATGTGACGGTGTTAAGCCGCACGTGGGATCATCAGGATCTTGATGTCAATCACATAATATTTGACGTAGCGTTGGATGATCTGAACTCAGATCAACTTCCAGGCGAAATCCATGGTTTGGTCTATTGCCCAGGTTCAATAAACCTGAAGCCGTTTCGGGCACTTTCGCCTGACGCTTTCCGACAGGACTTCGAACTAAATGTCGTCGGTGCCATCCGTGTTGTTCAGGCGGGGCTTAACGCTGTCAAGGCTTCCGGGTCTGGCAGTATCGTCATGTTTAGCACCGTCGCCGTCGGACAGGGCATGCCGGCTCACGCTTCGATTGCTGCGTCAAAAGGAGCCATTGAAGCGTTGACTCGCACTTTGGCCGCTGAATTTTCGCCGGATGTCCGAGTGAACTGCATCGCCCCGGCTTTGACTAACACTCCGCTGACAGCCCGTTTCTTCAGTGACGAAGCCCGCGCGGCTGCGCTCGGGGAAAAGTACCCGTTGGCCAGAACCGGAACCGTCGATGACATTGCGGCTGCCGCCTGTTTTCTGCTGTCGCCAGACTCCAGTTGGATGACCGGACAGATACTTGCAATCGACGGCGGTCTATCCAGCGTTCGCAAATAACAGTTTTGGCTGTTCACCTTTTGTTGTGGACGAAGTTGGCTGCCGATCGCTCCGCGAAAGTGCGTCTACGCGTTCATTCGCGGAATGAAAACGAGCATCCCCAAACAAGGGTTTCGCCCTTGACCCGGTGGCGTGGTGTGCGGAAGGACGTGGACAGTTCAAACCGCCGAGCCGCTCCGTTGTCGCTATAAGCAATGATGCGTGCACCGTGCACGCATCTTTTTCAGTCAGGCTCTCAGTTAAACATCGCAGTATCCGGACGTTTTGAAACGTGGGCCAGTTACTTGAGCATGTGACTCTCTCGCGAGGCAAAAATGCCTGATTTGGTGGCACTTGATGTTGCCCGGTCAGCTTCCCAGGTACCGTTTCTCTTGAAATTGATGATGATCCGCCAAAACGGTCAAATGGCATGTCGTTTGCTATTGGAAGAAATCGATATGCTGTCACTTCCTGCCTGTGCATGGATCGCACAGATCGTTGGAGTACGTTGTGGTGATAAGTCAAAACAAAGACCGGACCGCTGTGGAATTGATTCCACCCTCGTCGAATCAAATTCCGTGCATTGATGCACTTACGTGGAAGACTGTCGAAGAGGCCGTTCTTGAACGCATGGAAGCGGTGGAATTATTTCTCGCAGATGTCGCCGGAAAGTTTCGCTTCTTAAGCCGATTGGATTCTATTGGAACAATCGGAAAGTCAATTCTGAATGCCAGAGAGCACCTTGTAACCGCCCTTCCCAGCTTCCAACGCCGAATCTGGTTGGCTGCCGTCGATCTCACCTGTGACAGCGATGGTCAAATGTGGTTTGTAGACGACCACTACTGCTGTCCTTATGGCCTGGGCACTTTCAGCAGGCTGCTGGCGGAAACGCAGAACAAGACACTTTCAGCAAACCTGGAAAGTTTCTCAGCTGCCGCCAAATCCAGTTTGCAACAATTCAGAAATTCCGATTCAACAGCCGTTGTACTGGGCTCGTCAACGTTCAACACGACATATCGTGAAAATCGTTTTCTGGCTGACTTTCTGGGGCTTCCCTACATGAGTCAGCGACAGTTGGAAATGCAGCGCACCGGACTGTTTCAAACAAGCGTGTGCTCAGATCAAAAAGTGAGCCTGGTGATTCGCCGATTGCAGGACGACGACCTGGACCCTAACAGCTTTCGGGCGGAATCTCTTCAGGGAGTTCGTGGCCTGGTTCGGGGAGCTCGCCGAGGCCTGGTAACCGTCTTGAATGCTCCCGGCACGGGGCTGTTCAACAGTCGAAAGGTATCGCGGCTAATCCCTCAGATGATTCGCTTCTATCTGGGCAAAGAACCAGCGTTGCCAACCGTTCCGACGATTGACGTGGGAGACAAGTCTGCATTTCGGGCAGCCACTAAAAATATGAGTGACTTCATCTTTCGAACAGACAATTCGATGGATGTTCTAAAACCGCTTGTCGCAGAATCAGCAACTCGCACGCAGAAGTTGGGCTATTTCCAAAAACTGAAAGCATCGCCGGAAAATTTTGTGATCCGCCGAACACTCAAGAGCGTTTGTGGCGACCACACGAAAGCCAACTTCTCTTTTCGGACATTCTGTGTCGGCACGTCCGATCGAACGGTGCTGCGTGGCGGAATCCAGCGATCGTCCCACGCCGATGGAACTCCGACCGGACCGGTGACTCAGGATTCGACCGCTATTCCGATTGGTGTCGAATAGGCACTCACGGAATTCTCAGCGAGATGATCGAATTTTCTCTTCTGCAGCACGCTTCACAGGATGGAAGCATTCCCTGCTTGAAACTGGCTCTACCGCAAGCCTCGGGAATTCCGCCGTATTCCACTCTCGACCAGCAATCGTTCGCAGACAGTCGCAAGACTTCGAAAACCCGTTAAACTTGGGTTTCAGCGAACTTGCTCACGCTAAGCCGCGTTTTCTAAGCGACGAAGTCGCGTTTCCAATCGCGAGTTCGATTGGTCTGAGGCATTACCTCGTTAGAATGTGCGTTCTGAACGTATTTTGATGGAACAGTGAAAGCCCGCGGAATGAAATTTTCTGGAAAAAATGCTCTGGTCACCGGTTCGTCAAAAGGCATCGGAGCCGCGATTGCGATTGAACTGGCGAAGGGCGGAGCCAACGTCACTTTAAATTGCAATTCCAGCGTCAAGGATGCGGAAGCAGTGGCTGAGCAGATTCGTGCTTTGGGCCGCAAGGCACTTGTTGTTGCCGCAGACGTTTCCGATCAGGAAGCGGTTGAAGACATGGTTCAAAAGACCGTCAGCGAATTCGGCAGCCTGGACCTGTTTGTCAGCAACGCCGTTTACAGCGATCGTGAACTGATGGTTAAGGCCGACATGAAAGGCTTTAAACGCACCGTCGACGTTTCTATGTGGGGCGCGTTTTTTGGTGTGCGAGCGGCTTCGCAACAGATGTTGAAACAGGGAAATGGCGGAGCGATCACCGTTGTCAGCTCGCCCCACGCCATTCTTCCGATTCCGACCGCAATGGCCTACAACATGTCAAAGGCCGCCATTGATCATATGGCTCGCACTGCAGCAATTGAACTGGTTCGCCACGGCATTCGAGTGAATATTTTTCACCCAGGCTGGATTGATACTCCAGGTGAACGCAAGTTCTTTTCTGAAGAGCAAATCGAAGCCGGTTCAAAATCTTTGCCGATGAACCGCATGGGCACACCGGAAGAAATGGCGAAAGGCGTCTGCTTCACACTCAGCGAAGACGCAGCCTACATGACGGGCAGCACGATGACGATGGATGGTGGCGTTGGACTGCCATGGTGGTCCAACCGCGAAGAAGGCAAACAATAACAAACGTGCCACCCATTTAATTCGCTATTCCAGCACAACATCGCTCAGGTCATCAGACTGTGGATACTGCGGATTCATTTGGTTTAATGTGTCCACGATCACCTGCATAATCGCCAGGTTGCGATACCATTTCTGGTCCCCTGGAATAACGTGCCAGGCAGCGTGTTTCGTGGTGCAGTTATTAACCATATCCTGAAATGCCAATTGGTAGTCGTCCCAGAACTTGCGTTTTTCAAGATCTTCTCGATCGAACTTCCAATTGCTTTCCGGTTCATTCAGGCGATCCTGAAAACGTTCTTTCTGTTCTTCTTTGGAGATGTGAAGAAAGAACTTCAGAAGGGTCGTGCCTGTGCTGGTTAAGTGTTTTTCGAACTGGTTGATAATTTCGTATCGCGGACGCCAAACGGATTCCGGCACATAGTTGTGAACTCGAACAACCAAAACGTCTTCGTAGTGTGAGCGATTGAAAACACCAATCATTCCTCGGCCAGGAACAGCCTTGTGAATTCGCCATAGAAAATCATGGTCGAGTTCTTCAGTAGTTGGCTTTTTAAACGACGTCACCTGAACTCCCTGAGGATTCACGCCCTTTAACGAGTGACGAATGGTGCCATCTTTGCCGCCAGCATCCATGGCCTGCAAAACGATGAGCAGTTTTTGCTTCCCTTCTGCATATAGTCGCGCCTGCTGGCGGATAAATTCTTCTCGCAGCTTCTGGAACTGCTTTTCAGCTTTGTCACGATCATTGTGAAAATCGTCAGCGCGAGTTGACGTTTCAGCAAGTGAAATCGGTTGGCCGGCGATCAGGCAGTGAGGGCTTGTCATCAGGATTCAATTCGTTGACCAGATATCTGTGATAGATTCGAAAAGGTATGCAGCACAAGGTAGCAACAACAGCGAGCGTGACAACTGTGGGCGATTCCAACGCAATCGTATGCAATTCCGTGACAACCATGCGATATTCCGACGCAACCAGCTTCAGCACTTTCGCGGCAGCCAGCCGTTTCTATAATCAGAAACTCAGTTCGTTGCGAAATTAAACGACCAGCTGACGATAACGGCAGCCTTTCCCGAACCACTTCGCAACGATATTTGTCACTTCGATATCAGATTTACATGGATCAAAAACATGGCGAAAGCTCATTCCGAAAGATTTCTGAAGATCGTCAATGCCGTCCGGCCACAAATTACGGAATGCACTGTTCAGGATGTCGTGGACCGAATTGCGTCGGGGGAATCGTTTCACCTGGTTGACGTTCGCGAAGAAAGCGAGTTTGCGGCGGCTCGCTTACCCAACGCGATTCATCTGGGAAAAGGCGTGATTGAACGCGATATTGAGAAAACAATTTCCGATGAGAATGCCCCGATTGTGCTGTATTGTGGCGGTGGGTACCGTTCTGCGTTGGCCGCACTTAACCTGCAGCAAATGGGCTACTCAAACGTCATTTCCATGGATGGCGGCTTTAGCGGATGGAAGGCGGCCGGACAGCCGCTCGAAAGCTGATCTGGCGCGGGCGATTAAATCTGGCAATTGATTGGCGTTTGCAGTCAACGGGCCAAACCAAACTCCAAAGGAATATTTTCATAATGGGACGACTCGGACTGGCCTTCAAAATTCTGTTCAGTGGGGCAACTGCCCAAAAAGTGCTCGAATCACTGTCTGAATCAGAAACTTCACCCAAACTTCCGGCCCCTGAACCGGTGGCTCCCAAGCCTGTACCACCGAAACCCGTTCGCAGTGATGCCATCACTCTGTTGTCGGCCCTGCAACGCGACGCGAGGTTTGTGGATTTCATCCAGGAACCAATTGACGCTTACACAGACGCGCAGGTTGGTGCGGCCGTGCGAGAAATCCATCGCGGGTGCCATGGTGTGCTGTCGCGAATGTTCGCTCCAACGCCGATCGTCAACCAGGAAGAGGGCAGCGTTGTGCAGGTGGATGATGTTGCTTCTGGTAAGTTTCGATTAACGGGCAATGTTGCTCAGTCTTCCGGTTCGGCAAGCGGACAATTGGAACATCACGGCTGGATGGCTTCAAAGTGCGAAGTACCGAAATGGTCGGGCAGTTCAGACGCTCTGAACATCATCACGCCAGCCGAAGTGCAGGTTTCTTAGTATCCTTCGCATCGCCTACGTTTTCCTTCCTCCATCAGCTGCCGCTTTGGTGTCGACGTCATACAGCTGCCTTCCGTGCAGTTGCGTTCCATACGGCTGCCTTCCGTGTAGATCCCGCCCGCTGAATTCCAGCAGAAAGAAAGCTCACTATGAGCCACAATCAACCTTCGTTTGCCATCCAGTTTGACGGGGAAGATTCTTCCAACCAGATTCGAACTCAGATTGCCGCCACAGAACCGCATTCGCTGCGAACATTCACGCCAACTCAGGCTGTGCTGGCAAAATCAGCGGGCGTGTTTCACTGGACACCAGAAGGCCGAAGGCTGTACGACTTCAGTTCGGGCGTTCTGGTCGCCAACCTGGGGCACAACCCTGTCGGCTGGATGAAGCGTTTTCAGGCTTATCTTGGGTGGACCCCGGAAAACCTGAATGCCGCTGACGACACCTACTTTCCAGCCGTGTCACTGACGGCTTACAACGCCATAACAGAACTGGAAGCAGAGGCAAGTCGGCGGCTGCTGGCAAATCTAAACGCAAGCCCCGGCGGCAATCGTCTGGACACTGTCATCTGGGCCGCATCCGGTTCTGAAGCCGTACAGAAGGCTCTTTGGGCCTGCATGCGACGCGATCCTGCTCGACCGGGAGTTCTGGCAACACGATTCGGCTTTCATGGAAAAAAAGGCCTTTCCGGTGCCGTAACAGGCAGTGAAAAAGATGCTGAGCGTGATCCGCGAGTTCGCTTTATCAGTTTTCCTCGCCAGGAATGTTCTGATATCGATCACCCTGCCATGCAGTTTGATGCCGCCGTTTATCTGGCCGAACTTGAAGAAGTATTCGCGACCGCTGAGCACCCCATCGGTTGCTTGATTACAGAACCGTATCTTGGTGGAGGCGGCAGCTATCATCCGCCGCATGAATATCTGCAGTTGTTGCAGACGTTCTGCCGCCAACACGACATCCTGTTCATCCTTGACGAAGTACAGGCAAACTTCGGCCGCACCGGCTGCATGTATGCGTTTGAAAAGTACGGAATTGAGCCCGACTTTGTCTGCCTTGGCAAAGGCCTCGGCAACGGTGTGCCGGTCAGCGCTGCGGTGGGCCGTCGGGATGTTTGCGAATTGATGAACTATGGAGACACGTCCGACACCTGGAGTGCCAATCCAATTTCCTGTGCCGCCGTCCTGGCGACTCTTGATGAATTCGAGTCAACAGACGTCCTTGGCCGCACGAACTCACTTTACGATATTCTTGTCGACGCCCTTTGTAAGCTGAAAGAAACGGGCGTCATCGCAAACGTACGCGGTGAAGGTGCCGTGTTCGGAATCGAATGCGCCAAAGTTGGTTCAACAGAACCAGCTCACGTGGCCAATGCCATTGTTGCTCGATGCTATCAAGGCAACGAAAACAACGACGGCATCCATCTGCTGGGACCTCTTGCTGGCTGCGTCATTCGCATCTCTCCACCGATGTGCATGACCGACGAACAAGCCATCACATCTTTGGCGTTGCTGCACAGATTTGTTTCGGAAGTTGGCGACACGCTTCGAAAGTAGCCATCAACAGACTTTAGCGGGCCTTGCGGCTCACACTTTGTGCAGCCAATTATTCAGCGAGATATCTTCCGATGAAACATTTCATGCGAACACTTGCCGTTTTGTGCTGCTTTGGGCCTGCACTGCAATCCGGTGTCACAGCATCTGAAGTCAGCAGCCCCAACATTGTTCTGATGATCGCGGACGACATGAACTGGGACGACTGTGGAGCGTACGGGCATCCAGCCATACGCACTCCCAATATTGATCGCCTGGCGGCAGAAGGCATGCTGTTCCATCATGCCTATCTGACAACAAATTCCTGCAGCCCTTCGCGTTCCAGCATTCTGACCGGGAAGTATCCTCATAACACGGGAGCCGAACAGTTGCACTGGCCATTGCCAGCGGCCAGTAGAACATTCGCTGCCGAACTTGGCAAAGCTGGCTACTACACAGCAGCAGCCGGTAAGTGGCATCTGGGCGACGACGTGCGAAATCACTTCCACCGAATTTACGAAGCTTCCACAGCGGGATTTGTATTGCCATCCGGCAAAAACGGAGAAGCTCCCAAAATGGTGGCGGCAGAACCCAGTGGCTGTGAAAAATGGGAACAGGCCATTGACGATCGTCCCAAAGATCGACCGTTCTTTTTATGGCTGGCTGCGTTGGATCCACATCGCGAATACGTTGATGGAGCTCTTGATCCGCCTCACAAAGCCAGCGACGTTATCGTTCCGGCTCACCTGCCTGACACGGCAGACGTGCGAGAAGACCTGCGACTGTATTACGACGAAATTGGTCGGCTGGATACCTATGTCGGTAAAGTGTTGGCCAAACTGGACGAACAACAAGTTGCAGAAAACACACTGATTCTGTTCATCAGCGACAACGGACGTCCGTTTCCTCGCGACAAGACCACGCTCTACGATGGCGGCATCCGTACTCCCTGGATCGTTCGCTGGCCAGCCGTGATTCAGCCAAACGTCACAACGGACGCTCTGGTCAGTTCCGTTGATATCGCTGCCACGTTTCTGGAAGTTGCCGGCATCGCTGACGCAATTCCAACAGAAGGCAACAGCTTTGCAAAGGTGCTCGCAGGTGCGACGCTGCCTCATCGCGAATTCGCATTCGCAGAAGATCATTGGCACGACTACGAAGATCACGCGCGATGTATCGTCAACCAAAGATACAAACTGATTAGAAACGATTACTTCGATCTGGCGTCAACCCCGTCTGCAGACGCCGGACGCGGCCTTAGCTGGCAGAACATGTTGCAGCTGCAAGACGAAGGCAAACTGCCACCTCATCAACAGTCGTGTTTTCTGGCTCCCAGGCCCAAATGGGAACTGTTCGACCTACAGCGTGATCCGGGAGAACTGCGAAACCGAATTGATGATCCCGCTTACCAAACTGTCCGTAGCCGACTTGCCGCCGCCCTGCAGGAATGGACAAAGCAAACCGAAGATTACCTGCCATCAAAACGAACACCCGACGAATTCGACCGCGTTACCGGCGAACCGGACCATTCAGTCCGCGTGCGTCCTCGCCCATCAAAGCTGCAAATGTTCGGAACCAACGGCAAGTACTAACAAGGGCTTCGCCCTTGAACAGGTGGCGTGGCGAGGTAAAGCGGATGGGACGCGTTAACCGCCGAGCCGCTCCGAAAAGAGATGCCCGCACAGTGTGCAAGTCTTTTTCATTAGATCAGTACTAATGCAGATGAGTCGGTTCAAGAAACGTGACAATCCAGGCCAGCATAATTCCGGCACCCAGGGCTACCGTTAGCTGCACTTTGTTATGAGTGTGAAACTCCATTTCCGGCAACAGATCGCTTAGTGCAATGCAGATAAACACGCCTGCCGAAAACGCCAAAGCAGTTCCCAGAATTTCCTGCTGAAACCCCTGAAACTGGCTGGCCCCCATTAAGAATAACACTGCTCCCAAAGGGCACATCAACGCGAACCCGATGTTAACCAGATTAATTGAACGACGCTGCCAGCCGCTCGACAGCATCAACGACGTTATCGAGACAGCATCAAGTGGCTTATGCAGCAGAATCGCCAGAAAGGTGCCGAGCCCGAATAGCGACATGACTGCTGTTCGCTGAGCTTCTGAATAAATACTGGCACCTAGAGCAATACCGTCAATCAGCGTATGCACGCTCAGGCCAAGAGCGATTCCCACCCAGCTTAGCCCGTGCGAATGTCCGTGAGTATGGCAGATCGCGATGCTATGCTGTTCATCAGCCACAGACGACGCCCCCAACTGGACAAGAGCTTCAGCGGGAGAGCAACTGTCGTGAACGTGCTGGCCGTCATGGTCATGGTCGTGGTCGTGGTCGTGCTGACCACCGTGATCATGGTCGTGATCATGATCACAGGGCGCTGCAGCGTTACCATGAAAGCTGACTGGTTCATGATTGTGAAAATGAAACAGCCGCAACAGCACAAACATCATCACAATTCCAACCATCATCCACCTTGAAACCAATGCTGCATCGTGCAGCTCCTGAACGGCGTGTGGCAACAGATGAAAAACGCCAATTCCCAGCATCAGTCCTCCAACAAAACTGATGATTGTTTGCATGCGCGTATGGGTGAGCTCAATAAAAGAAGGCAGCCAACCGCCCAGCAAAGATGCGGCCACAATCAGCAGGCAATACGACAGCAGCAGAATTACGGGACGATTCCCCTGGGCCGAGCGAACAACCTGCTCGTCACTCACGCCATCCTGCATCAATGCCTTCAGGTTCACAGTTTGATTGGCAGCAGAAACTGAAGTTGGCTGAACTTCAGAAACCGGCGCACCTTCGTCCGCCGCTACCACCGACGACAGTAAAGCTGGCAGCCCGATCACGCTGAATGTGCAGAGCAGAACGGAAAAGAGCGTGCGAGAATTCATAGTGCAAAGAACGATAGGGCAAACAAAACAAATTGGCCGCCGAAAAATAGTCGAGCCGGTCGTAAATTTCGATCCGCAACTGAATATTATTTGCAACTTAGTTGCAAAAAGAATCTCACTTTGGAAAACTACGACATCAGAACATGCCGCCAAAGAAGCTGATTGTTCGCCGCCCCAAGGAATTGTTAACCGATGAATGCTGCAGCTCAAACGCTTTCAGTTGAAGAAGCGAAGGCCATCCTGAAAGGATCGGACCTGCGTTGCACGGCTGCGCGAATCGCCGTGGTGCAAAGCCTGCACTCGGCAACAGCCCCTGTTACCAGCATCGAGCTTGCCGAACTGCTTTCTGGCTACGGCTTTGATAAATCCACCATCTATCGCTCGCTGACCGAACTTAATGAAGCAGATCTGGTCGTGCGACTTGACCTGGGCGATTCAATTCGCCGATTCGAACTTGCCGCCAACTACGGATCGGGGTTATCCGAACATCCTCACTTCATGTGCGTCGACTGCGGCGAAGTCACCTGCCTGTCAGACTTCACGTTTGAACTGAAAGCCAGCTCACGAAAAGTTCAGGCCCCTGGAACAATTTCCGAAGTGCTTGTGCGAGGTCACTGCACCGCCTGCACTTCCTGACAAGGGCTTCGCCCTTGACCCGATGGCGTGGTTGGCTGGAAGACGTAGGACGTTCGAATCGCCGAGCCGCTCCGACCAACATGCGGGAACGGTCCGCGCATCATTTTCAGTAAGACTCTAACAAGGGCTGCGTCCAACGCCTGCCACATCACCCGCACCCCAACCGTCATTCCCGCGCAGGCGGGAATCCAGCCGCCAACATGCCTTTGGGTTCCCGCCTGCGCGGGAATGACGAAGGTGTCAATGCGGGTGGATAGCCCGTTAATTGCCATGCGTCCGAACACGCGGTTCCGTTTGAAGTAACCTGAAACAGCGAGGCTCATCACGGCGGAGCGTGATGGCTACATTCGAACTGTCGCTACGAACCAATGCGCGATGATGACCAGATAGCTATGCAGCGCGGCGTACTGACGACTGATCCTGCAGCAGTTTCAGTTGCTGAATGACGCGTTCCATTTCGGTGGCTCGCGAACCTTTTACCAGCACGCAGTCGTCATCGCTTAGAATGCAGTCCAGCATGGTGGTCAGCATCGTTACGTCTGAAAACTCTGAAATTCGGTTCGGGTTTCCACCCGACGACAGAAAGCCTTCCACCAGGTCTGGTGCGAATTCGCCGGTCACTGCAATATGATCCAGCTGACACGACGCCAGCGACGCACCAATTCCGTAATGTTGGTCTGCTGCCTGATCGCCAAGATCCAGCATATCGCCCAGCACCAACACGCGATGGTTGCAACTACTGAATTCTTCCAACGTACGAATGGCGGCTGAAACGCTGGCTGGGCTGGAGTTGTACGTATCATCAATCACAGTCCAGGTACCAAGCTGCGACAGAACACAACGCCCTGGTTCTGATTGAAATTTTCGCAAGCCGTCCTGAATGCCTTCCACGGAGACACCAATCTCCATGCCAACGGCAATCGCCGCCAGCACGCTGCAGACATTATGACGTCCGCAAACGGGAACGACGTATTCGTGTTCGTCGACAACGACCCGCAACTGGCCCTTGTTGACGGTAACGGATGTTGCCAACACATCAGGCGAACCAGACGTGCCAAATGTGACGACTCGTGCTCGAGTACACTTATTAAGCTCACTTACCAACGGATCGTCGCTGTTCAGAAACGCGACGCCGTCTTCGGGCAGTGTTGCGATGATTCTGACTTTTTCCAGCTGAATTTTCTGTACGGATTCGAAGCCTCGCAAATGGCAGGGAGCGATTCTTGTAATCACGGCCATTTCCGGCTCAGCAATCGATGTCAACGCGCGAATTTCGCCCGGACCAGATGCTCCAATTTCGATGACGGCAAATTCATCACCCTGCTGCAGTTCCAGCAGGCTAAGAGGAACACCCAGATGGTTGTTGAAGTTGCGAGGACTCTGAATGCCGGTATGAATCGTTTCCAGAACGGATGCAATCATCCGGCGAGTTGTCGTTTTGCCAACGCTGCCGGTGATTCCGATAACCAACGCTTCGCTCTGGCGTCGGTTATGATTAGCCAGCATCGCCAGGGCGATTTCCGCATCAGGTACGCTGACATGAGGCGTTGCGCATTGCGCAGAAGCCTGCTCGTCAACGACAACAACGACAGCTCCATCACGAACCGCTGCATCGCAAAACTGCACGCCGTGCTGGTTGTTGCCGGACAATGCAAAAAACGCATCGCCACTGCGGACCTGCCTGCTGTCGATGACGCACCCTTCAATTGTAGCGGACAGATTAACTGTCCCCTGAACGGTGCCATCGACCAGAGATATAAATTCTTGAACAGTCAACAACTGCATACAATCACGCAAGCCTGGGTTGAATCGCCAACGACATTACCAGATGGTGCGACAGAACAGCGGCAATTTTTGCCGTACTTCTGTTGGCCCTGCCGCTTGCAAAGATCGTCGCAGACGGAACGCCTGGTTAAGCCCAACTTGTTCATTTGTGACATCCTTTGTCCGTCAGGCGTGGATCAATCGTTAGAGTTTAACGAGCGCGAACTTTGACAATTTTCTGTCGTGGCTGCGATTTGCAACAAGGCGGACGACTATTGATCACGCAGACCTGCTGGCGAAAAACACGGGTTGCAGGTCGGCCACGTTGCGCGTGTCTGAAAGTTGCAGCAGTCGGCGAGCAACTTCGCGGTCGTCAAAGTAAATTTTAGCTCCGGCAACTTCCTGAGTATTTTCGTGTCCCTTGCCCGCCAGAAGAACAACGTCTCCTGGTTCGGCCATTTGGAATGCTCGAACAATTGCCTGCTGGCGATCGACCTCGATTTCAAATTGCGAGGTCGATGGAAACCCGGAAGCGACATCTCGAAGAATCGACAGCGGCTCTTCGTCCCGAGGGTTGTCGCTGGTCACCACACACACGTCGGCCGCCGCAGCAACTCGCCCCATGGCAGGACGTTTCGTTGCGTCTCGATTTCCGCCAGCACCAAACACGCAGATCAGCTTGCCGGGCACAAAGTTTCTAATTGTCTGGATGCTGCGTTCCAGAGCGTCGGGTGTGTGAGCATAATCGACCAGCACCTGAAACGGTTGACCTTCGTCGATACGTTCCAATCGTCCGGGAACGGCGGTCAGAGATTCCAGACCAGCCACAATATCCTTTATGCGAATTCCCAGCTGTTCTGCAATGCCGGCTGCCAGAAGGCTGTTCGACACGTTGTGGTCACCAATCAGCCGCAAGCGAACTTCGGCGTCGCCTTGAGCAAGATGCAGACGAACTCGCTGCGATCTGTGAGTTTTGGAAAGCAAGGTCGCCCGCAGTTCCGCTTCGCCTGATTTGATCCCGAACGTCACCAGAGGAACGCCTGCCAGCTGATCCAGGATCCTGCGGCATCCTTCATCGTCAAGATTAATCAACAGCGGAGCATCAGCGTGCAGCAATTTGGCGATGGATGCTTTCACGCTGCTGTAGCTGTCCAGTGAACCGTGATAGTCCAGGTGATCGTGAGTGATATTTGTGATCGCGGCGACGGCAAGTTTCAAAGCTGCACAGCGTTTTTGATGTAGAGCATGGCTGCTGACTTCCATCACGCAATGCGACGTTTGCTGAACGATCATCTGATGCATGTGCCTGGCGATACAGTCAGCTGACGGCGTTGTCATTGAAGAAGCGACCCGGTTGACTCCGTCGCTGGTTTCGATGGTGCCGACGATGCCGGTTCTTAACCGAGCGGTTTCCAGAATGGTACGTAGCATCCAGGAGGTCGTTGTCTTTCCATTTGTGCCCGTGATCCCCGCCAGCGTGACCGACGAAGCAAATCCGGTGTGCAGTCTCATGCACATTAACGCGAAAGCTGTTGCCGAACACTCCACGACTGCCTGTGGCACGTCTATGTCTTCGACTTTGTGCTCTGAAACCACAGCGATGGCACCGCGTGAGACGGCATCGTGAATGTGGCGATGGCCGTCAGAACGAGTTCCTCGAACGGCAACAAACACGTCACCCGCCACAACCAGGCGACTATCGGACTGAACCTGCGACACAACGATATCGTGGGTCGCGATAATTCGAGCACTGGGCAGCAGTTGCTGCAAACTAAAACTGGTCGCGTTCATGTCGGGCGTCCTGCCGCCGGGCCTTGTTTTCAGAGCTGCCGAAGCTTCCTGCTTCGCTGGCTAATGCAACCGCTGTTGCGTCCAGACACGCTCGTTAATGCCATTCTCACTTCAACTGAATTCGGCGTCAACATCGGGTTTACCCAGTCGCGTCACCAATGCTTCAGAAACTGGTCCACTGGCGATGAAGGTAAAGCTTCTGGAAGATTCTGCCAGCTGTTCGATGTTTATCGTAAGATGGTCCGCTGGAAGCACTTCAGAAATTCGTTCGGCCCATTCAACAAAGCACACAAATTCAGCGTCTGTCAGGTATTCGTCGCCACCAATCGCCAGAAATTCGTCCACATCAGCCAGTCGATAGGTGTCGAAATGCATCACGGGAATCCGGCCATCGCCGTATGTTTGCATCAGCACAAACGTCGGGCTGTTCACCTGATTTTCGTCCGCGCCCAGTGCCTGGCAGACGGCTCGCACAAGATTTGTCTTGCCGGAACCCAGCTGTCCATTCAACGCAACCACCAAACCGGGCACCAACGCTTCAGCGAAACGTTGGCCCAGATTTTGGGTGTCGACTTCTGAATGGCTTGCGAAAACGAACACGTCTACGCTCCAGCTTTACCTTCAGCACTCACTCGCGTGCCAATTGTGTCGCCCGTGACGGCTCGCAAAATGTTGCCCACTTTTTTGTAGTTGAACACAATGATTGGCAGCTTCTGTTCCATGCAGTGGTGAAATGCCTGAGCATCCATAACCTGCAGATTTTGAGCAATCACGTCTTTGTAGGAAATCTCCGTATAGCGAACGGCGTGCGGGTTTTTCATTGGGTCGTCGGAATAAACGCCGTCAACTTTCGTGCCCTTCAGCACAATGTCGGCGTCAATTTCGCGAGCTCTTAAAGCGGCCGCGGTGTCCGTGGTCACAAACGGGCTGCCGGTGCCGGCCGCTAAAATCACGACTCGACCCTTTTCAAGATGACGAATACATCGTCGTCGAATAAACGTTTCTGCGACGCCTTCCATGCGAATGGCGCTTTGCACGCGAGTTGCAACGCCCACACTTTCCAAAGCGTCCTGCAATGCCAGAGCGTTGATTACTGTTCCCAACATGCCCATGTAATGAGCGGTTGACGGAATAATGGTGTCGCTGGCTTCTGCAAACTGCTTACCTCGCAGAATATTGCCGCCGCCGCACACAATCGCCAACTGTACGCCAACTTCGACAACCTGCTTAATTTGCTCAGAAATGCTGGAAAGCTCGGCCATTGCGATACCGGATTCGCCTTCTCGGCAGAAGCTTTCGCCGCTGATTTTCAGCAAAACGCGTTTGTAGGCCAGTTCAGATCCAGACATGTCAATCCCTTCGAAGTCATAGTTTTGCAAACAAACCGCCGCTGAAAAATGCAGCGCAGAATCCTCGCCAGCACGCCTCCCTGTCGAACGCCCAACAGCCAACGGTGATAAAAGCCGGCCTTGAAATACGCGTCAGACAATTTCAATAAGCAGCTGGCGATTGCCCGGAAACGGCATCCAGGTTGTTTCTGGTCGCGGATTCTGGGGCGAAGTGTGACAACGATATCTGATTCGACAAGTTTCGCCGACTGCGCAAAATCACATTTCAAAGATCAACGTCAGATATTCCGGCAAAAACGCGAGCCATTGCCGCAAACAATTGGGCCTTTACCACGCCAACCGACTGGCGATTGGGTGGCAAATAGCAGGCAGCCCAAGCCCGACGGGCATCCGCGAACCGGCTACCTCAGGCCGGCCAGGTCAGGCGAAACTGCCTTCCAGCATGGTCAAAAAGCCATTCAGACAAGGGAAAACGCGTCTCAGATTAAAAAACCAGCACACGTTCTGAGTGTTCTGTGTTGTGGGCCATTCTTGGCTTCCCTAAACTTCCCCGACCCGCAAAATAGAAACACTCGCGAAAATGGCCAGCTAAAGAAGGTCAAGGCAGCTAGCACTGTAAATTCGTCGAACTTCATTTCGGGGCTTCGTGAGATTCCAACAAGGCGAATTTTCTTAGACGGTGACATTGCCGTTTAACGAAGTTAGCAACCGAAATCTCCTCTATAAAACTTTCACTTAGATTAAATTTCAGTCAGGGTAGATCCAGAAGATGGCAAACTATTTCTTCACCAGCGAATCAGTCAGCATGGGACATCCGGACAAAGTTTCGGATCAGGTGTCTGACGGAATCCTTGACGCTTTGCTGGCTCAGGACCCAATGTCTCGCGTTGCCTGCGAAACATTGTGCACTACGGACCTCGTGGTACTTTCCGGCGAAATCACAACCAAAGCCAAAGTCGATTACGTTGAAGTGGCTCGCCAGGTTATTCGAGAAATCGGCTACACCAGCGACGACATCGGATTCAACGCTGACACTTGCAACGTGTTCTGTGCACTTCACAGCCAAAGCGCGGACATCGCCATGGGTGTTGATAGAGAAGGTGCGGGCGACCAGGGATTGATGTTTGGTTACGCATGTGATCAAACTCCGGAATTGATGCCTGTGGCCATCGCGTTTTCTCATCGCATCATCAACCTGCTTGCCGAAAAACGTCAAAAGGGCGACGTCAACTGGTTGCGACCGGACAGCAAAAGCCAGGTGACTGTCGAATACGATGGACCAAAGCCTGTTCGCATCGATGCCATCGTTGTTTCCACGCAACACTCTGACGACGTCACTCAGGAAGAAATCTACGACTACGTCAAAAGCGTTATCAAAGAAGCCATTCCAAACGACCTGCTGGACGACAACACCAAGTACCACATCAACCCAACGGGCCGATTCGTGGTCGGCGGTCCTCACGGCGACACCGGTCTGACCGGTCGCAAAATCATCGTCGATACCTATGGCGGCTGGGGACGACACGGCGGTGGAGCGTTTTCTGGCAAGGACTCAACCAAGGTTGACCGATCGGCCGCCTATATGGGCCGATACGTTGCCAAGAATATCGTGGCCGCTGGTCTGGCAACCGAATGTGAAGTGCAACTTGCCTACGCGATTGGCGTGGCTGCACCTGTGAGCGTTCGAGTCGACACAAACGGCACCGCGACTGTTCCGGAAGAAGCCATTCAGAAAGCTGTTCAGGAAATCTTCCCGTTAACTCCCAAGGGAATTATCGAACACCTTGGCCTGCGACGTCCGATTTTCCGCCACACGGCTCACGGTGGTCACTTTGGCCGCAACGAACCGGAATTCAAGTGGGAAGCGACCGACATGGTCGACGCACTGAAAAAAGCTGTCAGCTAAATTGGTAACTTGAACCGCCCGCTGTTTTCAGCGGGCGGTTTTCTTTGAAACATAGACTTCAGTAAAACGGTCTCGAAAGAACTCTTAATTCCAAAGCCACTTTGAACAGAGCGGCCGGAATGACGAACAATCGCCTTAAAGCGATTACTGATTTTTGTCCAGGGGCACACCCCTTGTTGTGGATGGAAGTAAAAAAGGCAGGAAGCCATGCACGATAAATCACGGCACTCACGAGTCTCACGCTCTCGACGAGTCATCGCGCTGATGGCCTGGGGCCTTCTTGTTGGTACTGCGTTCTACTTGTGGAACGCCCATCAACTCGGAAGCTTCCGCTCCACGGCGGCCGAACCAATTGCATTTCTGCTGGCGGCTTTTGGAGCATTCGTTGGTGTGTTTGCATGGATGCTGTTCAATCCCAATCAGCGCACAACGGCTGAATCTCCGTCGTTGTTTCTTGCCGCAGCAGCCACCTTGTTTCCGCCGCCGATCATTGGCTTTTGCTTAATGCCATACGACTCCCCACTGAAATGGTGGCTGGCACTGGGCATATTTCTGCTGGTGGTGATTGCAATATTAAGCCACGTACCGGATGAGTTTTTTGGCGTACCTCGAGGCCGGCATTCTTACGTTGTGCCGCTTCCTGCTTTCGATCGCATGTCTAATTCTGTGATGGATCCGAACGCCAGCTGGTTCACCTTTAACGACCTTTCAACCGTCGTCGCTGACGGACAACGCCCTTCACTGGCACCACGATCTTACCTGAATCGAGATCAAGCCAAACGCCCCACGACCGCCGCGCCGGAACGTCGAGTTATCTCTGACGTGGATGATATTCTGGGTTCTGATTTCGACATCGGATTGCTGGATGATGCACCGTTTGACCTGAATACGGACGACCGTTCTGTTCAGCGTTCGTCACAAAGAACGGCCCCACAAAAAACACGTTCAGCCAGCACCAGCAACCAGCCGTTTCAAGTGGCCGCACCGCCACTGCCCGTGGCCGGAAGAAGACCAGGCCCCGCAGCAAATTCCGCCAGCACGGCCTTTTTAAGCCAGGCTGGCACGGACGAACCATTAACGCGGCGGCAGCGAAACGCAGAACGCCAACGCTCAATTCAACAAGAACGTGAATCTGCCGGACCATCAATGCAGCAACGACAATTCGCTGCGCCCGGAAAACCTGAATACACCAGCGTAAATCCAGAATCTTCGCACTTGCGCCTAGGCAAAACGGCTCGCAGCGAAGTCAAACGCCCAACGCCTTTGCGATATCAGTCCAAAGCCAGGCGTCTTGCGGCCAGCATCGAACTGCAGCCCCAAACCGCCAGAACTCTGGCTGAAGCCTACAACCTGGTTTCTTCAACTCAACCAGTTGCCGACGTCACAACCTCACGGTCTGAATCATCGCGTTCTGAGTCGTCTCGGCGAAGTTCACAACAGTCTGCGGCAACTAATGAATCCAGTTATCGCCGCACACCTCCAACTTCGGACCGCACTTCTGCTCCTGCGTCGGATTCAGCAACAAGCTCTTACCGTTCAAGTCAACGCACGCCCGTTGCTGAACAACCTGCCAGCCGAACAGCCGATGTGCCGACGCCGTACGATCGCCCATCAATCGACACAAAGTCTGTTGATCGCAGCAGCACGACAAGCGAAGCCAGCACAGCATCTTATCGACGCGAAACAGCTCGCACTTCGCCGCCAACATCAAAGCCCGAAGTCACCACAAATCTGCAAAGCGATCAAAGCAGCAAGCCGTCAACAACTTCCAGCAGCAGCAGCAGCAGCGTCTTACAAGCGGGGGCCAGCCTGTTTGGGGTTCCGGTCGCGTACGCAGCAGCCAGCAAATTGGCCGAACCCGCTGAACAGGGCGGCGACACACGCAGCCTGATCGATCGAGCCAAGTCGCTTCTTACCGGCAAAAGCCCACAAGCGGAAGCATCGTCGGCTGGCGTTCAACGGGTTGCTGATACAGTTCGAACACCAAGCCGCTATGACCAACCTGCAGCAAAGGCCGCTGCGGACACAATCGCGGACCTCAAAACTCCTGCTGCACCGGCACGAGCAACTACCGCCGAAAGATCATCATCAGCAAAATCCAAAAGCGAAGCCTCAGCCTTTGAACGTACCAAAGCAGACGACGGCAGCGAACTTGTCGAAGGTGTGATGACGATTCGATTCGACAAAGGTCAGAAGCGAGCAAACCTGCACATACCGTTTTCGCCACCGCTGCCCGGCATGCCGGAAGTTGAATGCGAATGCGTGGGCGATGCCGATTTGCGACTAAAAGTGCCAGTCCGTCAGTCCTACGGCATTCGAATAGAAGCTCGCCGGACAGACGCAGATGAAGAATTGGAAGCGGACATTGGTTTTGCGGCGGTCTATTCGGCAGAATAGAAGTCATTTGTCGTCATTAGGTTTCGTTCAAGCATAGCGATGACAGTCAATCGTCAACGTTGAAAGCAGCGGTGTTGCCTTGCTCTAAGAAGTTGGGCGAAAGAATGTCCCCTTCACACCGTAAGTGCGTGGCCACTCATCTCTGCCGCAAGCTTTCGGCGTCCGGGGACACAACGTCCGGTGACACACATTGCCCAACAGCAACGAAACAAAAACCCGAACAGAAAGAAGCACAATGTCCGACAGCACACCTGCCTCCGCTCCTGGACTCATTGTCGCCATTCCGTGCGAAGCCGATTTGCAGGAAAATCGAGTGGCCATCGTGCCATCCATGATTGCGGCTCTTAAAAAAATCGGGCTGACAGTTCGCGTACAATCCGGAGCCGGAATCAAGGCCGGGTTTCCCGACCGGCAATACATCGACAAGGGTGCGGAAGTTGTCGCGGATCGAGCTGAATTGTTGCGGCACGCCGACATTGTGTTGCAGGTGAAAGCTTTGGGAGCAAACATCGACTGCGGTGCCGACGACTTGAATCTGCTGCAGGATGGTCAGGTTTTGATTTCCAGCTGCGATCCGCTTACGTTCCCCGACAGCATTCCGGCCGTCGCCGAAAAAGGTCTCACTGCATTTTCGCTGGAACTGGTGCCGCGAATCACGCGAGCTCAAAGCATGGATATCCTGTCTTCCATGGCAACTGTCGCCGGCTATCGAGCTGTCTTGTTGGCAGCCACTGCCGCTCCACGCATGTTTCCGATGATGATGACAGCCGCTGGCACGCTAAAACCTGCCAGAGTACTGGTCATCGGTGCGGGCGTTGCCGGGCTGCAGGCGATCGCGACATCCAAACGACTGGGAGCTGTCGTCTACGGTTACGACATTCGCCCCGCTGTGCGAGAACAGGTGGAAAGTCTGGGCGGAAAGTTTGTCGAACTGGATCTGGAAACGAATCAGTCGGAAGCCAAAGGCGGATACGCCAAAGAAATGGACGAAGACTTTTATCGTCGCCAAAGAGTGGCCATGAAAAAAGTCATTGCAGACTGTGACATCGTTATTACCACGGCGGCAATTCCCGGCAAAAAAGCCCCCGTGCTGGTAACTCAGGAAATGGTGGAAGCCATGGCTCCCGGATCTGTGGTTGTGGACCTGGCAGCTGAGCGAGGTGGAAATTGTGAAGTCACCAAAGCTGGTGAAACCATCGATTACAACGGCGTTCAGGTGCTTGGCCCGTGCAATCTGGCATCCGACATCCCGGTTCACGCCAGTGAAATGTTCAGCAAGAATATCCTGACATTCCTGCAGTTACTGGTTAAAGACGGCCAACTGAACATCGACACCAATGACGAAATCGTCCGCGACACGCTGCTGACACGGGGGCGAGAAATCATGAACCCACGAGTTCGAGAGCTGCTGAATATGGCTCCACTTCCAGAACCAGTTGCAGCTGCTACATAGCCAACGCTTTAAGACGAGTAGTCGCAACGCGGCTGGCATATTTCGTGATGGGCACATTCAGCAGGCAGCGACTGATTGCTTCAATGCGATTCGGTCCCGATTTCATGGCCACTTTACTCACACACCATCTCGGCGAATAACGCCCACTTCAACATATCCCGTCGCACCTACGCCCTCGCCCGCCGGGGCTCCCGGTCGGCGGCGTGATTCGGCAAAGCACGACATCGAATCGTTTGAAAAACGGGTGAAACGCTTGTTGCAAATCCGGCAATTGTGGCCGGTTAAGCCGCACTATTGCCAAAACATGTTTCACGGCAACGACTTACGGCAAATCCCCGGCAAATGTGCGGTATTGACCCGTTTCGAATAGTCGGCGTAAACTTCCGGCGTCTATCGATGCTGTAGATCATCGAGTCATTCTAAAACCGCACGTCTCTCACCCTTCAAGCGTTCTGCTTTTCTCTCCACAACTGTCTCGCATCCCCTCACGTCAGCATTGAATTCTGTTTCAAATGCTGGCTGATTTTTGCTTCCCTATGACGCCATTGTATCGCGCCATAATTGCGTTGATTGCTTTGCCAACTGTGCTTTGGGCACAGTGTGGCTTGCTATGCGCGCAGGAAGTCAATGGATTGGTTGCAGCCGAAGCAAACGATATTGCTCAACCAATTCGTGTGACCGCGAATCATCAGGAAATTTTGCAGCAGGAAAACACAACCATCATCACCATGCGCGGCGGCATGAATGGTAGTGGTCTTGTTGAATTGACTCAGGGGGAATTGCAACTCACCGCTGAGACAATGGTTGTCTTTGATCGAGTTACCGCAGACGGACACGATGTGCTTGTGTATGCCGAAGGTCGAGTGCAGTACACAAATCATGGAAACCCTCAACGCTATGCCGCTCATCAAATTCGGCTGCAGGCATTGAGCCCTGTCAGTGTTGATTCCAAACTGCAAAGCGAAGTCACAAGTCCCAGCGAACTGATGCGAAAAGCGGCAACTCGCATGGCGCCCGGTTCAAAGAACACAACTTCGACTGTGAGTTTGCAGGGTGGCCCCGATTCTTTTACGCCGCCGCAGTTTAATTCACCGTCGGGCTCAGCTGTGCAGGGATCTCGGCGAATTCGGATTCGCCCGCGTTCCAGCCAGCCGCTGCAGTTCGATTCTTTTCTGTCGCGAGACACGGTTCCTGAAGAACAGGTGTATGTGCTGACTGGCGGAGTCAATATCTTAATCGATGGCGTGCAGCTTGATGGTGCCGGACAGTTGATGCAGCCAGGAGTTCTGGACCTGTCTGCTGATCGAATTATCATCTGGACGGACCCCAGCGACTCAGACAAGCTGGCTGTCGGTCAGGCGCTGGTGCAAGCTGCTTCCAGAAGATTGCAGATCTATCTGGAAGGAAACATTCTGGTTCGCCAGCAGGACAATACCATCACGGCGACTCGCGCTTTCTTCGACGCCAACAACGATAGAGCGTTGCTGATGAATGCCGAATTGCGAGCTCAACTACCACAAACCGGCGGCGAATTTCGCATTCGCGCAGAAAAGCTAAGACGGCTTTCCGAAAACAAATTCCATGCTCAAAATGCGTGGACCTCAACCAGTCCCTACGGACAACCGGGTTACCGAGTTCAGGCATCAGATATCTTTGTTGAACCCGGTCCCGTGTCGCCATTTACAAAAGTTGATCCCAACACGGGACAACCTGTGAATGGTCCCCCACTATGGATGACGGCCCTTAATCCTCAGTTTATTCTGGGGAACACTCCGATTCTTGGCCTGCCGAAAATAACGGCCCCCATCGAAGACCCGAATATTCCAATTCGCCGAGCGGTCGTGAAGCAGGACCGTGTATTTGGATTTCAGGTGAAGACCGTTTGGAACCTGTCAAAGCTGCTGGGCCAGCCGACCCCCAAAGGTATGGACTGGGACCTGATGGCCGACTATCTGTCTGAACGTGGCCCCGCCATCGGCGTGCAGGGCGACTATGACATGCAGACCAATCTGGGACGAGCCATCGGCAGCTCGACTTTGATTTATCAACATGATGATGGCGCAGATAACCTTGGTGCTGACCGCAGATCGTTGTCGCCCGACAACAACAACCGTGGCGCGATCATTATGCGACACAATCAGTTTCTACCCGGTCAGGCTCAGCTGTTTGGTGAGATCGGATATCTTAGCGACCGCAACTATCTGGAATCATTCCACGAACCTCGCTACGACACAGACAAAGACGTCGAAACACTGATTGGCGCTCGCCAGGACCTGCAGGCCTGGAGCGGTTCGCTGATGGCGAAAACCGAACTGAATGAATTTGAAGCATCGACCGATTGGCTGCCCAAAGGCGACCTGTACAGTTTTTCACAGCCAATCTTCGGTGGGCTGGCCTATCATTCGTCGCATTCCAGCGTAGGTTATGCCGATCTTGAACCCGGCAGGCCGCCGTCAAATCTTAACGATCCATTTACACCTCTGGCTCTGCCGTACGTCAACGACGCCAGCGGCCTTGTGGCGATGACTCGCCATCAGGTCGACGCACCGTTTATGCTGGGCCCGGTTAATATCAACCCGTTTGTGATGGGCGAAGCGGCCTTCTGGGATGAAGGTCTGACGGCTAAAGACATCGATCGATACGTGTTCAGCACCGGTGTGCAGGCGCATCTGTCTGCAACAAAGATCATGCCGTTTATTCGCAGCGATCTCTGGAACCTGAACGGTCTGGCTCACAAAAGCGATGCGTACCTGGAATACCGTTACACAGAATCATCGCGTGACCTGTCAGAAATTTCGCAGTACAACGAAATCGACGACAACAGTACCGAACGATTTCGCGGACGCTATACGACTCAAATTTTCCCCGGCTTGATTCCGGCCGAATTCGATCCTCGCTACTACGCCGTCCGCAACGGAGCTGGCATGTGGATTAGTGCTCCCTACCACGAACTCGTTAACGATCAGGAAACGCTTCGCCTGCGATGGCGAAACCGTCTGCAAACCAAGGTCGGCCCCGTCGGGCAGGAACGTATTCGCGACTGGATGATCTGGGAATCCGGGGTTACCTGGTTTCCAAAGGCAGATCGTGACAACTTTGGCGAAGACTTTGGTTTGATTTATGGCAACTATCGCTGGAACATCAACGATCGCACCAGCATTCTGGCAGACGGTATAGTCGATCTGTTTGATAATGCTCAGGACGTTTGGAGCCTTGGTGTACTAAGCCAAAGAAGTACCAGAGGCAGCGTGTATCTGGGCTATCGTAAAGTTGAAGCCAAAAACTATCTGGACAGTCAGACACTGGTGGCCAGTTACAGCTATCAGATGAGCCCCAAATGGATTTCCACCGGCTCCATCGCTTATGACGTCGCAGCCGGCGAATCGCGAGGATCTTCACTGACGTTTAGTCGAGTTGGACTGGATTGGGTGGTGCATGTCGGTTTGGGAATTGACACCAGCAAAGACAATGTGGGAATCGCCTTCGCCGTCGAACCACGCTTTGGCCCACCATCGCCCACGAATCTCAGCTATCTGCTGGGACTTGGCCGATAACGCAGCATGCAGTGACAACCTGCCCACAGATTGTCGTTTGATGGCGGTTGTTCGCACGTGACAGAAACAGTCAGCGGCTACTTCACATTGTCAAATTGGTGATTGGGAAACGCGGTGACCATATTATTTAGCCAACTTTCAAAGTTCATCAAGACCACTGGTGTTTTGCGTCGGCCATCCGATTTCGTCGGCTGAAATTGCTCGTTCCTCGTGGTCAATTGCGATCGAATTCGGGTTTCCTGGGTGTTAAGAAACACTGAGGTTTGGCGTGGCTCCGATCAAGTGCACAGTGTATTCCTGTCTAAAAGCCAGCGTTGCGGCACATTTGCGTGAAATTTGGATAACCACCAAAATTTTGGGCGACACTGCAATTTTCGGATGGGCGTTTGCGGTGCGAAACGCGTAGCTTTAGAATAGGGGGTCCGGTAAATCTGCCCAAATACCAGCTCAGGCAACCTGAGCGGCCAGATGTGGAACGCTTCGGCGCGAAGCCTGGATCAGACTGAATTTCGTAAACCCACCTTCAAGTGACTTCGGGAAACTATTTCATGGCGAACAAGAAGAACGACGCGTCTCGTAGAGATTTTTTAAAAACCAGTTCCACGGCGGCAGTTGCCGGAAGTGCATTGCTGAGCGGCCTTAGCGCTGTTCAGGCAGCTCACACTTCGTATGACGAAACTGTCCGTATCGGCATGATCGGTTGCGGTGGTCGATGTACGGGTGCTGCAGACCAGGCGATGAATACAGAAGGCCCAACAAAGCTGATCGCCATGTGCGACGCTTTCGATGACCGACTGCAAGGCAGCTTGAATACTCTGCAACGCAAGCACAAAGATAAGGTTGATGTTCCAGCAGAACGACAGTTTGTCGGCTTTGAAGGCTACAAGCAACTGTTGGCAACTGACATCGATATGGTGTTGATCGCAACTCCTCCAGGCTTCCGCCCGGTCCACTTTGAAGCAGCTGTTGCCGCTGGCAAACACGTCTTCGCAGAAAAACCAGTCGCTGTCGATGCTGCTGGCGTGCGACGCTTCCTGAAGTCCGTTGAAGAAGCCAAGAAGAAGGACCTGCTGGTTCAGATCGGGCTTCAACGTCGTCACGAGCCAGCTTACATGGAGACCATCAAACGTCTTCAGGACGGAGCGATTGGCGACATCGTTGCGGCTCGAGCCTACTGGAACGGTGGCGGCGTCTGGACTCGAAACCGCAAGCCAGGCCAGACCGAAATGGAATACCAGATGACCAACTGGTATTACTTTAACTGGCTGTGTGGTGACCACATCAACGAACAACATATTCACAATCTGGACGTGATTAACTGGTTGATGGGTGGCGCACCAGTGAAAGCTCAGGGACAAGGCGGACGTCAGGTTCGAACCAGCAAAGAGCACGGTGAAATTTATGACCACCACTTTGTTGAGTACACATACGGTGACACTCCTTATGGAAAAGACACCGTCATGTTGAGCCAGTGTCGGCACATCCAAAACTGCTGGAATAAGGTCGACGAGTTCGCTCACGGCAGCAATGGTTCCTGCCACATCGGTGGTGCTGTTATCTTCGACAAGAACGGCAACGAAACATGGAGCTACGGCAAGGGTGGTCGCAACGGACATCAGCAGGAACACCACGACCTGTTTGGTGATTTCCGCGCTGGTAAGCGACCAAACGAAGGTGAATACGGTGCCATGAGCACGATGACTGCCATTCTTGGCCGCATGTGTACTTACAGCGGCAAAGAAATCAAAATGGCTGATGCACTGGCATCTGAACTGGTCGTTTCTCCAATCGACAAGTACACCAGCATGACAGACACTCCTCCAGTGCTGCCAAACGACGACATGACCTACAACATCCCAATGCCTGGGATTACCAAGGTAATGTAGTTCAACCGGACCTGACGAACAGATCCAGGGGCGACACTTCTAAGTGTCGCCCTTTTCATGCGCCGTGTTGTTCGAGGACGTGATTTGTTTGGGAGAATTGCGTGCCGTCATGCAGGGGGATATGAAGTTGTTCGCAGCCAGCTAAAGCTGGCCGTTCCGGCGTTCATCAGACCACCAGCTAAAACTGGTGGCTGATAATTGGCGACTAATCTTTCCTCTGCTGAGTCTGGTTCGAATGTGACGAACACCTACGTCAAACAGGAATTTTGAAACTACTTGCATGCCCCCTGAATTCAGGCATCTGTGATGCGTCAGGTTGCTTTGTCTCGACAAATTGTTTTTACCAGTCGCCGAGTTCCTGTGAAAGTTCGCACCACTTTTCTTCCGCTTCAGACAGCTCTACCTGAATGGCGTTGATCTGGTTATGCAGGTCCATGGCCTTCTTGGCATCGCTGGTTTTCAGCATTTCCGCGTTCATTTCTTTCTTTTGACCGTCCAGTCGAGCGATCGTCTTTTCAAGATTCCGCTGCTGCTTGCGAGCATTATGCTGGTCTTTTCCGGACAGTGCGGCTTTGGCACCACCAGACGTTTTTTCTGCTGGAGGCGCTGCCAGTTTGTTGCCAGCTCGTTCGCGTTCACCTTCAGTGATTTCTTTGTTCACCATGTACAGATAGGCTTCGTAATTGCCTCCGTAATTTCGAGCCCCCCCATCGCGAACTTCAATCACGTTGGTGGCAACTCGCTGCACAAAGTGACGATCGTGGCTTGTGAAGATGACGGTGCCTTTGTACTTCAGCAACGCATTTGCCAGTGATTCGACCGTTTCGACGTCTAAGTGGTTGCCCGGTTCGTCCAGAATCAGAATGTTATAGTCGCCCAGCAACAGACCGGCCATGCACAATCGAGCTCGCTCGCCCCCGGACAGGACCTTGATAGGTTTGTTAACGTGAGCTCCCTTAAACAGCAACGATCCAGCCACGTTCAGGCAGTCCTGAGTTGTGATGCCTGGCATTGACGTATATTCAAGGTATTCCAGAACGGTTTGTTCCTGCGGAAGCGTGGTATAGACGTGCTGAGCGTACGTTCCGATTTTGCAGCCGTAGCCCCACTTGACCTTACCGGAAACCGGTTTCAAGGAATCCACAATCGTTCGAAGCAGGGTAGTTTTTCCCTGGCCGTTGTCACCTACGATGGCCGCTCGCTGCTGGTGTTCCACTTCGATTTCAATGTCGCTGGCCACTGCTACGCCGTCGTAGCCGATGGCCAGGTCCATACAAATTAAGGCTGGCCCCTGTCGAGGTTCAACGACGGGCGCTTTAATTGAAGCGGTTGGCAGATCAACTTCGATTTCTTTTGTCTGCAGGCGGTCCAGTTGTTTTTGTTTTGAACGAGCCTGGCTGGCAGAAGTCGCTCTTGCTTTGTTCTTGTCGATAAACTTCTGTAGCTGTTTTTGTTTGGAGATAACCGCCGCGTTGGTGCGTTGATCGCGGATTTTGTCTTCTTCTATCTTTTCCAGATAGGGGGTGATTTTCCCCGGATACAAAGTTAGCTTGCCGCGATTCAGGTCCAGTGTCTGATCGCAGGTGGCCGTCAGGAATGCTCGATCGTGCGACACAATCAGGCAGGACGCAGTAAAGTTAACCAGAAAGTGTTCCAGCAGAATCTGTGTACGCAGGTCCAGAAAGTTGGTTGGTTCGTCCAACATTAACAGGTTGGGTTCATGCAGCAGCAGCGCAGCAAGTTTGACTCGAGTCTGCCATCCGCCGGAAAGGTCTTTGACGGGACCGTTCAGATAGTCGCCTTTGAGTTCAAACTGCCCGGCTACTTCTCCGCATTTCCAGTCGGGTTGACCGCTGTCGCGCATCAGGAATTCCAGAGCGGATTCGCCTGGATTAAACGGGTCGTGCTGCCGCAAATAGCCCACTTGCAAGTGGGTTCCTCGAACAACTTCGCCGCTATCGAGCTCTTCGTCGCCCAGAAGAACTCGCAGCAGAGTCGACTTGCCGGCTCCATTGCGTCCGATAAAACCGACCTTCATTCCGTCATGAATGGTGGCGCTGGCATTGTCCAGAAGATTTTGGTCGCCATAACTTTTGACGCCATCAAGAATTTGAAGAAGAACGGCCATTTGCTGCTGAAATCCGGTGAACACGAGCCAATGTGGCTCTGACTAATTGATTTTGACGGGATTGTTGCGATGTTTAACGCCCTATCGCCATTGCAGAGAACACCAATTGTAAAAGAAAATGTGGACAATTCGGAGTGTCCGGCGAATCAGTCCGATATCCGAGCATTCGTCCTGGTTTTTGGAGTGTGTTAATGGCTTTTCGAGTTCTGAAAACGATTTTCTGCACGACTCTGGCAATTTGCTGCCTGACTGTTTCGGGCTCAGTCTGCCTCGCTCAACAGGCCGATTCTGACCCGTCACCGACGATTTACAGCGAAACTCCGTTCGCCGTACTGGTCAATCGAATCACCCAACAGGATGCCGTCGACTACCTGCGAAATATGTCTGATCAGCTGAAAATCGGCGGCAAAGCGTTGGAATTCTACGACAAATCAGAAGTTGGCAAAATGGTGAGCGAAGTGGAGCGTCCGGTCAGCGGAACGCTGTTCTTTCTTGCCAAGGGAATGTTGCCGTCTGTCGCCAACGTTAGTTTCAGCGAAGTCAAAGATGAAGCAGATTACATGAAGCTTCTCCGGCAGGTGGCTGGGCGAACGTTTGCCAGAAAAAATGGCGAAGAAGACAATATCTCCGGAAAAGACGGCAAACATAAGGTCACAAATTCCTGGTCCAATAAGGTGCCGCTGGCCACTGAATTTGATCCTCCGACTCGTATTGAGAATGACCTGGATCTGCCAGACGATGGCGCCAACATACCGATCGATGCCGAAGGTGCAGACGTACCAGACACGGAGCCTGCGGCGACTCGCAGCGTATCCATTTCGGTTGGCAGTGGTTCCGGCGTGGGCGTTCAGGTTCAGAGTCTGGATGATGACAATACGACAATCATTGAAGAAGACGGCGTCAAATACAGCCAGACTACTTACAACTTCGATCAATATTATCGCTATCACGGAAACCTGATGTATCAGGGCCAGGACGCCTCCATCTGGGACATGAATCTTCCCACCAAAGACGGCGTGATGAAAGACGCTTCTCGCGATGTGGACCTCGGCGCCGAAGTGTATCTGGAACGCATTCCGTTTGGATTGAAGTCACTTGGGTGGAACATGCTGTATGGTGGCATGAGTACTCAAATGCAGCAACGTGATGAAGAATCAGATATTGACTACAACTTTCGCAGCTCCGGCGGCGAGCTTGCTTTGGCGATTGCGAAGGCCGGGATGTTTGACGCTAATCACGTGAAAGGCTTTATTCAACTGGCTGACGATCAAAACCCAATTCGCGCAGAACTGAACATCAGCGCGAACAAAGGCAGTGGGCTATCCAAACGACTGGAAGATTTTTCGTCTGCCCGCAGTCGGTTCGCCCCGATCATCAACGATGGCGCCGCGGTGACTCTGCATTCTTCCATCAAGCTTCCGGAAGAAAGCATTCGAGTTATCAAGTCCGGCGCTGAATGGATGAAGGACCAGCTGATAAAGGAAGCCGGGACCGACGTGGAAATGGTTTTAGGCGGTGTTGAACTGGCTGAAACCATGGTTTCCATTGCCGATCAAACCAACCTGGAATTCTTCGCCAAGCTGGGTTGGACCGAAGCGTCTGGCGGCGTCATCTATGCGGGAATGCAGGTGGACGATAATCCGGAACTATTAAGAAGCGTTTTAACACTGCTCACTCCCGAAACGACTCCTCGCGAAATTGCCGAACGCTTTATCATCACCAGGAGCGGCGATCTGGATGTTATCGAATTTCGTATTCCGTCATTGGATGCGCCTGCTGAATTTCCGATCCAGTTGACTCACCTGTATATCGCTCACGCAAATTCGTGTTTGTGGTTCTGTGTCGGTGGAGAAACCAGCGTGGAAATTCTGAAGTCGTCGATCGCTCGTTGCGAAAGCAGCGGTATTCGAGCCAACACGCGAGTCGTTTCGGCGGAAGTGGATTTTGATGCGTGGATGGCGTATCCTCAGGATGATGCCACCGGGCTGACCAGAATTCCAACACTGGCAGACATGCTGCTTGCTAAGACCTTGAAACAGGAAATGTTTGGGGGCGGAGAGGTTTTTGAAGAAGATCTGATTTACGACAGTGGCGACCTGATCACCTACAACCCAGTGCCGATTGCCACGGGTGACGATCTGATGCAGCGAGTTATCGACCTGGGTGGCCGAACGGATATTCGCCTGTATCTGGATTCCACCAGCGGAGGACTGACGCTGCATGCTGATGTTGGCAAAGCCATCGGAACCTACGTTGCGGCTCGCTATATGCAGGCCATCGAATCGTTTGTTGACAACATCGAGATTCCGGACCCCGCTGAGGCAATGGAAGCGGAGCCGGTTGAAGCTATTAAGTAGCAAACTGCGGCAAGCATTCGCCGCGTTATTGCTGCTGCGACGCTGGGGGAGCTCCGCTTTCTGCTGTTGTATCCTGGGCCGCGTTGGATTCCTGAGCGTCAGGTGAATTTTCAGCGGTTCCGCCATTTGGAATTTCAGCAGGAGACAGGTTGAAACGCTTTCGAGCATATTCGGCGAAGGCTTTCATCGATTCGACCTGCTTGAATTCGTCGTAAACGAATTTCCAGGTAATCAAGGCGGGTTCACGTTCACCATCTGCGAGACGTTTTTCGGTGTCCTGCATGCGCTTTTGCATGAATTCAAAAGCGCGAGGACTTGCCAGCAGGCGCCCTCGAAAATATTCGTAGTGATTGTGACAAACCTGAATCAGCTGGCGAGTTTCGTCGTCGGGGTTCTTGATTGATCGAGACTCGTAAATCAGCACGTACCAGCGTTCCATGACGGGCAGAGGATTAACCTGGAGATCAACATCCTTAGCCGTTTCCCATGAGCTGAAGTATTTCAATCCTTCGTCAGATTCCTGGGATACGACGTCAACGCACGCGGCTTTGAATTCCGGTTCGACATCTTTGCCCATCTTGGCAAAGTTCTTCAGTTGAAGTTCCAGAATATTGGCGTGCAGGTTGTCGGATAGTTGGCGAGCTTCGACGACGTATTCGCCCTCAGGGAATTCGGTAAGATATTTATCGACGTGTGTTTCCAAAGTGGCGCGTTGAGCGTATTCGTCGCCGCTCATGGCTGTGCGCCATTGTTCGGCATACCAGCTTTCGCTTTTCGGCCATAGCAGCCAGATAGTCGCGGATAGCAGAGCCAGCAGGCATGTTGCCAGAAACCACGTTTGTTCGTGGAAGGGGACGTCCTTCTTTTTCTTTTTTTTCTTCCTGGCGGGTTTCTTGTCGCGTTCTGTTTTCGTTGAGATTCGATTGCCCTGCATTGTTTCCGCCATTGTGACGCTGTTTCCAGCTTCAACTTTTTCGCGGATTTCACCCAGTTCCGTATGCACGGCCAGAGCGTCATGCGGTCGGTCGTCGGGATTTTTCGCCAGCAGGCGTTCAACAAGCTGATCCAGCCAGATGGGGCAGTCTGGAACTTTTTCGATGACGTTGTATGGATCATCGTTCAGGTGCTGCATCAACATGTCCATCGGGTTTTCCGATTGGAATGGAGTTTCACCGACCAGCACTTCGTACAGCAGGCAGCCTAGCGCATACAGGTCTGTCTTGCCGGTGATTGGCGGGCCAACCTGAATTTGTTCCGGGGCCATGTAGGCATAGGTGCCAACCGTTTTGCCGGCAGCCGTTAGTGCGGTCGCTTCTGTGTCTCGAGCGATTCCGAAGTCGCCTAGTTTTAGTCTTCCTTTGCGAGACAAAAACAGGTTAGCTGGTTTCAGGTCTCGATGGATAACGCCAGCGTTATGAGCGTGCTCTAAAGCCGACGACACCTGCCGACCAACGTGGATCGCCTGTTCCCACGATAATCGCGTGCGGCGTTTCAGGACCTGCTGCAGCGAGCCACCGTCGATGAATTCCATCGCATAGTAACGCTGGTTGTTTTCTGTACCGCCGCCGTAGTATTTGACAATGTTGGGGTGATCCAGCCGTTTCAGAATATCGATTTCGCGTTCGAAACGCTTCATCAGTTTTTCATCGCTCATCAACCCCGGAGCCAGCACTTTCAGTGCGACTTTCTTGCCGTTTACGGGATAGATGGCTGAGTAAACAATACCCATGCCACCCACGCCGATTTGACGGTCGATAATAAAGGGGCCGATGGTTCTCTGAGCCATTTAACTGGGATCGTCGGCTGTGAGGTGAAAAGCAGAAAAAGTGGAAAGAGGCGCTGCTGCAGGAAGCCGGACCTCTGGTGATTTAAGCAGGCACTCTGGTATGTGCAGCTAACTGTGAACACGGCCCTGCCCTTCATTCTGACAGACCAAACACAGCGAAACAACAAGTCAGCACGCTGTCAGGACGGGAATTTGCAATCCGCCGTTGATTCTGCCGCAGAAACAGAGCAATCGGTTGTGTTTTAAAGCAATTTTCTGCTAACCCACGTAAGGCTGCCCGTTGAGCACTCGGTTTGTGGTTCTGGTTGGCAATTGGGGCTGTAGTCGCCGTAATTTACGATTGCAGCGAATTCACGAGAGCCAAGGCTGTTTTATTCGCTGCAAACGGCAATATTTCCCAGCAAAGGGGCCGACCCGGTGGGCGAACCTTGACTTTTAAACCCCATCCTCCCGACACTGTTAAATATCGGATAATCCCTTCAATTTTCGGGCGACCCCGTGAGATCTCTCTTATACCAGACAGGTATGAGTTGTGGTCGCCATGGGGGAAAGTTGCCGGTAAAACGCCGTCGCCTGGTGTTGGAATTTCCTGTTTGGTCGCAATAACGGCTTAAGTGTCAGAACGACTTGCAGCTTCAATTAAGAAGTTTGGTTACATGCTTGCCCAACTCATACCAGCCAAAGGTGGTCCACCGATTACGCTGACCAAGCCGATAACGGTGGTCGGGCGTAGTTCGAGACTTTGCGATCTGGCAGTGGATCACGGCAGCGTTTCAAAGCTTCACTGCATTCTTGTGAAGACGGATGGACTGATCTATATGCGAGACCTGGGAAGCACCAATGGAACTCGCGTGAATGGTCAGCGCGTTCTTCGTGGTGCGTTGCTGCCCGGTGATCAGATTTCGTTTTCAGGAGCCGTCTATAACGTCTATCTGGGGCCGGATCCTCAGCTTAGCAGCGGCGGATCATTTTATGGTGGTGCAACCGCCATGATTCCATCGTCGCCTGCGAATCAGGCCGATGGCCCGACGACGAAAAGTGATGTGAAATTGCTTTCTGATTCAGACCTGCTGCCCGCCGACTGATTATTCGTCGTTCGCGCCTTGGCACGTCGCTGGCGACTGATTGTGCAGAATTTGCATTTCAAGTCGCACATTCCTTTGGCAGTTTGTAAGTTGCTGCGGACGTTGTTCGTCATCGGAAACAGCAGGCTTTTGTGCCGCCGTTTTTCTGTTGATACGCTTTCTTTGCTTTTTCTGTTGATCCCCAGGGGCGTTTTGCCATGACGTTTGTGAATCCCGTTGCCGATGCTGATGCTGTTGATAAGGCAGCTCAGGCCTTTACGCGAATCAAGGAAATTTTTGGCGTCGAAGAGATTCCGGAAGTGTTCCGCTATATGGCCAACAGTCCCGCATTTGTGCACGACTTCTTTATGAACTTCCGCAAGTTCGTATTGGGCGAAGGCAAGCTGTCGGAAAAGAACAAACTGCTGATCGCGATTGCTGTCGCCGGACAGGCGGGTTCACAAATTTGGGTCAACTACCTTCGCGAGTTCGCTATGGCAAAAGAAATTACTCAGCAGGAACTGACCGACGCATTGGCGGTGGGTGCAACGAATTCGATGTATAACGTGCTGTTCAAATTTCGCGATATTTCGGGAAGCGATGTTTTCGAAGGCATGCCCGTTGGCTTGCGAGCTCACACGTTTCAAGGCACTTCGCTGCCGGACGAAACTGTCGAACTGATCAATCTGGCATTGAGCGACATTAATGCGTGCAAACCCTGCACGGCGGCTCACGTTGCGAAGGCTCGCGAAGAAGGTGCCAGCGATGAAGCGATTTACGAAGCAATTCAGTGCGCCGCAACCATGATTTCGGGAACTCAGTTTCTGCGATCGATTGGCGTGGCGTAGCTGGTGGACATTCGTCGATTGCGGGAACCAGGTTCGTTTGCCAGCGTTGCCGCTTGAAGACGATACTGGGACGACACCTGGCCTGCGTGGCAGACGCGTAAAATGCTGGAGTTGCCGGGAAGCCTTGGGAAAACGCCAGAAAACACCGTAAATTAACAGGCCAGCGTGTTTAGGCGTGCGGATTCCGATGTGTGAGACCTGTGTTCACTGTTTTCGGGCCTCAGATTTGTCTGAACTTGCATTGCGCTGTGGTCACGCTACGATTTCGACCTCACAGACAGCTTCTGCGTGAAATGTGCGCGCAGGCATCGGGGCCATGGGCCGGCTGTTAAGCGAACGGCACTTGTCGTTTCCAGTCTGCAGTTTTTAGTCGAGTTCAACTCTCGGAGTCAGATTTAAGATGTCAGTTAAAGTAGGAATCAACGGCTTTGGCCGAATCGGACGAATTACATTTCGAGCATTGGCAGCCCGACCAGACGAATTCGATGTTGTTGCAATCAACGACCTTGGCAATCCACACGACCTTGCCATGCTGCTGAAGTACGACAGTGTTCATGGTCGTTTCAACGGTACGGTTGAATCTGATGGTTCAAACCTGATCGTTAACGGCAAGACCATCAAGGTTTGCGCTGAGCGAGATCCTTCCAAGTTGCCATGGGGCGAAATGGGCGTCGATGTTGCTTTGGAATCAACGGGTTTCTTCACCAGCCGAGCGGCTGACGGTAAACCTGGTTTCGATTCTCACCTGACAGCCGGTGCTAAAAAGGTTGTTATTTCTGCTCCTGCAAAAGGCCCGGATTTGACTGTTGTACTGGGTGTTAACGACAACCAGCTGACTGCAGATCACAAGTGCATTTCAAACGCCAGCTGCACAACCAACTGCCTTTCACCAATGGTTAAGGTATTGAACGACAACTTCGGTCTTGAGCACGGCTTGATGACAACCTGCCACGCTTACACCAACGACCAGAAGGTTGCTGACCAGTTGCACAGCGACCCTCGCCGTGCTCGCGCTGCAGCGATCAACATCATTCCAACTTCAACCGGTGCCGCAAAAGCTGTTGGCGAAGTCCTTCCGGAAGTTGCTGGCAAGTTGACTGGCTATGCTCTTCGAGTGCCAGTTCCAACAGGAAGCATCACCGACCTGACAGCCGTTCTTGGTAAGAACGTCACTGCAGAAGACATCAACAAAGCGATGAAGGCGGCTTCAGAAGGCGAATTCAAGGGGATCATGGAATACACCGAAGATCCAATCGTTTCCACCGACATCATCGGCAATCCTCACAGCTGCATCTTCGACGGTTCGTTCACCTGCGTTGTTGGTGGCAACATGGTGAAGGTACTGGGCTGGTACGACAATGAGTACGGTTACTCAAACCGAACTGTTGACCTGATTAAGAAGATCGCAAGCCTGTAATCAATTCGGCTGTGGTAAATTCAAGTGAAAAAGCCCGCAGATTTAAGATCTGCGGGCTTTTTCCATGAAGTGCCTGCCTGGAACGCTAACGACTGGCTTTTGCCTTAAAGTGACAGATGTTTCGTGCCAAAAAAGCGTTTACGAAACAGGAAAATTCAAAAAACAACAAAATTGATTTAGGGCATTATTCGGAAACCGGGGCATTGGCGACGTTCGGCTTTACTTGGTCAATTCGGATTAAGAAAATACCCGCTTCCGTTTTTTTGAAGGGAACCGACAAGGCGTGTCTTGTCGATTGGATCGTCACTTGTGACTTTGCCCTTTCAGACTTTGTCGACGGCGAAAACTATGTTGTCAAGACAAGCGATGCTGCAACATCTCAGGGCACACAGTCCTGTCATTGCACCATCGATGCTGAAGTGTGATTTCGGCGACCTCAAAAGTGAAGTTGAACGAATCGACTCCGCTGGCTTACCGCTTTATCATCTGGATGTGATGGATGGAAACTTTGTTCCAAACCTGTCGTATGGAGCGATGGTGATTGAACGTTTGAGAGCCTTAACCAGCACTCCGTTTGATGCTCACCTGATGATTTCTGATCCGGCAAAATACCTTGATGAATACATCAAGGCCGGGTGTGAGGCGATCACCTTTCATCTGGAAGCAGTTCCGGATCCAACTGAACTGTTGCAGGCGATTCGAAAGCAGGATGTTGTAAGCGGATTGGCAATCAATCCTGACACTCCTATCGAAGCGGCTGAACCCTATCTGGAATACTGCGACCTGCTGCTGATTATGAGCGTCAATCCGGGGTTTGGCGGCCAGAAGTTTATTCCCGAAGTACTGCCGAAGATGCGGCGAGCTCGTGAAGTTGCGGGTGACCGTCTGCTAATTTCAGTGGACGGTGGTGTTGCGGCTGAAACCATCGGCTTGTGTGCCGAAGCGGGAGCCGAAATTTTTGTTGCTGGAAGTTCCATCTTTGACCACGATGACTACAAAGCTGCGGCTGGCATTCTTTCTTCCAAGGCGACCCATTGCGGATCCGCCGGTTAACTTCAGGAGAACACGAATGTCCACAATCGTACTTATTCGTCCGGGCTGCACAGACTACCACGCTCAATCACGACTGCTGGGGACTCTGGAAATGCCCATGAACGATCTCGGCCTGGAACAGGTTGAGGAAGCCGTTCTGCAGCTAAAGGAAAAAGGGATCAAGCTTCAGGCAATTCTTGCCTCTCCAGCTGACCCTGCATTCGGTACAGCTCGCGCTATTGCCGATGCACAGGGTGGAGTCAAAGTTAAAGAACTGGAAGAACTTCGGAACGTCGATCAGGGCTTGTGGCAGGGCCTGCCGGAAGCCGATGTCCGGAAAAGGTACCCCAAGGTTTTTCGCACCGGACGGCAGACTCCACAATCGATCTGTCCGCCGGAAGGTGAAACTCTGGGAGACGCCTGTCTGCGTATTCAGAAAGTGCTGAATAAGGCAATCAAGAAACACGATGTGTTTGCAATTGTCGTGTGCGATCCGATTGCCACAGTAATCCGTTGCACCCTTCAACAGCGAAGTCCGGCGTTGAATGCCTGCCTTTGTGGGGAAGACCATCGACAGGCTGTCGAAGTTTTCGAGTCCAGCACATTTGACTCACAGGCATTTGTTAACGCAGTACTTAGCTCAACCCCGGCTGCCACTGAACAAATGGAAGCATCTGAACACGCGACCGTTGAAGCCGTTCAGGGGGCGACGTCACACGATTCGGTAACACAGGATGCAGTCACACAGGCGCCAACTGCTCAGGATTCAGCACAATGACAACCACCAATAAATCCGGTCAACGATCGTGGCTGCAGGATATGAAACGACCAAAGCGAGGCGTGCCGGAAGGGCTGTGGCTTCGCTGTGATGGTTGCGGAGCAACTGTGTTTCGCAATCAGGTTGAAGAAAACCTGAACATCTGTCCGGAATGCGATCACCATTTCTATGTTCCGACATCCGTTCGCATCAAACAGCTGATGGACCCGGACAGCTTCGAAGAATGGTACGCCAATATTCGCCCGATGGATCCACTTGGATTTTCCGATCGCAAGTCGTACGCAGATCGCCTTGTGGAAGAGCAGGCTCGTACCGGTATGGTTGATGCCTGCACTGTTGGGCGCGGCTATATGCGTGGCCGACCGCTGGTATTCGGCATGACGGATTCCGCGTTCATCATGGGAAGCATGGGTTCCGTGGTGGGCGAAAAGCTGTGCCGCGCCGTCGAACAGGCAACTGAACTTTCATTGCCACTCATCATCGTCAGCGGTTCGGGCGGTGGTGCTCGAATGCACGAAGGCATTATTTCATTGATGCAAATGGGGAAGGTTTCTGCGGCACTGGCCAGATTTCGTCGTGCGGGAGGACTGTTTATTTCTGTTCTAACCAACCCGACGATGGGCGGAGTCGCCGCCAGTTTCGCGTCATTGGGCGACGTGATTGTAGCCGAACCTAATGCGTTGGTCGGTTTCGCCGGCCCACGTGTTGTAATGGCAACCTGCAAGATCGATCTTCCGGATGACTTCCAAACCAGCGAATTTTTGCTGAAGCACGGCTTTGTGGATCGGATTGTCCATCGAGCTCAAATGAGAAGCGAGCTGGCCAGAATCATCGACTACTGCGCTAACTAAGGCGGTGGCTTGAAAGCACACGTCGCCCCTGAGCTTGCCTCGGGGGGGATAGCGCCTTTGCTCTGGACCCGTTGGTGAACCGATAACCGCTAGCAGCGTGTCCGGATACCCGTTTCCCCCTGGATATCATTGATGAAATGG
>CALFSX010000010.1 GCA_937916515.1 uncultured Planctomycetaceae bacterium | reverse complement strand
TTTTTTATGCGCCGGGTTTTGTGATCGAGGTCCGGAATGTTGATTGAATTTGGCAGGCTTTGTTGTGCGTATATGCATTCTTTGTTGCTGTCGTGCGTAACGTCCAACTTGTCGTGTCATTCTGAGTTGCTCTTATATCGTTTTGGATGCGATCTGTGATCTGTGGTGGCGCGGTGTTTCGGCGGGAGTTTTTTGTGAGGGGGGTGGTGGTCGTCAACGCGGATTACGTTTATTTTGAGGCGGCTTGTGTCTGTGGGGGCTGCAGGTCATTATTTAGTGTTGGGAAGATGCCATCGTCTCTCATGTTGCGATGTTTCTGATTCATCGTTGATTTTGGTTGTGTGAGGATTCCTGAGTTGCATTGGTTCGTGCTTTGCGACTGCGGGTTCTGAACGAGGAGAGATTCTTATGACTGGATCATGTAGTTCAGGCGGATCACAGCAGACTGTTCTTGACCGACGCAATTGGCTTGCTGCCACCGCGGCCGCATTGTCTGCTCAGCCATTCGTCAGTGCTGGTGCTACAGATTCGGTATCGATGGTGAGAAAGCCTCGTTCTGTAATCTATATTTTCCTTTCTGGTGGTTTGGCTCAGCAGGATTCATTTGACCCGAAGCCTAATGCTCCCCGCGATATTCGGGGGGAGTTCCAGCCGGTTGCGACTCAGACTCCTGGACTGCAGATTTGTGAACACCTGCCGATGCTGGCAGCGCGAAGTGATAGTTGGAGTGTCGTTCGCAGTCTAAGTCATCCCTACAACGAGCATTCGCAGGGCCATATGGTCATGTTGACCGGGCGAACCGGCCTGCCAGTTGGTTTCAATCCTTCCATTCCGAAGCCAACTGACCACCCGTCGATTGCTGCATTGATGGGAGCCCTGCTTCCTGAACGCAATGGTCTGCCAGCTTCGATTGTTCTGCCCGAGAAGTTGATTCACCGCACGGGACGCGTTATTCCGGGGCAGTTCGCTGGAACAATGGGCACTCAGCGCGATCCGTGGATTCTTTCTTCCAGTCGTTTTAATGCGAATACCTATGGCGCCTGGCCTGAGTTTGAGTTCCATCATCAGCGCGGGCGGGAGACCAGCAGTGGGCTGCATTTTCGTACTCCGGGGTTATCGTTGATTGATGGCATCTCTGAATCTCACTTTGCCGATCGCCTTGAGTTGTTGGAACTTATGGAGCAGAAAAATCGAGCACTTCAGAAGCTTGCGGAGACAGAATCGTTTTCACGATTTCGGGATCGTGCGATCTCAATGCTCGGCGATGGGCGGCTTAATAAATTGTTTGATATTCACAACGCAGAACCACAAAAGCTGGATCAGTACGGTCGCAACGCGTTTGGATGGTCATTGATGTTGGCCAAGCGACTTTCTGAGGCTGGTGTCGGCTTTGTGCAGGTTAACCTGGGGAATAACGAAACCTGGGATACTCATGGTAACGCCTTCCCTAATCTGAAGAATTACCTTCTGCCGCCGATGGATCGAGCTGTCGCTGCATTGCTGGACGATCTGTCCGAGAGTGGACTGCTGGATTCGACATTAGTGATTATGGCGGGCGAATTCGGTAGGACTCCGAAAGTCTTTGGGATTCCGACTGCATACAAGTTGCCGGGGCGCGATCATCATGGAGCCGTACAATCAGTGATGTTGGCCGGTTGTGGTTTTGGCGGCGGAAAAATTATCGGTCAGTCTGACAGTCATGGTGGGCAGCCTTTGGAGGATCGGCAATCATCAGAAAACCTTGCCGCAACGATGTATTCTGCTCTTGGGTTCGCCAGGAATACCCAATGGTTCGACCTGCAGGACCGTCCGATGCAGTTGTACAACGCCGATCCTATTCAAAGCTAAGGCTCTGTTTGCGGACGGAAATGTGTTGAGGTTAGAGTCTTACTTAAAGTGATGCGCGCACGGTGCGGGCATGTTGGTCGTAGCGACAACGGGGCGTCTCGGCGGTTCGAACGCCCCACGTCTTCCAGCCAACCACGCCAATGGGTCAAGGGCGAAGCCCTTGTTAGGTTATTGCCTCCAGGCTGCGTTGTAGGAGCAACCGAGGTTCATGATTTTCTGTAGCAGTTGAGGGTACTTGAGCCCCATTGCGTCAGCAGATTCCGCGAAGTCTTCGCCGTATTCCAGGTTGGGGTTGGCGTTGGCTTCGATGACATACACCCGACCATCCGGTCTCATTCGCAGATCGATTCTTGCGTATCCGCTCATCGTGAGGACGCGGTAGACGCGTTTGCAGATGTTTTGGATGCGTTCTTTGTCGGCGGAGGTCAGGCCTGGTGCTGCCGATGTTTCGATGCCGTGTTTGCGCTGGTACTTTGTGTTCCATTTGACGCGAGCTGTGGCGATATGGGCAACGTCGTCGGGCATGTTCTTAAACTGCATTTCCCAGACTGGAAATGCTTCAAGTCGGTTGTTGCCGATGATGCCTACGTAAAGCTCTCGTCCTTCAATGTATTCTTCGACGAGCGCATCAGTTTGAATGGTTTCGTGGATGAATTTCACTCGATCAATCAGCGCCTCTGCGTTGGAGACGATGGAGTTCTGGGATATTCCCAGCGAAGCATCAGCGGTTGCGGACTTCACCAGAACCGGATAGTGCATTTTAGTCGGCGGAAGGATTTTGCGATTTCGCCGAAAGACGTTGAATTTGGGGGTCGGAATTCGATGGTAGTTCAGAATTTTTTTACTGAGTGCCTTATCCTGGCTTAGCATCAGCCCTCTGGCGTTGCAGCCGGTGTAGCGTTGCTTCATCAGTTCAAGGTAGCTGACGATGGCGTGGTCGTATTGGGAAATTCCGTGAAACTCTTCCAGCATCATAAATGCAATATGAGGCTTCCAATTGAGGATGCAGTTTCTGACGGGTGTCAGATCGTCATAAAGTCCGATCGGACGAACATCATGCCCAAGGTCGCCAAGGGTCGCCAGGATATCGAATTCCATCTTCCATTCGGGCGGGTTATCGACATCGTATGACGTTGCAGATTCAGGCGGGATCAGTCCGTCACGAATCAGTGCAGCAATCCGCAGCTTTTTCATAACGCGACCTTGTGAGCTTCGTCCTGAATATGGTTCATTGTGTGCATGGTGAGCACGATAAGGGCATCTCGTTCGACTTCTTCAGAGTCTCGGTCAAGTCGCAGGTCGAGTTGCTGGCAGCGTGAAATCATTTCACGCAGGACCTGGTCGATGGTGTATTGGAACTGTCCCGTCCATTCAGACACGTCGCGTCTTAGTCGTTTGCTGGCTTTTCTTAGAAACGTTGCTGCTGATGGAGCACGTCTGTCGCGTGGTTCGGGGTTGAAAAGTCTCAGTAGTTCGTGGTCGTAGCACTCAGATTCCTGCATGCCATAGTAAGCTCGTTTCTTTTGATAGTGTTCTCGCAGAGTCGTGCGGATGGCGCGAAGTGGTTCTTCGTGACGTCGAGTTGTTACGGCTGCTCGTTCGGTGCGAACGGTTTGCATAAGTTCATCAACAAATTCCAGCTTTTTAAGTGCCGGCCAGTCTTTGTAGGTCTGCCGCCAGCGGGATCGCGGTTTCAGCCACACGGCAAATGTTTCCGCAAAGTCTTCCACGGGGTGGCTTTGGGCGTACCACAGGTCAATGTTGACGACATAACTGCGGCTGTACGGTTTCGGCGAATATGCGTCGGGGTAGGGAACCGACACGTTTCCGAAGGTTTCGCGGTAACATCGGCGACGGCGCAGTCGATAGGCATTGTCGATTGCATGCCCCGTTTCATGTCGCAGAATTCTCATGCACCAGTCCAGGGTGCCTCCTTCCACTTCCAGCATCTGGCGTTCTTCCAGCTTCATCAGGCGGCTGTCAGCCAGATAGAAGGGAATCGCGACACCCGGTACTCCGTCGGGTGTGAACCACTCTTCAGAGAGCCAGAAGTGCGGGTGAAACGGTATTTTCTTCGCTTCCAATTCGCGTTCAAGCTGAGCGATTCTCAGCTCAAGTGGAGTTCCGCTGATGCTAAGTCCAAGATCGCAGAACCGCAGATCGAGCAGTTCTTCGTCGGATAGGTCAGCCAGCTCCGGGTTGCCGAATTTGGTTGAGGAGTGTCGTTTTCTTCTTCGATCTCGTTCAGCCACAAGCAAACTTCCATTCCGTGTATTACTGATTTCCGCCGCCTGGTGATACATGCTGGGTCGTCTTTCAGTTGCGTTTAATCCTTCAGGGTATTGTTGTTATCGTAATGAACCAACAACGATGATTAGACGCAGCCAAAATCGCGCGAAGTTTCCAGTAGATTCCTTGAGCACTTTTCCGCAAATGCGTTTGCATCAGGTCAGATTTTGACCGATCTGTGTTCTCTTTCTAAAGGTCGCTAAAAGAGGTTTTCAAAGCAAACGCTCTGCAGCAGCACGTAACTTACGTGTTTCCTTCATTCCGTACCATTAGATTATCAGGTTTGCGTGGAGTTGTTGGGGAAAACGGATTTGGATGTTACCCGCGAGTTTTCAGTTTTCAGTAAACTGTGCTGAGCCTCGAAATGTTTGGCTGTCTACGATCAGCAGAATGAGATCTCGCATTCCGCCACCTCGCGATTCGAGATCGTGGATGATTTTGTCAACGGCGGGGCGGTCGGCGGGAGTCATTTGCCGTCCTGTTGCATAGGCCATCAGTTTGCTGGTGAGAGCTCTGGCGAACAGTTCTTTTTGCTGAAGCAGGATTTGTTTGAAGCTGACGATGTTGTCGTACGTTGTACCGTTTGGTAGTTGGCCCGATGCGTCAATGCTGAGGTTTTTTGTGTAGTTTGTTCGCCACTGTCCGACCGGGTCAAAGTTTTCCAACGCGAAACCCATGGGGTCAATTTTGCGATGGCAGTTGTTGCAGCTGGCAATGGTGCGGTGTTTTTCCAATTGTTGTCGAATGGTTTTTGCTCCACGAACATCAGGGTCCAGCGGTTCGACGTCGGGTGGTGGAGGTGATGGCGGTGTGCCTAGAATGTTGTCCAATAGCCAGACACCGCGCACAACCGGTGACGTGTCGATGCCATTTGCAGTCACGGTTAAAATGCTTGCCTGGCCCAACAGTCCGCCACGACGTTTATCGTTGATAGCGACTTTTTGAAAACCTCTTCCGGCCGGATAGTCAATGCCGTAATGCTGCGCCAAATGTTTGTTGACAAAGGTGAAGTCTGTGTCCAGGAAATTATCGATACTTAGGTTTTCTGTGAGCAGATGCCGGGTGAAGTGTCGGGTTTCATTCAACATCGCAGTTCCCAGTTGGAAGCGATAGTAGTTGGTAAACTTATCGCGGTCAGGCGGCTGAGAGCCGAATTCTCTAAGTGTTAGCCAGCTGTCCAGAAAACCGTCGATGAAGGCATCTGATTTCTTGTCTGCCAGCATACGTTCTACCTGAGCTTGCAGGACTTCGTGGTTTCTAAGGTCTGTGACATTTTCCGCATTTGCGTTCGGCGAGTCGCTGCTGTTAGTCGCCAAAGTCAGCAGTTCTTCATCGGGCATTGAAGACCAAAGGAAGTATGACAGTCGTGTAGCAAGCGTGGTGGCGGAAACGTGCCTGCTTTTCGACGGCTCCTCCAGGTATAAAAACGCAGGCGAGCACAGAACCGTTTTCAGTCCGTCTGCATACGCTTGAATGGAACTGCGTTGTTTGTTCTGTTGGCGGTTGACAACAGAACAAACGTGGTCAATCTCTTCCGTGGTGGCTGGTCGCCGATAAGCTTTTGATGCGAATTTTGTTAATTCCCTACGTGTTAGTTCAGCCGAAATTTCCTGGGCGCTCAGAATTGATTCCGCTGCATCTCCGAAGACCGCCTTATGGGCTGTAGTTGGCCACTGGTCATAGAAAGGGCCTTTGATTTCTATTTCGTGAATATGTATCTGAGGAAGTTTGCCGTACTTAATTGCATTAAAACGCTGTTCGACGATGCCTGGGCTGACTGGTTTTGGGAATTGATCCGCGTACTTTTTAACCAGTTTCCCCCACAGGTTGCGAGCATTCATCAGGCCGTTGCGGAATGTGAATCGCGGCGTGTAGCCAGCGTCCAGCCAGATTCGCACGGTATACCATTGGGGTTCGTCCGTTAGGTCGATTTCTGCCAGCAGCGGTTCAATTGGTTGAGAAAGGTGCAGCGGGCCGACGGTGTGGTCTCCCGGAACAATGCCCAGTCTTAGTGGCTCACTTTTGTCGGTTCCAATGAAGTCGTCGTCATAAGGGTGGACCCTGTTCAGGGCTTCGGCTTTCAGTCGTATTTCGTAGATTCCGTCAAAGGGCACTCCTTCTTTAAACGCGTGAATTGGGCCATACGCGCCTTCCGGTTTGTCGGCTCCTACCACATCGTAAAGTGTCATGTGGTTGAACAGGTTTGTGCGACGGTGAACCTGATCGATTTCGGGTTGCTGATTGAAGTGGTCGCGAAACGTCCACGTTTGAATCGGCGGCTGCGTCAGCGGGTAGATGGCTTTTTGCACGATTCTGTCAGCGGCAGCCAGTTGTCGTTCCAGAAGATAGCCTGAAGTAATAAGGGCGTCGCCGACATTGTCCAGGTGTTCCACCGCCTGGTCTTGCGGGAAGCCTTCGGCTGGATCAAACATAGTTGTTGGCAGGTTTAGCAGATCTCTGATTGTGTTCCTGTATTCTCGAGCGTTAAGCCGTCGCAGGATTGTTTCGCCACCATGGTTGGCCCGTGTTTCGTGAAATTCGGCAATACGGCCAGTAAGCCAGTCAACCACTTGCTGGCGAGATTCGTTGCCTGGTTGAGCTTCGTCAGCTGGCGGCATTTCTCCCAGATTCAGCTGGTCAAGGATGTCCTGATAATCAATCAGGACGTTATCGTCGGTAATGTTGTCTGCCAGCGTATCGAATCGTCGTTCGCCGTTTTGCGTTTTTGAACCGTGGCAGCGATAGCAATGTTGGTTTAAAAACGGTGCGATCGTTGTTTTGAAAGTTGCTGTGTTTTCGGGCGTGGAGTTGCCTTGGGATTCGTCTGCGTGAAGGCGATAGCTGGTCGTCAGTAATACAAGAAGGCAACAACTCGTCAGGCACGCTGCCAGGTGTGTTTTCCGAATGATCGGGCACATGTTTTGTGAGACGTTCTGTGTTGAATTCACGGCAGCGCGGGTTGCACGTGTGTTCAGGCAGGAAGGATTCAAGTCGTCTGTCATGATCAGGCGAGTCCGGTCAGAGTGCCGGTGCCTGTGCTGAACTGGTCGGTTTCGACGCCGAAACCCTGCAGCATGGAAGCGAACAGATTGCACAGCGGAACCTTCGATCGGCCTTCGGTTGGATATCGCTTGTGCTCACCGTGTTGAAAGCCGCCGCCCGCCAGAATAACGGGCAGGCTGTTGTTGGTGTGAGAATTCGCGTTGCCCATTCCGCTGCCGTGCAGCACCATTGTCTGATCCAGTAAAGTGCCGTCGCTGTTGGGTTCGCGAATGGACTTCAGTTTGTTGATGAAGTTGGAAAGTTGTTCAAGCTGATAGGTTTCAATTTGAATCAGCAGGTCAATTTTTGATTTCACCTGTCCGTGGTGCGACAAGCTATGATAGCCATCCTTGATGCCGAGGTCTCGGACTGCAAACGTGTGGCCAATTTCCAATGTGGCAACGCGAGTGGAGTCTGTTTGCAACGCCAATGCGATAAGTTCATAAATTTGAGGCATGTCTTTGACAAGTCCCTCGTTGATGGGTTCCTGCAGCGAAGTTGCTGGTTTACGGACTTGTTGCCACTGTCGATCCAATGTCAGCTTGCGCTCGACATCCCGCACGGAGGAAAAGTATTCGTCCAGTTTGCGGCCATCGCTGGTGTTCAGTTTTCGTTTCAATGTGTTGGCGTCGCCCAGAACGGCGTCCAGAATTGACGACTGAAGTTCGATGCGTTGAGCTGTCTGGCGTTTTGCGTCGGCCGATTCTTCCAGAAACAGCTTTCGGAATAATTCTCTTGGTCCAGGAATCGGTGGGACTCGAGTTCCCGTTCGCGTCCAGCTCATCTGACAGCCGCCGTGAATTCCGTCGTCTGAACCGATGGCCAGCGAAGGAAACCTGGTTTGCGAACCAACGAATTCAGCCGCTTTTTGGTCGAGGCTGATTCCGCCTTCTGCCATGTTGCGTCCGTTGGCCGCTTTGACTCCTGTGAGGAAACCGTGGATGGCGAAGTGTCCGCCTTTCAGCCCGTGGTCCAGATTGGAAAACAGAGTGAAGTCGTTGCGATTGCTTTGCAGTGTTTTCAGCAGCGCAGTTGCTTCGTAGTCGGCTCCATCGCTTTGAGGCCAGAACGATTCGGGGTGCATTCCGAATTCGTTGCCAATGCACACCATTCGTTTGGGAGGTGAAGCGGTTGGTCTGGCGTCGCTGGCGGAAGACATGGATTCCAGCGATGGCAGCGCGATGCAGATGCCGGCGGCCTTCAGGAAGGAGCGACGTTTGCTGAGCAGGATGGACATGGAGTTCAGCGATCAGATGGAGGTACGTGATTAGAGTCTAACTGAGAATGATGCGCACTTTGCAGCATGTTCATCATAGCGACAACGGAGGGGCTCGGCGATTCGAGCGTTCCACGTCTTCCAGCCAACCAAACCACTGCGGCAAGGGCGAAGCCCTTGTTAGGCTGGAACCGTTATTGTATTGCGTTTGATTCGACGTTCCCAGAGTTTGCATTCAGCATTTTGTCACACAGTCGGAAAATGCGGGCCGCGCGGCTTCTCTTAGGCTGCCTGTGCTTGTGGGCAATGAGACGAGCCATAATTAGCCGTTGTTGAAGCTGTCGGCTACACGGTCAAACGGCATGTTCGACGATAAATCATTTTCACCCGCTCGCGTGTTATGCACAGATTTCCTATTCTTTTGCTTCTTGTGGTTCGTGAGTCTACCAAGGTGAAACGGGAAAAATGGAACGTCGCAGATTGGGAAGTAGTGGAGTTACGGTGACCGATATTTGCATGGGCACCATGACATTCGGTCAACAGTGTGACGAGAAACTGTCGTTCGAAATCATGGATCGTGCGTTCGACGCCGGTATTGATTTCTTTGATGCAGCTGAAATCTATCCGGTTCCTCCGTCCGCCGAGCTATACGGCGTGACCGAAGAAATTGTTGGGCGCTGGCTGAAGACGAAGCCGCGTGAAGCTGTGATTGTGGCGACCAAAGTGACGGGACCTGGTCATGGCTGGTTTGTGCCACCGGTTCGTCATGGTCGAACAACTCTGGATCGCCTTCAGATTATTAACGCCGTGGAAGGCAGCCTGCGAAGATTGCAGACGGATTACATCGATCTGTATCAAACGCATTGGCCCGACCATTTCGCTCGCTACGAAGACATTCTTGAGGCGTTGACGGTGCTGATCAAGCAGGGCAAGGTTCGCGTCGCTGGTTGCAGCAACGAAACATCCTGGGGCGTGATGAAAAGTCTGTGGGCGGCCGAACAGCACGGCCTGTGCCGCTATGATTCTGTGCAGAATAATTTCAGCATCATCAACCGCCGTTGTGAGAGCGAGCTGGCTCAGGTGTGTCGTCGGGAAAATGTCAGCCTGTTGCCGTATTCGCCATTGGGTGGCGGAGTGTTGACGGGCAAGTACACCGACGGCTATCCCGAAGGAGCTCGGTTTTCAAACTATCGTTCTGCTGGAGAACGCCAACAGAAGATGTTGGAGCGATTTCTAAACGATCGCAGTCGAGCGACCGTGGAGCTGCTTCGACCAATCGCGGCAGATACTGGAGTTTCGCTGACGGCGTTGGCAGTCGCATGGAGTCGCCAACACGACTTTGTGGCATCGACGATTATTGGTGCCACCAGTGTCGCTCAGCTTGATGAGAGTCTGGCAGCTATAGATCTGATTCTGGATGCGGAAACAATGCAGCGGATCGACGAGATCGAAGAACTGATTCCGAACGCTCTTAAGGAAGACGGCTTGCGGCGTTTGTGATTGCCGTACACGCTTCACGATGCCTGAGGGCAGGGCGCGCTTATGCCATCGTGAGAGATCGTAATGTCCTATAAATCAATGCGTCGCATGCAGTGGAAATGCTGAAAAGTATGTCAATCAATATCGGACTGCTGGGGGCTGGTTGGTTTGGGCGAGAAGCTCATCTGAAAAATCTGCTGCGGTTGCCAGACGTAAACGTTGTGGCTGTCAGCAGCCGCAGTGCGGAAAGTCGCGCCGCGTCTAAAGAACTGATTGGCGATCAGCTGCAGGCGTTTGAAGACTGGGAAGACGTGCTGAAGGTTGATGGCCTGGATGCTGTGATTGTCGCTCTCACGAACGATCAGCATCATGCAGCTGCTATGGCTGCATTTGATGCTGATCTGCATGTTCTATGTGAAAAGCCGTTGGGGTTGTCGATTGCCGAATGCGATGAAGTGATTTCGGCTGCCCGGTCTGCGGGCAGGGTTTTGCAGATCGGTCACGAAATGCGACACCAGGCACTTTATCAGCAGATGAAGTCAATGGTTGAAAACGGCGACGTGGGAGATCCTCGCGTCATGTGGTGTCGTGAATACCGTGGCCCGATGCGTCCCGGTTGGCGTTCCAGTGAAAAGCTGACAGGCGGAATGCTGCTGGAAAAGAATTGCCACCATTTCGATCTGTTCAACTGGATGTTTGAGGCACAACCAGTGCGAGTGTCTGCGTTCGGTGGGAAGGATGTTTTGACCGGCACTGAACTGCTGGACAACGCTCAGGTGCTTGTTGAATACGAAGGTGGTCGGCGAGCCGTACTGGAAATATGCCTGTTTGCTCCAACAGGTGGCGACTGTGAAATCGGCATCGTGGGCACTGGTGGACGCATCGACACTAAGAATCAGGCAATCCTGCTGGAGCATCATCGTTTCGAGCCTCGCGAACACACGTCGCGACAGGTTCCGGATCCAGACGATGAATCGGGGTTTCAGGATGCTTCCGGGCGAGTCGACCGAGGCATTAAAGCTGAGCTCGCACATTTTCTGGACTGTTGCCGAACGGGTGCCGCCCCACTGAATAACGGCGAGTCTGCGAGGCTGAATGTTGCCGTGTGTCTTGCGGCTCAGGAATCAATTCGTCGTGGAGAAGTGGTGACGTTGAAAGAGGTGCTAAGTTGAGCTGGCGGTGACATGTCGAATGGTTGCCAAATGGTCAGATTCGCATCATGCCCATGCACAACTTGTCGAACTGTTGGAACAAGGCTTCCGCTGGTAATCTGCTCTGGAAGACGCCATCCGTGTTTTCGCGAAGTGCATTAGCGATTCGCTCCGGGTCGGCCGGATGAGTATCAAGTAATCCTGTTTTTGCCTTTTGCAGCCTTTTCCTGATGCGTTTTACGTCGTGTTCACCCAGCGAATCGCAGTGCAGGACAAAGTTGCGAATGGGGTTTCCTGTTTCTTGTGCCGACGGCTGGCGAACCATCATGTTGCGGAAGTAGTCCTGCATTCCGAAGGCCATCAGGTGCAGGCGGAAGCTGGTCTCTTCAAATGTTGTGCTGCCAGCCAGGCGAGCTTCGTAGCGGTCGGCATCAAATTCCATCTGACGAGCCAGCCAGCACGTGGCCAGGGCGCTCAACATCATGAAACACCACAGGATGCCTCTGCTGAGAAACACGGCCGCGCGAGCGATGTAGAAGATCCAACCAATACGAATGTCTGTTTCTTCACTGACTTCGGTTAACCATTCATCCCACTCGTCTCTGGCATAGACAACCTGAGCGAACCAGTGGTTGATCGATCTGACAATCCACGAAACTTTCATCGCAGCACCTTGGCTGAAGTGTCCGAATTCGTGAGCCAGTATTCCTGAAAAGTGCTGCAGTTGCATACCGGCAATCAGCGGTAGACCGATTGTCAGGACAAGGTCTGATTTAAGCATGCTGAAAATTCCACCGCTGTAGCCGGCGGACGCGTTGATGTCGAATGTTACGTCAATTCGAGAAGGGTGAGGCGCTTTTATGGCGTCACAGATTTGTTCGACGAATTCAAACAGCAATGGCTGGCCATTTCTATTTAGCGAGATTCGTCCTCCATGTTCAACTTGTCGTGCAAGGAGCGGTTTAAGCATAAACAGGACAGAGATTCCCCCCGCGATAATTGGCGCGGCATAGGCCATCACTGCTACAACGCGTCCACGTCCGGATCCCATTGATGCAATGGCGATATTCTCCGTTGCATGCCAGTAGACACCCCAGCCTGCCAGTGCGATCAATGCCACGTACAGTACCGGCAGGATCACGACAAAACACGCGGCCAATACGACTCCAATTCGATACAGAAGTGTTCTGCGAACCGGTTTGATTGAACCACTGAACCCGTTCAGTACTTTCTCGCGTGTGGCCTTCAGTGACGCCATTGAAGTTGCGGGTGACTGTTTGCGGGATGGGGCCGTTGTTTGGGAATTGCTGTGACGAGAAACCGTTCGCCATTTCGGTTTGTTGACTTCAATTGCTTCTCCTTCAGAACGTAGATCGTCCAGAGAGAATCCCAGTATGTCGTCGCTGACGTTAGTCGTTGCGGGGACCGCGTCGACAGCGGGGCTTGGGGCTGAAGAAGTCTTCGGTTGTCGCGGTGGCGACTGCTGAATCAATTCTTCAGGGGCAGCAGCCACCTTTGGAATCTTGATTGCGCCCTGACATGAAGGGCATCGCCCTTTTTTTCCGGAGTACGAATCTTTGACGCGAATTTTTGCTTCGCATGTCGGACATTGGATTGAGATTGGCATGAAGGCACGTTTTAAGTGTTGGTTTCCTTAAGGGGGTTCTGTTGTAACTTCTGGCAGGGGAGGGTTCAATGTTTGATTATTCTGTATGTTGCGGAAAATTATACATTGTGAGTTTTACCTGGCATATGCGGCCATTGGCAGGAGATCCGGGTTTGGCTGCATCATGGCAATTTGCGATGCGATACTTATGGTGTCTTGAAAGGGCTGTGGCGTTGATGGCGTCAAGTCCGCTCAATGCACATCTGCGTGATGTGTGGAATTTCGAGTATTAGCAGGATGCGTGTTTTTTACTTGTACGTCTGAGCCGTCGTTAGTGGTTCGTTGCGTTTGCTTGATCGTCGATCTGCAATCGACGATACTGCACGCCCTTGACGACGAGTGTGTGTTGAGGCAAGTGTGAGGTTAAAAACAGCGTTGTTGAATGACGGGAACTGGTGCCTGGATTCAACATCCGGCAGACAACGAATGGGTTTTACGGGATGACATCAATTAAACGTTTGGGTGGTGCGCAGCGGTGGGCGGATGTTGTGATACACAACGGGGTTGCTCGTTGGGTGGAAGTTGCTGCAGATATGTCGGCTGATGTGTCCGGGCAGATTCAGCACGTGTTTCGTCAGATTGATGAAACATTAAGTGAAATTGGAAGCAATCGTGATCAGCTTCTGGAAGTTGTCGTTTACCTTGCCAGTCTTGATTCAGTGTCTGCACTGAATTCGGCCTGGGACGCGTGGGTGTCGCCGGGTCATGCTCCAATTCGTGCCTGCGTGCAGGTTGGTCTGCAGGGTAATTGCCTGGTTGAGATGATTGTGGTGGCTGCCGTTGAATAGTGGTTATGAATTGAAGCGTGTTCGAAACCACCTGGCAGCTGGTTTGGGACGTTGGACTTTGAAATTAAGGTGTTTGAGTTGATGCGGAAATTCCTTCTGATTGTGCTTGTCGTTTTTGTTGTTGGTCGCGACCTGGTTGCTGATGAACGTCCGAACATTGTGTTCATTTTCGCGGATGACTGGGGCTGGGGAGACTTAAGTTGCCACGGTCATCCGTATGTGAAAACGCCAAATATTGATCGGCTTGCAAAAGAAGGAACCGACTTTCATCGGTTTACTGTCGCCAGCGGTGTTTGTTCCCCCAGTCGAACGGCGGTAATGACCGGCCACTTTCCGGCTCGATATAATATCGACGGACATTTTGCGTGGGTGCCCAGCAACGCAAAACGAAATATGCCCGATTGGCTGGCCCCTGAAACGCCAACTCTGCCGAGGTTTCTGAAGAGTGCCGGATACGCGACCGCTCATTTTGGTAAGTGGCATTTATCCAATGACATGATTCCCGATTCGCCGCTACCCAGCGAATATGGCTATGACGAATACGGTGCTTTCAATTGCGCGGGCGAGCAGATGCCGGTGCACGAAGATGCTGAAAATGCGATTCGCTTTATTGAAAAGTGTGAGGCATCCAGGCAGCCGTTCTTTGTGAATTTGTGGCTTCATGAGCCTCATACGCCGTTTCATGTGGTGCCGAAATATCGCTGGCGTTTTCGCGATCTTGAAGAGCGTGACAATATTTATGCGTCCGTGTTGTCTCATGCGGATGATCGCATTGGACAGGTGCTTGATGTTCTGGATCGACTGAATCTGACCGACAATACGTTGGTGATCTTCAGCAGCGACAACGGTCCAGCCAGAGCTGCCGAAGGTGCTGAGCTAGCTCTGATGTACGACACGGCAACTGGTGCCGGTTATGGGGTTGCTGCATCAATGGGCATTACGGCTGGTCGCAAGGGCTACAAAGCAGCATTGTACGAAGGTGGGATTGGTGTTCCGTTTATCGCCAGGTGGCCGGGGCGAATTGCTGCCGGAAAAGTGGATGATCAATCACTGATTTCCGCTGTCGATCTGCTGCCCACGTTTTGTGACCTGGCGGGAGTCACCTTACCGGAGTCCTATCGTCCGGATGGAGTCAGTCAGGTGGCCGTTCTTACTGGAACGGCAAGTCCAAAGCGGCCAAGTCCACTGTTCTGGAAGATGGCGGGTTCGTGGCCGATCAAAGCTCGGCAGCCTCACCACTGGGTCTCTTATGCGATCGTTCAGGATCACTGGAAGGCGTTGACAAATGAGGATTCGACATACGCCGAGCTGTATGATCTCACGGCAGATCCGTTTGAGAAGTCAGATCTCAGTAAGCTCCATCCGCTGGTGGTATCGCAGTTGTTGACTCAGATTGCTGATTGGAAAAGCACACTTCCGGAACGGCCGCAGGGGAATGTGTTTTCAGTGGAACGCCGCAAATAGTGCATGGCCGCTTTTCGACGGCCATGCAGTTGGCATTTTGTCAGGTGAACTGATGTGCCAGCTCGTTTATTCCACCTTGTTTTTCTTTTCGTTTTTGGCTTTACGTTTTTCTTTGGGGCTTAACAACGCTTTTTTTTGCGTTTCTCGTTTTCCCTTGTCTTTGCTGCCTTTGTCACCCATTACGAAATCTCCTTAGTTAAAACAATCGACGTGATCTGAATGGTGTTCGCTGATGTGAATTGCAGATGAGGCTGTTCATTGTGCCATCTTTTGTTGGTAAAGCCTCGATCCGTTGCTGTCAGAATTTTGCGGCTCAGAGCGTATGCAAGCGCTATGTCTGATGTAAACGCACGGTCGGCACATTTTATTCGTAGCGACAACGGAGCGGTTCGACGATTCGAGCGTTCCACGTCTTTCTGCGTGCCATGCCACTGGGTCAAGGGCGAAGCCATTGTTAGAAAAGCTGTGCACCAGCTCGCGAAGAACGGGCGGGTGTCTTTCGATGGAGCGCGGGTTTCTTTTCCGCTCGTAACTGTCCATTTCTGTAAGCTTCTGCAATTGCAGCTGGAATTCCGATTTCGGCAAGGACAATTTCGGCTTCGTATTCTCGAGTAAGTGCAATCATCTGTTGTTCTTTGGCGACCGCCATCGCTCTGCGTTCTTCAGCGTGAGCGCGAGCAATGCGAATGTCGGCTTCTGCCTGTGCATGCTGTAGTTTGGCACCGACATTTGTGCCAACGTCGATGTCGGCAATATCAATCGATACGATCGCAAATGCGGTTTGAGAATCCAGGCCCTTGGCAAGCACCTGACGCGTGATAATCTGAGGATCAGCCAGTGCGTCTCGATAGCTTTCACAGGATCCAATTGCAGAAACAATTCCCTGGCCAACTCTAGCGATAACCGTTGCTTCTGTAGCACCGCCCACCAGTTGCGGAAGGTTTGTTCGCACTGTGACTCGGACTCGCACCTTCAACTGAATACCGTCTTTGGCGACGCCATCAAGCGTGTCGCCGTGTCCTGTTTCGGGGTCAGGGCACATGATGACTTTGGGGTTCACGCTAAGCCTGACGGCGTCAAGTATGTCTCTGCCTGCCAGGTCGACTGCGGCGGCTGTGTCGAAGCTGAGTTCGATTGACGCTCTGTGTGCAACAATCAGTGCCACAGTGATGCGTTTGACGTCGCCTCCGGCCAGGTATTGAGATTCAAGTGCGTCTCTGGAAATGTCTGCAAGCCCGGCCTGTACGCACATGATCCTGCAGCGCACAATCACCTGTGGATCGATTTTGCGAAGTGACATCGAAACCAGTGAGAGCAGACTTACGTGTGCTCCTGCAAAATAAGCCTGCAGCCAGAGAACAAAATAGTGTCGTAGAACCAACGCAAAGCCGGCGGCGAATATCGCCAGCGTGATCCATAGAATCGGCGAATTCATGAGGTTGGGGTGTCCCTGTTCGTTGCATGTCCGTTGGCTGCACTGGATTGCAAGCCGAAAACGTGTCCGCACAAACATGATCTTTTCTGGATATGTTGTGACTGGCTACATTCGGGGCACACGCGACTCCATGGGCTTTTGTCGCTGATCGTCTCTGCCTGTTGTCGTATCGTTGCGCTGGCACGGATGCGCCCCATCCGAGCACTGTCTGCCTGGCGGACCGCACATTGCGGGTGAATGCCTGCCGGTGAATAGCTTGTTTCGCCGCAAACGGGGCAGTTAGCGCGAGCTTCGCTGCCAAACAGGGGGAGTGGTTTTCTATTTGACACGGATGGCACGCAACCTGACTTCGGAACAAGTCCGCTGCGTGTTGCGAGTTTCAGCGGGCAGGGTTTGCGTCAATATCAGGTTCGGTTTTGTCGCGAAAGACAGATCCGAATGAAGGCGACAGCGTCCGGCAGTGCCGTGAGTGGTCAGGTATTGCATCCGCTCATCCTACACTCCGCCACCGGAATGAATACATCAATTCGGTGTTTAGGTCTCCGATGGTTGTAAACAGTGGTTTATGGCAGGGGCATCGAAATGCAGCGTGTGGCGTTGCGTTTGCCTGATTGCCTGTCACTTTGAATCGCGGTTGACGAGGTGAGTCGTCGAGTACTTTGGTGCTCGGAATGGAGGTGGAATTCGCAGAGATCTTCAGTGTTTTTGTGGCGAATAGGCTTTGTGGTGCCGTCAGTCGCAGAATCGGACCAGCATGTTTGGGCTCAGCGTGAATACCTGAATGTGGGGCTTTGGGATGGTGTCAGGACCTGGAATTGCCCGTCAATGAAGGTTCGGCGGTTGTGGCACGGTAGGAGACGGCAGCCGTTCGAGTTAGTATTTCAGGTTCGTTGGTGGAAGATAAAACGACGAGGCGTGCAGCCGATTGTGGCATCGTTTGTTTTGAAAGAAACTTGTCAACGATCGATTTATGCTTTGCGTTGCATTCAACTTTTGTCCCACGCCCAGGCCGTGGTTTAGCTACGGTGCAAACGACAATGTGCCGCCGGGAAGAAATTGTCTCAACGTGAACAGGTTATCCGCAGTACTAAGTTTAATTGAGAAGTTTGCCGTTTATGAGTGATGAATCGCCATACAAGTCGCCAGCCGACTTGCAGAAGACCGCTGAATCCACACTTACCTGGTATCAAGGGATTTCCAACTACCAGTGGCTGGTGCTGTTGATTGCATCGCTGGGTTGGGTATTCGATGTGTTCGAAGGCCAAATCTTTGTTGCCAGTATGAACGACGCGATGCCTCAGTTGTTGGGCACGAGTTCATCGAATATCGACGAGGCGACTCAGAAAGTGATTTCGTCGTGGAACAGTTACGCGTTGGCCTCGTTCCTGCTGGGAGGAGCCTTCGGCGGAATCCTGTTCGGCATGTTGAGCGACCGCATTGGCCGGTCCAAGACCATGATCTATACGATCCTGTTTTATTCTGTCTTCACATGCATTACGGCTTTCGCGAATGCTCCTTGGCAGATGGTGGTGCTGCGGTTTTTTGTGGCGATGGGAGTTGGTGGAGAATGGGCGGTGGCCAGTGCGATGGTGGCCGAAGTGATGCCCAAGCGGTCTCGTCCGGTGATGGGATCTATCTTTCATGCGTCCAGTGTGTTTGGGACATTGATGGCCGTCGCCGTTGGTTACTTTGTGATCAGCAAACAGGTGATGGGAGACAATACCTGGCGACTTGGCTTCATGATCGGCGTTGTGCCAGCCTTGTTGACGGTGTTTATCCGCTGGAAACTGCGAGAACCTGAACAATGGGTTCAGGCGCGTGAGCGTGAAAAAACTGATGCGACTCAGAAGACCGGTTCGCTAAGCAGTTTGTTTGCGCCAGCCTTCATGAGAAACACGATCGTTGGCGTTTCTCTGGCAACGATTGGCCTGACAACGTTCTGGGGGTGCCATATTTTCGGCAAGGACACTCTGAAGCGTCGAGCCGAACAGCAGGTGCTGCAGACGGCTGGTTTGGCAGATGTTGATTGGAAGTCGCCCACTGATGAACAGAAGGCTCAACGAGTTTCGGCGTTGAAGGCTGGGAAGGACGACATTAAGAAGGAGGAAATGATTGGCATGTTCCTCACGATGGTGCTGGGTGGAGGATTCGGGCTGGTGCTGTTTGGATCGATTTCCAATGTGATCGGTCGCAAGGGGGCGTTTGTGTTTTATCACCTTGGCGGCCTTGTTTCGGCCATCCTGTTGTTTCATGTGCTTGCTCCCGGAGATTACTCGCGACTGACTCTGTGCCTGTTTCTGCCCGTGTTTGGGTTTCTAACGTTAGGCATGCATGCGGGTTATGCTGTGTACTTTCCTGAATTGTTTCCGACTCGCTTGCGTGGCACCGGAACTGGCTTTTGTTTTAACGCAGGTCGGATTGGTTCAGCGGCGGCGATTTTGGCATCGGGGCTGTTGAAGTGGACCCCGAGTATGTCTTCGTCGTACATGATTCCGCTGTTTGGAGTCGGTGTGGTTGTGACGTTGCTGGCGAAGGAAACTCAGGGGGAAGAATTGCCGGAGTAAGTTGTGTTTTAAGGATCACTGCCGGGTTGGTCTGTGGTCGCATGCCTGCTTCAGCACGTGAGTTTGGTGAATTCCTATGAACCATGAATCACGCGATTTTGACCACCCGAATTCAGGACGCGATCCCTACACTGCCCCTCGCGCGATTGATCCTTTGGATGAAGTGCAGCTTGTCTACACGTTTGCTGGTTTGTTGAAGGCCAGCATTGTGTTTGCGATGGTGGCACCGATTGCTGCGTCTGTCGTGATGTTGGTCGGTGGCGTGCTGTTGTTCATTTGCCTGGAAGTGGCTCTTGTTGTTTTTGGATCGCTGTTGCAGTTTTGGTTTGCGGATTGGAATTCGCAGTTGTTCTATACTGTGGTTTCGAGCGTTGCGATTGGCGTGAGTGTAATCGTCGGTGTGGTGGTTGGTTTGCTGTCGGCTCGTGACACGTTGCCATGTCAGGTTCGTAGCGTTTCAGCTGGTGAAGAAAATGGGCTTGACGTTTATGGATGAACATCAAGGAGATCCGTATTCACCCCCAGTTGGTTCTGACCAGAGCAAAATGCCGAGTGGTTTAATGGTGGCACTTCATGGCGTCGTTTCGGTCGTGTCAGGCTTCGTCGCATTTTCTGCGACTTGCGCTGGACTGAGCTCTACGGCAAAGCAAAGCCCCAGAGGAATGGCTGTCGTTGTGCAGTTGGCGTGTCTTGTTCTGCCAATCCCGATTGGCGTGTTTGTGGCAAGATCAGTGAAGCGGAGAATCGGCACTGGGCGTTGGCGAAAAGAAGAAACGGACGGTGTTGAATGACAGATTCTTCGTCGAACAATCCCTATCGGGTAACGGGCAGTCAACAGGAAGAACGTACTGTTGTGAACGTTACGTCTTCGAAGCCGCCCGGGCCGATTACACTGTTTGTTGTCGCTGTGATGGCGTGCATCGGCGGTTTGATTGCTTTTGTGTTTACTTGCTTCGGGGTGGGATTGGCCGGTGCGTCCGTTGTGCAGATTAGTGATCCGGGCTACGTGTTTATTTTGGCATTTGCCGTAGGAATCATTGCGGCTGTCGTGGTGGTCCGCTTAATCTTCCGAACGTACATTCCGAAAGTTTCAGCCTCTGATACGGCAAGCTCCTTGGATGATTCTGAACGGGACGAACAAGGCTCACGCACATGACTGTTTTTCGTGACTACACGTTTCTGGGGACGACTCAGAGCTTGTGCCCTGACTGTCTGAAGGTGGTGCCGGCGAAGATTGTTTCGCGGGATGGACGCGTCTACTTCCGCAAAACGTGTGAAGTTCACGGGGCACGCGAAGACTTCGTTTGCAGCGACGTACGCTGGTTTGATCGCAACAGTTACAGCTTGCCCGGTAAAGTTCCGTTTAGTTATGGGGCGGAAGTGAAGCAGGGCTGTCCCTATGATTGCGGGTTGTGTTCCGAACATGAACAGCACACATGCATCGGCTTGCTGGAAATTACGGCTGGCTGCAATCTGGAATGCCCGATGTGTTTTGCTGTCAGCGGTCCCGGCGGCAAACACTTAACTTTTGAGCAGTGCAGGGCGGCCATTGATCGTCTGGTGGAAGTGGAAGGCCAGCCTGAAATTCTGCAGCTTTCTGGCGGTGAACCCACTATTCATCCAGAGTTTCTGCGGATTCATAAGTACGCGTGTGACCAGCCGATCGACATCGTGATGATCAACACCAATGGTGTTCGCCTGGCAAAAGATCGGCGATTTCTGGAACAGGTCGCCGAACAAAAACACCGCACCGAAATCTACCTGCAGTTCGACGGCTTCAGCGACGATGGCTATGAAGTGCTGCGAGGCGAGTCGCTGCTGGAAACAAAGCTGAAAGCCGTCGAGCAGCTTGGTGAAGTCGGGCTGAATACGATTCTGGTGTGCACGGTTCAGCCGGGTGTGAACGAATATCAGCTGGGAGAAATCGTGACTTTTGGGATGCAGCGTCCGTGGGTGACGGGAGTCAGTTTTCAGCCTGCGACCTATTCCGGTCGGTTTGTGATGCCGGAACAGCTTGAACAACGGATTACGTTTCCCGATATCATCCAACGCGTGGCTGCGCAAACAAGCGGCGTTTGGAAGGAAACGGATTTCTCGCCATTGCCGTGTGCTCATCCGAATGCTCACACTCTGGCGTATGGAGTCCGCGCGGGCGATCGAGCTCTACCGCTCGCCAGATTTCTGGATCTGCAGAATCATCTGGACCTGCTGTCCGGGCGAATCACCTTCAATCGTCAGCGAGCTCAGGAACTGATTGCCGCCTACCTGGCTCGCCAGCCCTGCGGTTTGGGAGGTTGCGAAACAGAAGCGGGCTCAGGAGTGAACGCAGTCACTCCCGTCAGTTTGGGCGAGAACCTCTTGCCAGACGAACTGGCTTTGGCTCAGCAGTTTTTTCTGAAGACGATGACTCAACAGCTGAATCCGTCTGACATGTTTCGCATTACAACGACTTCATTCATGGATGCGTGGAACTTCGACATTCGTCAATTGATGCAGTCGTGTGTGCATTTTGTGCTGCCAACAGGACATCTGATTCCGTTTTCGGCTTATAACGTTTTGTATCGCGACGGACACGTTCCACTTCCGCCTCTGGCGAACGCCAATTTGGTGAAGTGCTGATGGGTGGACAATTTCCACAGTTGTATCCGTTCGTAATGATGCTGGCCGTGGGTACCGGATTTGCTTTAAGTCGACACTATAAGTCGACGTTACCAATTGATCGGTTCGGCAAAATCTGGATCGGCATGGCTGCCTTCACTGGCGCCTTTCTTGCCGCAAAAATTCCGTTTTTAATTCCGGGCTTGCCGGGATTTGGTGGTTCCGAAGGCATTCTGACCAGCGGCAAAACGATTCTGTTTGGAATGGTCGGCGGATACGCGGGTGTTGAGTGGGCCAAGCACAGCATTGGCGTGACTGCAAAAACGGGTGACACGTTTGTTGTACCGGTTGCGGTGTCGATTGCGATCGGGCGATTGGCGTGTTTTTGCGGAGGCTGTTGCTATGGAACTCATACGAAACTTCCCTGGGCGGTTATATTTCCCGCGATCGATGATCTTGGGCGGCACCCGACTCAGCTTTATGAATCAGCTTTCCACCTGTCCGCGGCGTTTATCGCGGCGTGGATGATTCGCCGCAGGTTGTTTCGAGGCCAGCTGATCAAGTTGTATTTTGTCTCGTACTTCGGATACCGATTTCTCACCGAGTTCATTCGTCCGGAAGCTCAGGTTGTGGGTGGGCTGACAGCTTATCAGTGGTCTGCACTATTGCTTGTCGCAGTGTTTGTCTGGCTTTGGCGTATGGACGCAGCAAGGCTTCGTGGTGAAGTTAATGACGAAGAACAATGATGATGATGACGCGAATTCCTATCTGCCCCCGGCCGGTGCTGGGGCTGACTCGGAGTTTGCTACGTCCGCTGCGTTGACGTGGGCAGATTGGGTAGAACTGTTGCAGACGGGGGTACTGTTGGGATTCGTTATTGGTCCATCGTTCGGTCTCATTGCCCTGTTACTGGATAGATTTGGGCATAGGATTTTGATGGCGATTGTGCTGCTTTTAGGCGTGTGGCTTGTTTCTGTGGTCGTCACGCGAGATTATGCAGTGTGTCGACGTAAGCGACTTGAAGAGAATAGAATGTGGCAACGCATTGAAGAACTTAATCCTCATTCGGAAACGAATTCATGAAACGCACACTGACAGGTCGCACACTACTTTGCTGCATGGCACTGCTGATTGCCTTGGTGGGAATTGCTGCTTCGGTTGATGCCGATGAAAAGCCCGCATTGCGAATTGGCATGATTGGGCTCGACACATCTCATTGCCTGGCCTTCACAAAGATTCTGAACAACGCTGACGATCCCAAGTATATTCCCGGTTGTAAAGTTGTGATGGTGTATCCCAAAGGGTCGCCGGACATTGAAAGCAGCGTTTCTCGGGTTCCGAAGTATACGGAAGACATCAGAAAAATGGGCGTCGAAGTGGTGGACGACCTGGATGCCATGATTCAACAGGTTGACGCAGTATTGCTGGAGACCAACGATGGCAGGCCTCACTTGCAGCAGATTCTTCCTGTGCTGAAGGCTGGCAAACCATGTTTTATCGACAAGCCGATCGCTGGTTCATTGGCGGATTGCATCGCGATTTTTAAGCTGGCAGAACACTACAGGACGCCCGTATTTTCCTCTTCGTCGCTGCGGTTCGGTACGAGCACTCTGGCCGTGAGAAACGGCTCAATTGGTGATGTGACCGGCTGCGACACGTATTCACCGTGTTCGCTTGAGGCGACTCATCCGGATCTGTTTTGGTACGGTATTCACGGCGTTGAAAGCCTGTTTACCGTGATGGGGCCGGGCGTGGAGACCGTTGTGCGGACTCAGACGAAAGACTTCGAACAGGTTACCGGAGTCTGGAGTGAAGGGCGGATTGGAACGTTTCGCGGCCTTCGAGCTGGTAAGGCTGGGTATGGTGGGACCGCGTTTGGGGCAAAGGGTGCCACGGCGGTTGGGGCATACGATGGTTACGCTCCGTTGGTTGTGGAAATCGTGAAGTTCTTCAATTCTGGAGTAGCGCCCGTCAGTTCCGCGGAGACGATAGACATCTATGCTTTCATGGAAGCAGCAGACGAAAGCAAGCGGCAGGGGTTCCTGAAGGTGAATGTGGCTGATGTTATTGAGCGAGCGCAGTTGGAGGCGGCTGCAAAGGTATCGGCCATTATTAATCCATAATTCTTCGCACTCATTGAGAAGGTCTTTGGAATGCGTTTCTGTTTCTTTGCTTCTGTTGTCTTTGCTGCGTTGCTGCAGTCCTGCCTTGCGACAGACCGGCCAACCGGACAGAAGTTTGCCACGCGATCTGAAGTCATTGCAAGGCACGGGATCGCAGCGACAAGTCAGCCGCTGGCGACTCAGGTGGCGATTGATGTTTTGAAGAAGGGCGGATCTGCCGTAGATGCGGCGATTGCTGCTAATGCGACTATCGGCCTGATGGAACCCACCGGAAACGGAATCGGTGGTGATTTGTTTGCGATCGTCTGGGACGCAAAAACGCAGACCTTGTACGGGCTAAACGCCAGCGGGCGATCGCCAGCCAGCCTGACGCTGGACGAGTTCCAAAAACGCGGGCTGACTGCGATTCCACCATTCGGCCCGCTGCCTGTTACGGTTCCCGGATGTGTCGACGGCTGGTTCGAGTTGCACGAAAAGTTTGGTCGGCTTCCGATGAAAGACGTGCTGGCACCGGCGATTCAATACTGCAACGAAGGTTTTCCTGTGTCTGAGGTGATCGCTTCAGGATGGCGCGGTAGTCGGAAGACATTTGAGCAGTATCCGGGCTTTCTGGACACGTTTTTCCCAGACGGCACCGGGCCGAATACGGGTGATATCTTTCGCAATCCAATGCTGGGTGGCACGCTGCAGAAGATCGCCGACGGCGGACGCGACGTCTATTACAAGGGCGAGATCGCTCGCACGATCAGCGGATTTATGCAGGCGAACGGCGGCTTTCTGAGCTACGACGACCTTGCGAGTCATAAGTCTGAATGGGTTCAACCAGTTTCGACAAACTACCGTGGTTACGACGTTTGGGAGCTTCCACCAAACGGGCAGGGCATTGCAGCTTTGCAGATGCTGAACGTGCTGGAGGCCTACGATCTGAAGAAAGCAGGGTTCGGCAGCATCGATCATCTTCACTGGTTTACGGAAGCGAAGAAACTTGCCTTTGAAGATCGAGCTCGCCTGTATGCGGACATGAATTTTGCCAACGTTCCGGTACAACGGCTAATTTCCAAGGAATACGCGACTGAACGACGAGCGTTGATTGATGATAAATCGGCGGCTAGTGAATACCCAGTTGTGTTGCCATATGCGTTGCAGGAGGGTGACACGATTTATCTGACGGTTGCGGATAAGGATCGCAATATGGTGTCGTTGATTCAGAGTAATTATCGAGGATTCGGAAGCGGCATGTGTCCGCCGGGACTTGGTTTCTGCCTGCAGGACCGAGGTCAGTTGTTCGACCTGACGCCCGGGCGATTCAATACGTATGCTCCGATGAAGCGACCGTTCCATACAATCATTCCCGCATTTGTGACGAAAGACGGCAAGCCGTTTTTGAGCTTTGGAGTGATGGGCGGGGCGACTCAGCCGCAGGGCCACGTTCAGATCGTGACAAACATAATCGACTTCGGAATGAATACTCAGGAAGCGGGCGATGCGCCGAGAATTCTTCATGAGGGCTCGTCAGAACCAACCGGGGAACAAATGACGGACGGTGGTACTGTTGCTCTGGAGTCAGGCTTTTCTATGAAAACGCGAAAAGGGCTGAAAGCACGTGGCCATCAGCTGAAACCCGCTCCGGGAAGTTTTGGAGGTTATCAGGGGATTCGCTACGACGCGGAACGCGACATTTATTTTGGAGCTTCTGAGTCGCGGAAAGATGGAATAGCGGCCGGGTATTGATGTTTTGCTGCTTCGACGGTTAGTTGTGCACGCAGGGCTTTGACTTGTTCAGTAAGCTGGCTGGAAGTGACAAAATTTGGTGAATCAGCTAAGCTTCGTTCGTCTGTTTTCTGCGTAAAGGAGTGCCACCATGATTGGATGCCGTTTTTTCAGATTCGTTCCAGCGATTCTGGCGTTCGCTTTTGTAATTGGCGGCTTACCGCAGGGGCTGACATCGGTCTGCCATGCTCAAAATGGTGAAGACATTGCCAAGGGGCTGTTGAAGGCGCTGATTGAATCTCAGCTGCAGAAGTCGCAGCGTCGATCTGCTGGGCCACCGGAATCATTGCGTCCGAGCAATGGTCGCGGTGTACCGGGCCATCCGAATGTGACTCCTCAGATGCAAAGCCTGCGTCCGATCGTGGCCGGTTTTTCTCAGGAAATGGCAACTCTATCTGCATTGCTGCAAACGGATTCGCGACGCAACGTTGAAATTCGTCGGCTTCTGCCGGACGTGATCAGGCTTCAGGCGGCGGCGACGGCGCTAAGTCAGCGAACTGCGTCTGAGCATTCTCATATGCTGGTGCTTGATGATTTTCGCAACCTGAACAGCGAATGGTCTGTGTTGTCGCACCAGCTGGAGCATTGTGGCTCGCTTAGTTCTCAGGCAAAGTCCTGTATGCAGCGGATCTCTGCTCTTGATGTTGAGTATTGTTCGATACTTGGTATCCGAGATCAGCTTAACAGTCCGGATTTGACTCGAGCGGTTTACACGTTGACCACCTATATCCACGATGTTGCTGACGACGTACACGATCGGCCAGTGCCAGGTGCCACCCATCGACAGTTGGAGCGGGATCTGGGGCAGCTAAGTCAACGTATTGAATACTTCGCCACTTTGGTTTCGCGAGGATCAGCTTACAGTACCGTTGTGGCAGAATATCGGAGCATCTTTGCGGAATGGTCCAGAATTGAATCAGCCTTGACTGCGTATTCGGGGGCTGGCTTAAGTCGCACTGTTCGACGGATGCAGGAAACTCACCGAACGATTCATCAACTGCTGCGAATTGAGCTGGGAATCGACAAGAATCAGGTTCTGAATCTTGTGCATTCCATTGATCACGAAATGCAGGAATTGTGCAAGCGAATTACTCTGGAGCACCTTGTGCAGATTTCCGACGGTGTAGCAGTTCCAAGTACCGCCGACGCCGTATTGGGGACCTTGCAGAACCTTGATGATCTTGTTCACCGCGATGAAAGTATACAGTCCATCGGTGAGGCCTGGGCGTTTGCCGACGACGCGTGGCGGCAGTTCTTATACTACGTTGATCCGATTAAAGATCCTGGCGTTGTTGTCGGGATTCGCGGGATTTCATCCGCGATGACATCGTTGAAGCAGACTTTGGGCGTGAACATTGAATACGATCTTGACTCTTTGGTCAGCAACGCGTCATCGCTGGAGAATCATGCGGTTCGTCTGCTGGCAGTAATTAAACGATGGCAACAGCATCCGGGGAATCACGACAGGAACCTGACCTCGCAGGCTGAATCCCTGATTGCCGCGTTTCACAGCCTTGAGCAGTCATTGGGTTCTCGCAACCGGCACGCGAATCATCGACAGCAATGTGATCAGGCGATTCAGATTTGGCAGCAGCTTCGCCCATCGTTAAAAAACTGCGATACCGATGAACGCGGCGAACTGGAACACATTATCGCAAATCTTACTCCGGAACTGGTGCGGTTAAGTACGATGGTGGGTGAGTAGGCTTTTGCGGGCTTGAATGTGAATTCGTCGATTCAAGTTTCAAGTCAGTCACAAAAACTGTTCGAGTTGACGGTGTGGGAACGCCTGCCTGTTTTAGCTCGCGTTTTGCGTTTATAAAACGATGTGTTTAATTCCTCTTTATCCTTGTTCGTAAGCCGTTCTTACCGGATCTCATGAATTGAGGCGGCGAGACGTGAAATGTTAATGTTAACTGGTTCGCAGAAAGTACGTCTCTTGACGTTCCGAGAGATTCCTGAGTGTGTCAATTCAGTGGAACTCCCTGGTCTCAGTGATGCTGTTGCACATCTGTCAGCGGATTGTGTGTTTTTTGAAAACCACTACTTGCAGTCTGTTGGCCTGAATGCAGTGTTTGGGGGGCCGCCTGAATTTGAGTGGCTCAGCTTGTTGGAGCAACTGGTAGTCGAATCGGGACGAACGGTTTCTGTGGTGTTCCACGGTGAGTTGTCTGCGTTTAATGAGTTTCGTTCTCACTTTCCTTCATGCTTTGACTTGCAGTTTGTGTCAACTGAGCACGCTTGTGTTCGTAACGGTATCTCGCCGGAAAAACTGGTCGCGTTGCAGAAGAGTGATTTTGTCTGGTTGCACTGTGATGTATCTGCAGCAGATTTTGAATCGGATCTTGAGTTCGCAACTGTCTTCAATGAACAGATTGCATTCGGTCAGCAGCTTGACGGCGAAGTCGAAAACCTGCTGTTTATTACTTCGCTGAACGGGACGTCGGAAACCGATGTACCGGAGTTTGAGTCGCTTTTGTTTGAAGGGTTGGTGCGAGTTCCCTTGTGGGCCAAAGGATTTCAGCTGCCGCCACGGAGGATTCAGGTGATCAGCGGAAGCTATGATCTGGCTTTTACGATTTCACAATGTCTGAGCATAAGGGCCATCCCGGCGGGAGGCGTTGTTGGTGAAGCAATTCCGCCATCAGATGACTCGCCTTTGGACCTGCGAAAGCTTTGTTCTTTGCCCGTCACCATTGCGTCTCGTGCTTTGATAATTCGCACGCCTGGCGCAACAGCAATTCGCACAGATGAATTCCTGTTTGTTCGCGCAGCCAGTGCAGATGGTGGTACGGACGGCAACGTGGCCTTGTATGCAAAACCTCGCGATGTCTGGAACCTGAACGATGTTTCCTCGCAATATATGGAACTGGTTCAGGAATTCGGACTTCGTCTGAATTGAACGTTCGTTCGCTCCTTTGGCCTCGCATTTTGCCGTGTTTCTTGCGTTTTCGTGAATTTCGCGGCTTCACGCGCGTTGGTGACTTCTCAGCCTTGTTGTGAAAAGGCAACACATCAGTACTTCTAATCTGTTTGCGGGGGTGTGCTGGCGATTTGTTGATCGCTTCGGAAATTCGCTGTCGTTTGGGTGAGTGATTCTCAAATCACTCATCATCCCATGGACTCATTCTGTGGTGAATCAATCGTCACTCCTTCCCTTTTGTCAGCGGACAGAAAAATGAATAAAGAACGTAACACTAAGAATCAAAAGATCGAATCAATCGAGCCTATGATCTTGATGTCCGCTTCTGGTGCAGACATCAATGGCACAGAAGACGGAGAAATTCTGATTGGCTTCGGTTCAGGCGACACGGTTAATGGACTCGGCGGCGATGACACCCTGATTGGTCTGGGCGGCGACAACGTCCTGAACGGTGGCGACGGCGACGATCGGTTTATTACCGTCTATGGCGACAATGTTATCGATGGTGGTGACGGCAACGATGTGTTGTTGATTGCAAATGGCAGTCGAGATGATTTCGAAGTCATAGATCGAGGGAACGGCATTGTTGAAGTCAGCAGCAGCAACGTTAAAAACTTTATTACCAATGTTGAATTCGTTCAGTTCGGATCCACGCTTTATTCTGTTGATTCTTTGATCAGTGGTGGCAGCGGCAACGCTCCCGTGATCGTGGATCCAGAAAATCCGCACATCTTCATTTCGGAAAACACATCATTTGTCGTCGACGTTAACGCGACTGATCTTGATGGCGACACTCTGACATATTCTATCGTCAACGACGGTGACGGTGCTCTGTTTCAGATTGATCCTCAAACGGGTGAATTGTCGTTCAAGTCTGCTCCAGACTTTGAGTGCCCGAAAGACACCGATGGCGACAACACTTATGACGTGACCGTAGTTGTAAGTGACGGCACAAACAGTGTTTCAACAACCTTGTGGGTCACAGTGCAGGACGTGAATGAGAGCACAAATAGTGCTCCTGAATTTACCAACGTTGAAGAAGGTGAAGTCGTTTATGTTAATGAAAACACAACATTCGTAGGTGACGCAGACGCCACTGATGCTGACGGCGATACGCTGACGTTCTCAATCTCAGATGGTCTTGGAACTCCTGGAAGCGGCAACAACGAAGATGCAGGTCGATTTGTAATTGACCCGCAAACCGGCGTTCTTTCGTTTCTGGCTGCACCGGACTTCGAAAACCCATCAGATGCCGATGGTGACAATACCTACCATGTGACGCTTGTTGTTTCAGACGGAAATGCTGCTCAGGAACGAAAAGTTGTCGTTAAGGTTCTCGACGTGAATGAGAGCAGCAATACTGCTCCTGTATTCACGAACGTGCAGGAAGGCGAGATTGTTGACGTTGCCGAAAACACAACATTGGTTGGCGACGCGAACGCGACTGATGCCGACGGCGACACTCTGACGTATTCCATCAGCGGTGGTGCCGATGCCAGCAAGTTCACAATCAATTCATCAACGGGTGTGGTTTCGTTTGCAACGGCTCCAGACTTTGAAGCTCCGACCGACGCTGACGGTAACAATCAGTACCAGCTGACATTGAAGGTTTCAGATGGGAACGGCGGCTTCGATGAAAAGAACGTTGTGATTCGTGTGACGGACGTGAATGAGAGCAGCAATACTGCTCCTGTATTTACGAACGTGCAGGAAGGCGAGATTGTAGACGTTGCCGAAAACACGACTTTGGTTGGCGATGCGAACGCAACTGATGCCGACGGCGACACTCTGACGTATTCCATCAGCGGTGGTGCCGATGCCAGCAAGTTCACAATCAATTCATCAACGGGTGTGGTTTCGTTTGCGACAGCTCCGAACTTTGAAGCTCCGACTGATGCCGATGGCAACAATCGCTACGAACTGACATTGAAAGTTTCCGACGGCAACGGGGGCTTCGATGAAAAGAACGTTGTGATTCGTGTAACGGACGTAAATGAGAGCAGCAATACTGCTCCCGTGTTCACGAACGTGCAGGAAGGCGAGGTTGTTGACGTTGCCGAAAATACGACATTGGTTGGCGACGCGAACGCAACTGATGCTGACGGCGACACTCTGACGTATTCGATCAGCGGTGGTGCCGATGCCAGCAAGTTCACAATCAATTCGTCAACGGGCGTGGTTTCGTTTGTGTCAGCTCCAGACTTTGAAGCTCCGACCGACGCTGACGGTAACAACCAGTATCAGCTGACATTGAAGGTTTCAGATGGGAACGGCGGCTTTGATGAGAAGAACGTTGTTGTTCGAGTTAACAATGTTAACGAAGGAACGAATAGTGCTCCTCAATTCACCAACGTTTATCAGAACGAAAACGTTGTGGTTAATGAAGGAACAACGTTTGTTGGTGACGCTGACGCAACGGATGCCCGACGGCGACACTCTGACGTACTCGATCGTTGGAGGAGCCGATGCAGCCGCCTTCACCATCAACGCAGCAACGGGGGCCGTTTCGTTTGTTAACGCTCCGGACTTTGAAAATCCAACCGACAGCAATGGCGACAACTTCTATCAGATTCGGCTTCGAGTTTCTGATGGGCAGGCCTTCCAGGATCGAGACGTTCTCGTTTCGGTGGACGATGTGGCTGAAGGGACCAATCAGGCACCTCGGTTTACAAACGTTCAGGTTGGTGACTTTGTTTATGTGAACGAGAACACAACGTTTGTCGGTGATGCCAATGCCAACGATCCAGACGGGGACTCAGTGACGTTCTCAATCGCTGGCGGACCAGATGGAGCGTTGTTTACGATCAATTCGCAAACTGGCGTTGTCTCGTTCATTAATGCTCCAGACTTTGAAAATCCTGGCGACAGCGATGGCGATAACAGCTATGGCGTCGTGATTCGCGTTTCTGACGGGGTTTCTTACCAGGATCGTTTGGTGTGGGTTGAGTTGGTGAACGTTGCTGAATAAGTGACCGATTTCGAGTGACCTGCTTCTAACCACGTTGAATCAGGCCTCATTTCTGTGGAATCTCTGTAAGGCCCGTTGCTGTAGCTACTGCAACGGGCCTTTTTCGTGGGTTCGTCAGGTGAGAATCCTCTGAAACGTGCGAAACGCAGTATTGGAAGAAAAACACGGGCTCTCACGTGGGAAGATTCTCTTCATTCCGTCGTTTTCCTATGATCCCCGATAACTTAATCGCTGGTCGGCTTGGTGATGGCGGCATTTGGCCGTCCGAGCTGCCCCCAAAGCACTGTTAACAATACGGCGCGAATGTGCCGGAGATTTTCATGGCAGAAGCAACAACAGAAGTTTCCAACGAATCAATTGATCTCCTGCACAAGGCTCACGCGAAGCTTCGTGAACAGATCGCCAAAGTGATTGTCGGGCAGGGCGACGTCATTGACCAGTTGCTGATTTCCCTGTTCAGCCAGGGGCATTGTTTACTGGAAGGCGTTCCGGGACTTGCGAAAACGCTCATGATCAGCACTTTAGCTAAGTGTCTATCGATGAACTTTTCACGAATCCAGTTTACTCCCGACTTGATGCCGGCAGACATTACGGGCACTGACGTACTGCAGGAGAATCGAGAAACCGGGCAGCGAGAATTTCGGTTCATTCAGGGGCCATTGTTTCACAACATGGTGCTGGCCGATGAAATCAACCGAACGCCTCCGAAAACTCAGGCGGCGTTGCTGGAGGCGATGCAGGAACGTCAGGTGACTGTCGGGCAGACGATTCATAAGCTCAGCGATCCGTTTTTTGTGCTGGCCACTCAGAACCCGATCGAACAGGAAGGCACTTATTCTTTGCCGGAAGCACAGCAGGACCGGTTTATGTTCAAGGTCTTCGTTACCTATCCGACCTTCGAGGAAGAACGCCAGATTGCTCGCCAGACAACTTCCGATTTTCGTCATACCGTTGAGCCGGTGTTGTCGGCTGAACAGGTTATGGAATTGCAGCATGTTGTCAGGCAGGTGCCGGTTTCAGATCATGTTGTGAATTATGCTTTAGCGTTGGTTCGCCAGACGCGAGTCGGGCAACCGGGAGCGCCGGATTGGATCAACGAATGGCTGGCCTGGGGGGCTGGCCCGCGAGCTATGCAGAACCTGCTGCTGGGCGGAAAGGCGCGAGCGTTATTGCATGGGCGAACTCATGTTTCAACGGAAGATATCAAGGCGTTGGCCGGGCCAGTGCTGCGTCATCGTATTACTCCCAACTTCACGGCTGAAAGTGAAGGCATTACGTCCGACAAAGTGATCGAACGGCTGATTCAGGAAACACCAGACAAGGAAAGTGAACTGACAAGTGACCCACGACTTGGAAAGATTTTTGCAGCCTGACGAAATCGCGAAGATTTCCCGTCTGGAACTGCGAGCTCGAAAAGTTGTCGACGGGTTCGTATCCGGATTGCATAGAAGTCCGTACTTTGGTCAGTCCACTGAATTCGTCCAGCACCGCGAATATGTGCCGGGTGACGATACGCGCCGAATTGACTGGAAAGTCTGGTCAAGAACGGATCGCTACTATCTGAAGCAGTTTGAAGAGGACACAAACGTTCGAGTCATGCTGTTGGTTGACGGCAGCGAATCGATGCAGTTTGGCAGCGGTGCTATTACAAAATTTGAATACGCTCAAACTGTTGCGGCCGCGTTGGCAATGCTGGTTTTGAAGCAGCACGATTCGGTGGGCGCGGCCCTGTTTGATACACAGGTTCGCAGCATTATCCCTTCCAGCAGTCGCAACAATCACATGACCACAATTCTGCAGGGGCTTTCCGTGGCCACTGCAGTTGGAAAAACCGACATCAACGCGGTGTTGCGTAAGTCTGCTGAAATGATGTCTCATCGCAGCATTGTTATTCTGATTTCTGATTTATTCTGCGATCGAGACGCACTGTTTAAAGGTCTGCAATTACTTCGCCAGCGTAAGCATGAAGTATTAATCGTGCATACGATGGACGATCAGGAACTGGATTTTGACTATTCAGGTACGCTGCGGTTTGAAGGTCTGGAAGACAGTGGAAAGCTGACTTGCGATCCTAACGCTCTGCGGTCCGGATACCTGAGTGCTTTGGAGAAATTTCTGGAAACCGTGCGACGACGCTGTGCGGGCAGTCTTGTTGACTATCGGTTGTCGCGCACCAGCGAAAATCTGGATGCTGTGTTGTCACATTTGCTGAATTCCAGAATCGGAATGAGAAAGAAATAGTGTTCGGTTTTATGTGTCTGCCAGATGGCAATTTGTTTGTCAGGAAACAGGCAACTAAGCACTAGTGGTTCGGATATAAATATGTCGTGGTTATCGCAGTACTTCCTGAATCCCAGCTTTGTGCTGCCAGGTGCTGCGCTGGCCGCTGTTCCGATTATTATTCATCTGCTAAGTCGACTGCGATATAAACGTGTTCAATTTGCGGCGATGGAATTTCTACTGCAAAGCGACGAGCTGAACCGTCGTCGGTTGATTATCGAACAATTGCTGCTGCTGCTGTTGAGAGTGCTGGCTGTACTGCTGATTATGTTTCTGATCGCCCGACTGGTGCTTGATTCGTCAGGCATGATGATGTTGCGCGGAGCGACAACGCATCATGTGATCATTATTGACGATTCGTTGTCAATGAGAGCCACGGATCATGATGCCACGATTTTTCGACGGGCGATTGATACGGTTAAGCGAATGGTGTCGCAGGGTAGCGGACAGCCGCGAACTCAACGCGTGACTGTGTTAACGATGACTCAACCTGATCGACCATTGGTCACGGATCGGACTCTGGATGGAGCTTTAATTCAGGAATTGACGCCGCGTTTGGACAACCTGCAATGTTCTTACAAAGCGGCTTCTCCTGTGGCCGCAATTGTTGCTGCCGAGCAGATTTTGGCGGGCGATGGAGGCGTTGCGCCTCAGGTTCACATTGTGACCGATCTTCGCAAGTCTGATTGGGTAAGTCGTACAGAAATGGCGACCGCGTTGAAGGGGCTGGATGCGTTGGATGCCGAAATCAGCGTCATTTCTGTGACTGAGGAATCGCCATCAAACCTGGTTATCAGTCGCATGCAGTCTGAAACTCTGGCTGTTGCGGTGGGCATTCCATGGCGGCTGAACCTGACGATTGCGAATCACGGCATTCAGAAATCAGCTGGATTGCGAGCCGACGTGTTTGTGAATGGAACTGCCTTACCTGGAAAAGTGCTGATTCCAGACATCGAACCAAATTCTTCCGCAGAACTTTCGCACGATATCGTGTTTGATGCGGCGGGCCTTCAGGAAATTGAAGTGCGTCTTGAAGAAGATATTCTGCGGGAAGACAACAGTCGATTTGTTGCCGTTGAGGTGACTGATAGCCGTCGAGTTCTGGTGATTGACGACGAAGCAGAACAGCAGGATGCCAAGTATGTTTCGTTGGCGATTTCTGATCCTGGTTTAACGGGAATTGTGACTGAGCAGCGAACTTCAGATGTGCTGACGTCAGTTGATCTGGACCAGTATGACAGCATCTATCTGCTCAACGTGCGAGAGCTTCCGGCGGATGCCGTGCAATATCTGGCAGCCTACGTGAAGGCTGGCGGTGGTATCGCCTGGTTTCCGGACGGACAGGCAAATACGCGTTGGTACAATTCTGCTTTGCAGCAGGATTCTGCGAAGTTATTTCCCGTGCAGTTGACGACCGTACACAGTGCTGATGCAAATTCGGAAGACGACACTGCAGGGTTTGACGTGCCGGTTTTTGAAGATCACTTTATCTTTCTGGCCTATAACGATCCGGAATCAGGTTTGGCGGATGCATTGCAGTTCACCAACTGGTTCCTGACTGCTCCCGATCAAGGTGCTTCAGAACTATCGGCTCAAGGCGTTCAAACATTGGCTCGCATGAAGGATGGAAGTCCGGTTGTGTTTGAGCACTCTTTTGGGAAAGGGCGTATCCTCACCTTTCTGATTTCAGCTGGCCGCCGCTGGAGCAACTGGCCAATCGCAGACTCGCCCGGATATGTCGTGATGCACCTGTTGATGGCTCAGTACTTACAGACTCCCAGTCGAGTGGTCAGTGTTCGTGAAGTTGGGGATGAGCTGCGATTTGCGTGGCCAATCAGCGAGTATTCCGACGTGCTGGAAGTGTTTTTGCCTGCCTCAGACGACGATCAATCCAGGGACGATACCTTTGTCAGGTTGCAGGCAACGCCCGTCACTTCTAACGCCGGCGAAGGCGAAGAAAGCGGTGCGGGAAATGACGACGGGCAGCTTTCGGTGACCGTGCCTCAGGCAAATCGCCCGGGCACATTTCGAATCAAACGCTTTGATCTGGATGGCGAAACAAATGAACAATGGCTGGCGATGAATGTGTCAGCAGCGGAAAGCAATCTTCAGTCGGCGACTGCGGCGGAAGTGGAACAATTGGTTGAATCCGGCAGCTTGCGAGTGATTTCGGCTGAGACCACCGGCGAACTGACGGCAAGTGATGCGGGGCGAGATGTTCGCTGGTTTTTATTGGGGCTGCTGGTTGTTGTGCTGGTGGCTGAACAGTTGCTTTCGCTGCGTCTGAGCTTTCATCCTGAGGTGAAAGCATGATGTTTCGCGGTATCCATTTATTGGCTCAGGCGTCTGAGTCGTTTGAAACGACCGAATACGATCTGCCCGAATCGACTGTCGGAATCCTGCTTTTGCTGGGTGGGATGTTGCTGTTGTTCGGGCTGGCTTCCTGGACGTCACTTCGCGACACCCGGTTTTTGAAAACGCCCTGGCGAGCGGGCTTGCTGGCCTTGCGTGCCACTGTGCTGATTCTGTTGTTGTTTGTATTGCTGAATCCTCGGCAGAGAACTCAGACAACGCAGATTCAGAAATCGCGAGTTGGAATTCTGGTTGATACGTCGCTTTCTATGGCTTATCCGGTTGCTGAGCAGGACGATGTTTCCGGCGATTCAGTTGCAGGCGATTCTGGATTAGAACTGAAGGGGGCTGTTAAATCGCGAGCGGAGGCGGTGCAGGCAGCGTTTGTGGATTCTGGATTACTGAATCAGCTTAGCGAAACGCACGCTGTATCTGTGTATACGTTTGATTCGTCTTTGGATGGCCCCAAGGCTGTTGTGTCGCAGGGCGAAGCTACGTTTGTGATGCGAGAATCAAATCCGGCTACTGGTGCATCACCTCAGGATCAGCCCGATTCTGATGCTGGGGCGACTCGAGTGGAACTTGGTGGAGTAGCAGCAAAATCGAAGGAAGAGCTGCAGGCCGAATGGAGCAGAATTCTGCAGCCAATGGGCGCGGAAACTCGACTGGGAGAATCGCTGAATCAGATGATCGGCGATATGTCGGGAAGAACACTTTCCGGGATTGTTGTCCTTACAGATGGACGGTCCAACGCCGGGCTTGATGTGGAAACAGCGCGGATTCAAGCTGAACAGAGCGATACTCGACTGGTGACAATCGGTGTTGGAAGTCAGCGTCCGCAGGTGAATTTGTGGCTGGCCGGGATGCAGTCGCCGTCTGAAGTTCATCGCGGAGATCCATTTGATATCGCCGTGGTTGTACAGGGCAGCGGGTTGGAATCTCAAGCTGGTAACATTCAATTGTTTCAGCAGACAGCTGGAGGCGATGGTTCCGACCGAAAACAGGTCGCAGAGAAGTCGTTTGAACTTTCCGAAAATGGATTGCCCGCCGAAGTTGGCTTTCAACAGCAACTGAACGTTCCGGGCAATTACGACTATGTTGCGGTGGCGAAACTGGCAGATGGCACTTTGAGAGAACTCACACTGGAAGACAACCAGCGCCGCAGAGAAGTGGAAGTGAGTGACCGCAAGCAGAAGGTGCTGGTGATATCCAGTGGGCCGATGCGTGACTATCAGTTTGTTCGCAACACTTTGTTTCGCCACAGTGGCATTGAATCCGATGTTTGGTTGCAGTCTATTACTGAAGAAAACATCGGATTCGTTTCTCAGGAAGCTGAAAAGCTGCTGACACGATTTCCTGAAACAGAAGCGGAGCTGTTTCAGTATGATGTGATTGTTGCCTTTGACGCAGACTGGTCTCGCTTGTCTCCGAAGCAGCAGCAGTTTCTGAACCGATGGGTGGATGAACATTCCGGCGGAATCATTTTTGTGGCCGGTGAAATTTACACTTCAGAAATTGCTCGAACACCAGATAAGTTTAAGGATATTGCCGTTCTGTATCCGGTGGTTCTGAACAGAATGCTGGTTGATCTTAAGGTGTCTCAGCGAGCTGATAAGCCGTGGCCGGTGCTGTTGACGCCGGAGGGCAAGACCAGTGGCTTCATGAAAATTTCGGATGCAACCGGCAAAGCAGACGTCGAGCTGTGGAACCGGTTTAAGGGAATTTTTCGATCGTATCCTGTCAAGTCTGTTAAAGACGGTGCTATTGTTCTGGCTCGATACGGGAATCCTCGCGCCAGCACTCAGGATGGGCTTCCCCCGTATTTAGCAAGTCAGTTTTACGGCAAAGGTCGCACGATGTTTATTGGTTCTGCTGAAACCTGGCGGCTGCGGGCGATTAGTCCGGAAGGGCATCAGCGATTCTGGACCAGTCTTATTCGAGAAGTTGGGCAGGGACGCAGAAGTCGTGGGCGATCTCGCGGTTTACTGCTGCTGGATAGAACGGAAGTTTCTCCTGGCCAGACCGTCACCATTCGAGCACAACTTTATGATGCCCGCATGCAGCCTCTCGTGCGTGAATCCGTTTCTGTGTCGATCTCTGACGAGCAGGGGCGTCCGGTATCCGTGCCTGATTCGTTGCGAGCCGATTCTCGCAAGCCCGGCCAGTTCTTTAATTCGTTTCGCCCAGGGCGTCCGGGGGTCTACCGAGTGACCGTGCCGGTGCCCGAATCCAGTGATGTGTTGCAGGGCAATATTGAGGTTGTTTTACCAAACCTGGAATCGGAAAATCCGTCTCAGGATGTCAAGTTGCTGACAAGCCTTACTGAAGGCACAGGCGGAAAGTATTTGAGTTTGGAAGAAGCCCAAGGTCAGGTTTTGGAGCTTCTTCCAGATCGCAGTGAACCAATTGTTATCGATGAACAACTAAAGACATTGTGGGACAAACAGTGGCTGATGTATTTGATGGTGGTTTTGTTAGGACTGGAATGGGCTCTTAGACGCGTTGTCCGTCTGTCTTGACGGCCCTTACGCAGCACTGAGGGTTTGTTTTGGAATGATTTTGGCCCTGTTTATAGCTGCCCCTTCAGCGGCTGAGTGGTTTTTGGTCATTGGCAGCGAGTTGGAAGCTTCGGTTGTAGAACGTTTTGTTGATCAGATTTCTGCAAAACTGTATTTTTGAGCGTTCCGTGGTATGCGTTGAAACACGGTGCGAGACTTGTCATTGCGGCTCGCATAAAATCAGGTAACCAGAGATAATTTGCTGGGCACAACATTTTGAACTTACACAGGTTGCGACGATTCAACAGGTGCTGATCGTCGCGGAATAACGTCGTATCTTTTACAGAACGTTAACCAACGGATACTTTGCAAGCGAAACATGTCGGGCGCAAATTCAGACAATAAGATGAAGGTGAAACTGCCAACTGTAATCAGCCAGTTGCTGCAGGGGTTACGTTCGCGCATTCGTCGCTATTCTGTATTTTCCGGTTTCCTGTTTTGCGTTTCTGCGGCGGGATTGGTGTTTTGGCTGACATCCGGCATTGATGCTGGTTGGTTTGCTTTACAGCGGCTGGAACTTCCTGTCGGGTTTCGCTTGATCTTGTTTGCGGTAATGGCAGTGGTCAGTGTTTGGCTGTTGCTGTCTCAAGTTCTTCTGCCGCTGGTGCGTCGTCATAAAGATCGTGAGTTGGCTCTGCTTTTGGAACGGCGATTTCCGGAATTTCAGGACGGTCTTGTCACGACGGTTGAAGGAGCGGACGGGTATCCAGGATCAGGACCCGTGGTTGAAAGTATGCTGCAGCGGACAGTTGAAGCAGCCAGTAACGTGGCTTTAAAACTATCGCCGGATGCTGTATTCAACCTGGCTCCGTTAAAGAAACGAGGCTGGTTGGCTGGTCTGCTTGTGGTCTCTGTTGTTGGGCAGGGAATTGCGGCACCTGGGTCACTGCGGCGATGGTGGAGTGCTTTTGTTTCGTGTGAAGACACTTATCACCTTCGCACGACGACGCTGGATTTTCGCGTGGTTGCTCAACCAGGAGACCGGAAGCTGGAATTCCGCCGGGCGGAAAATGCGTTGACGTACCTGCACGCAAGAGGTGCCGATTTCGAATTGGAGATGACTGTACCGGAAGGCGATTCTGACGCAGGACAGCCGTGGGTTGTGCCACAGCGAGTGCGAGTGGACGTCATTCGTGAGGATGGAAGTCGCAGTCGAACCTATGTGTCAGCCGCATCTGGATCTGGGCGGACCTTTCGCTTCATTTTGACGCGATTGCAGGAACCCGTCACCATTGAAGTATTGGCTGGCGATTTTCGTCCACCGTTGCCGCTTTCTGTTCAGGCCGTTACTCCACCATCAATTTACAGAATGGTGGCGGAGTGCGAATTTCCCGACTACACAGGATGGAACGAGCAACGCGATAGGGTGGTGTCCGTTTTAGGCAGCGAACTTTCCTTGCCGACCGGGACCAGGTTTCAGCTGGAAGCCGAATGCAACAAGCCGCTGCAGTCGGCCCGGATTGTCACTGATTTGTTTGAAATTTACGGTGATCGTGATTCGTGCGAGCTGATCGCACGTGAGGGCTTTTCTGGAGATTTTCAGGCGGCTGGCCCGCTATTGTCGCCTGACGGTTTAAGAGTTCAGGCGGCGTTTCTTTTGCAGGGCGAAGACTTATCGCAGGCTGCTTCTGACTTAGTTGCGGCTACGGCCGATTCGTCACTGCAGATTGCATCGAATACGTCGTTGCGGTTCTTCCTGCATGATGAAGACGACATTATGTCTACGACGCAGGAATCTATCCGGATTCGTGCCATTGCAGACAAGGCTCCCGTAATTGCAACGCGAACAAGCGGAGTTACCAACTCGATTACTCGGCGAGCTATCATTCCGGTGGTTGGCACCATTCAGGATGATTACGGGCTGCAAAGCGGCGAATTTCAGTTTATGGTCGACGATGAATCTCAGTGGCGTCCTCGACCGTTTCGAATTCCGATGCCTTCCGGTGTGACGGAATTCGAACTTGGTTTCGGTGACCAAAGTAAACAGGAACGATTTGATGTGCAGCCTTTGGATTTGACGGAAGGGCAGACATTGTCGCTGACCGTCGTCGCCACCGATGGCTGCACTGAACCTGGGACAAATGTTTCTCGAGCAGAACCCGTCGTGTTTCGGATTGTCAGCAACGAAGAGTTGCTTTCAGTCTTGTATTCTCGCGAAGTGAACTTACGACGGCAGTTTGAAGAGTTGATTCAGAAGCTGGAACAGGTTCGTGACGATCTGCAATTCAATCAGGCTTTGGCCGATCGCATCGAAGCGGCGGCGGCTGGCAGCGTGTCGCCGGAAGATCGAGTTGGTTTGACTGAGTGTGCTCGCCGCAGCGGCGATACGTTGCGGCGTCAGGACAATGAGTTGCAGGCCATTGTCGCCAGCTTTGAAGAGATTGTGGAACAGTTAATTAACAACGCGATTCCGCCGCAGCAACTGGCGGAAAACATGCGGACCAGCATTGTTGCACCAATGAAAGCCGTGTCGGAAACGCTGATGGTGACCGCAGATCGTTCGATCAGTCGCTTTCGAGTCGCGGCGAGTGGGGGGCAGCCCGCAGCAGAACTGCTATCAGCATCGATTTCAGATGTAACATCCGTAGTTTTTGAGTTGCGAAGAATTCTCGAAAACGTGCGCGATATGGCGGAGTTTCATGAGGTGTTGAGCGATTTGAATGACATCCTTGAAGAACAACAGCGGATTCAAAAGGAAACCAACATTCAGCAGATCAAGAATCTGGGCCTTGGACCTTAGCCGAATTGATGTGATGTGCATGTGAAGAATTTTGAAGATCGCAGTTTGGCGTTTGAGAGCATTGACGCGTGTGTGCGTTTAGTGAAGGTCGCAGTTATGTTTACAAAACGTGTAACGTCATTGAGCATGCAGACCAGGCTGGTTGCTGATCGAGCTTATCAAATGGAACACGCCAACCTGGATATTCGCCGCCTTCTGATTTTGTCTGTTGTTACCGTTGCGGCTGCTGCAGGTGGTTTCAATGTGGGGCTTGCCGACGAGAACGGAATATCAGCCAGTCAGAAACTGAAGAATGAGCAGGAAGCGATCAGTGGTCGGTTTGCTCGGTTTGAACGCGTTCTTTCTCAGATGGCCGACATGCTTGGCTATGACGACCCGGAACGTGCTGAGCTGCTTCGTCGGGCCATCAGCCTCGGGCGTGAGCAGGGGATTAGTCCAGCTCTTGAGACCATCTCGTTAGATCTTGAACGATCGGAATTTGGCAGCGCAGTTGAAAAGCAGAAGGCTGTCACAGCCAGCCTGAAGGGACTGTTAAAGTTGCTTCAAAGCGAAGATCGCATGAGTTCCGTGGAACGTGAACGAGAGCGGCTTAACAACCTTTTGAAAGACGTTAACAACGTCATGCTGGAAGAACGAGCTGCCAGGGCCAGAGCTCAAAATTCAGAGGCCCCTTCCAGCGCCGCTCCTGCACAACAGGAGGCAATTCGCAAGACAGACAAGATTCTGGACGACATTGAGAAGCACGACAATCCCGGCAAGTCTGACGCATCGAGTGAATCGGAATCAGAAGCTGAGAATTCCGGTGCAAACTCGGCGAAGTCAAAGTCAGACAAGGCCGACGGCAAGCCATCCGACAAAGCTGCCAATGCGGAAGATTCAGATACTGAACAAGCAGAGGCAAAGAACGCTGATACAGAAGAATCTGACAAGCAGAGCGAAGGCGAATCGAAGGACGACAACTCAAAACCTGGTAAAAAGTCATCGGAAGGTCAGCCATCGGACAGTAAGCCGTCTGATGAACAGAACAGCCCGAAGGATGGCAGCGAAAGCCCGTCATCTGAAAATCAGTCGTCTTCGCCCAAGGGGGATTCTGAAAGCCAGCAGCAGAGTTCAAACAGTGGAAAACAGGAACAAAAAGAAGAAGACGAAACGGAACAGACTCAGGGGAAAGAAAATCTTAGCACTGCCAAAAAAATGATGCAGGAAGCTTTGGATCTGTTGAAAGAGCAAAAAAAAGAACAGGCGATTGCGAAGCAGGATGACGCCATCAGCGAATTGCAAAAAGCAGCGAATGAACTCGAAAAATTACTGAACCAGCTTCGCGAAGAAGAAAAGGAAATGACGCTTGCCGCATTGGAGGCTCGTTTTCAGCGACTGCTGGCGATGCAGACTCAGATTATGGGGGCCACCTCAGACCTGTCCGCGACGCCTCGATCAGAATGGTTAGACAACGCGATTAACGCGTGTCGAGCACTGTCTCAGCAACAAAACGAATTAACTCGCGAATGCAGCTATACAACTTCGCTGCTTCGAGAAGACGGGACGTCGGTTTCGATACTGTTGGCGGTGGAAGACATCGAAGCGGATATGGGGAAAATCGCCGAACGCTTACAGCAGACAAAGGCCGACACGTTGACATTGTCGATGGAAACCGATGTCATTGAAGCTCTTAAGGAGCTGGTTGAAACGACGCAGCGTGAAATGGCGGAAATGAAACAACAGCAGCAACAGCCGCCTCCATCTGGTCAGCAGCAGAAGCAGGATCTGGTTGATCTGATGCAGGAAATTAAGGTGCTGCGATCTTTGCAGTTGCGAGTGAATCGGCGAACAAGGCAGGTCAATGATTTAATTCCGGAAGCTTCTTCAAACGATATGGCTGACCTGCAGGAGCAGTTGGTTGAATTGGCAAGTCGTCAACAGCGACTTGCCGATTCCGCAGGGGAGCTGGCTTTGAAGATGAAGGATTCGCAATGACTGGTTTTAGGCAAGCGACTTGTGGTGTCGGCCAGCGACTGATGCTGTCGGTGTGCTGCGTGTTTGTGATGTCTGGTGGCATGGTGCGTTCGCAGGATCCGGTAAACAGCGGTGGCGGCGAACAGGCCGCAGTGACGTTTGCGAAAATGGGTTCTGACCAGGTGAGAAGTGAATTGCTTGGCTGGCTGGCTTCCACCGGACAGGATGGTGAGTTGCTTGGTAAGGTGACACAGGTTTGGGCCGACAATTCTGCGATTGCGCAGCTTAGTGGCGAAGAACTATTGGATCTGGTTGTGCAATCGTTTGCTGAGGTGGATGCATCTGTCAAACGACTGGTCACGGCGACGTATGGGGCAGGGCCTCTGGTTCCGCTTGTCTATGACGGCATTCGCGGTGCGGATTTTTTTCAGACACAGGTGCAACTGTTTTCAGCTCGCTGGCTGGTGCAGCATCGCTACTATGATGACGCGTTACGGATTCTGAAGTCGCTTGATCCGGATGCTGCTGTCGACCCAGCATCACTGTTGTTTTATCGAGCAATTTGTGAGGCGGAATTGCTGCAGCGATCAGATGCGCTGGACAGCTTGTCTCTGTTGCTGAATAACACTTTGGACGTTCCAGCTCGTTTTCGAGTTGTTGCGGAGATGATGCAACAGGATCTGGTTGGGCGATCGGAGGACGGTTTAAACCAGGTCGAGAGACTGATGAACGATGTTGAGCGTCGACTGGATCTGGGAAAGTCTGACGAAGGTACTCAGAAGCAGGAAGATGCCGTAATCGCCGCCATTGACAAGTTGCTGGAAGACATGGAAAAACAAAACCAACAGCAGCAGGGTGGAGGCAATTCCAGCGGATCGCAGCAAAATCAGGCCCAGGGCACTCAGGGAGCAGATCAGAGTCAGATCAAAGGCGGTCCTGCGGAAGGAATCGCCGATAGAAAGAACCTGAAAGAGGAAGGGAAGTGGGGAATGCTTGACAAACAGGCTGAAGCCAAAGCTCGCGAGTTAATTCGTCGCAAGCTTCCCGCAAACTTCCTTGATCAGATTGGCAGGTTTTCAAAGAAACTGGCCGAACAGAAGCAGTGATTTGTGACGGGTATTGAGGTTGGGTTGTTGATTTGTATTTGTTAAGTGATGGAGCGGTATGTTAATTTCGTTAGTCAAAATAGCTGTCTTGCTGCAGTTGCTGATGCCTGATGCTGAAGTTGCAACACTGGATGGAAGTCGATTTGTTGGCACGCTGAAATCAATTGATCAGCAGCAGGTCGTTCTGGAAGCTACGGGTGGCAAGGCTGTAAATGTGCCGTTGGCAGACGCTCTGGAACTGACGCTGGCGGCAGACGCTGCCGTGGCTGGATCCGGACAGACTTTAAGAGTCGTCCTTGCAGACAAGTCGTCGATTCCTGTTGACAAAATTTCCAGCGACGCGACGGACGTTCGATCGGTGTCGGAGTTGCTGGGGACATTGAACTTCGCCCGATCAGCTGTTAGAGCAGCCTTGTTGCAACCGATGAATCCCGATTGGGTTTTGCAATGGGACGCCTATCTGCAACGCAGCAATGAGAAAGACATGCTGATCGTGCAGAAAAAGGACGGAGTGGGGCTCGACTTTCTGTCTGGGGTTGTCGGTTCGGTTAGCGCAGAATCCGTCGCCTTCTTGTTTGATGGCAATGAAATTCCCGTGCCTCGCCCGCGAGTTGTGGGTGTTGTGTTTGCTGACGTGAAAAACAGTGCTCAGCGATCAAGCACGCCGCTTTCACTGCAGCTTATGGATGGTTCCATACTGAGTGGAAGTTCAGTCACAATGAGTGATTCGATGTTTCAGGTGGAATCCGGCTGGGGCCAACGACTACAGATTCCTGTTAGCGCCGTGCTTTCTGTTGACTTCAGCAGCGGGCGATTGAATTATCTTTCTGACCTGCAGCCGATTCTGGAGCAATATGCGGGATTGGATCCTGATGGTAAAGAATGGGGCCCGTTGTTCGACGAAGATCGCGGCAGTCGGACGGGACTTTCCAGTCAGTGGCGTATGTCTCGCGATCGATTCCCCAACAGTGGTCGTCCACCGCTAACGTTGCGTGGTCGTCGCTATCAAAAGGGCCTGTGCATTTTTCCAAGTGCCACCATTGAATACGCGTTGGATGGTAAATATTCCAGCCTGAAAGCAGTCCTGGGTGTCGACGACGACGTGGCCTTCAATCAGCAAAAGGGGGCTCCGGATACAGCCGTGGAATTGAAAATACTTGTGGATGGAGAGTCCGTTTTTCAAAAACTGATCGGTGCTCGAGAAGCCCCCATTCCTCTGGATTTAAACCTGAAGGGGGCCAACACTTTGACGATTGTTGTCGATTTTGGGGATGGCTCCAGCATGTGTGACTATCTGGATCTTGCCGACGCCAAACTGGTTGTTGATACAACTCAAAAATAAGTTCCGTCTTATGAATTTCCGCGTTGTTCGATCTTTGTCTATCGCAACTGTTCTGCTGATCTCTTCCACTGGCATTGGGCAGGAAGTGGTTTCCGTTGAACAGAAACAGAAGAGTCGTATCGAAACGATCAGGCGTATTTCGCCTTCTGTTGTTTGCGTTATGCCGCCCGGTGGTGGAGGCGGTGGTTCTGGCGTGCTGATTTCTGCTGACGGGTACGCGATCAGTAACTACCACGTAACGTCCGGTTCCGGCAACTTTATGAAGTGTGGCCTCAACGATGGTCGAGTGTATGACGCCGTGATTGTAGGGATCGATCCCACAGGTGACGTGGCGTTGATTAAGCTGCTGGGTCGAGAAGACTTTCCGTTTTGCACACCCGGTAACAGCGATCTTGTGAAAGCCGGAGACGAAGTTCTGGCGTTGGGGAATCCTTTCTTATTGGCGTCGGATTTTACGCCAACGGTTACCTACGGCATTGTTAGCGGCGTTAATCGCTATCAGTATCCGGCGAATTCGTTCCTGGAATACACAGATTGCATTCAGATCGACGCGTCCATCAACCCCGGAAATTCCGGTGGGCCGTTGTTCGATATCAATGGGCGATGGATTGGCATTAACGGTCGAGCATCATTCGAAAAGCGCGGCCGCATTAATTCGGGAGCAGCCTATGCCATTTCCGTCCGACAGATTCAGTTGTTTATCGACCAGCTAAAGTCCGGTCGAATCGTGGATCATGGACGAACGGATTTCACTGTCACCACTTCATCCGATGGACTGATTGAAGTTCAGGAGGTGTCTCAGATTTCTGACGCGTGGCGTCGAGGACTGCGACCAGGCGATGAACTGATTTCTTTCGGAGATCGCTCGCTGAAAAGTGCCAATGACTTGAAAAATATTCTTGGGATCTATCCGGCTGGTACACGTGTTCCAATGACGTATCGAAATCGTGAAGGTGTCCGCAAGGTCTATGTGCGGCTAAGCCCGCTGCACGGATTTGAAGCAGCTCCGCCCATACCTCAGGAAGCTGAACCCAAACGCCCGGAAGACCCTGATGGCCAGCCGAACCCGGAAGATCCTCATGCCGAGGAGGAAGCGGTGGTTCCGCCGGAGTACGCTCATTTGTTTGTTGAGAAAAAAGGGTTTGCCAATTTCTATTACAATCAGCAAATGCAGGATCGGATTCTTGTTCCGCTGCAACAAATGCTCAGTGCCGGTTCAACGGGGGGCACTTCAACATGGGTTTTACAGCTAAAGCATCCTGTAGCGAAAATTGAAACGCCAGGAGAACTGCTGGTTGGTGCAACAGCTGCTGGGCTACTGGGAGACAACTGGCCAATTTCTCACCAGCAAATTGACAAGCTGGATGCGTCCAATGAACCATTGGAATTCTGGGGCTTGTTAACTGGCACAATGCAGCTGCACAGACTTTTTCTTAATGATCTGTCACTGTTTTCAAGCGTCCATTATCACGGCACGGACACGCTTCAGCCGTCTGGGGAAACTGTGCGGGTTATCGTTATACAGGACGATGCTCGCGTTGTTCGCTGGTATTTCGATGATCGTTCGCCTCTTCCGATCGGCGTTGACACTTTAATTGGTGTTGGCAACGATGAATCACGGCTTCGTTTTCGCGATTGGGACACCAGCGGGGAAATACCGTGGCCCCAAGAAATTGGCGTCGTTAACAGCGATACCGAAGAAGTGACATGGTTGGAAGTGTTGAACTTTGAATTGCGAAAGACTGCTCGGGCGGCGATGAGTGGTGCGGCAGGCAGTGAGGTGAAATCGTGAGCAGCCTGAAGTTTTTTGTTTCCGCAGTTGTTCTGCTGACTTGCAGCCATGTTTTCGCTGACACGACTCAAACCGATGTCGTCATCGTAGATCGGCAGTCTTCCATTGTGAAATTGTTTGGTGCCGGTGTTGGAAATCTGGATTCTTACGGTACAGGCGTGTTGATTTCAGACAAAGGTCACGTTGCGACCGTATGGAATCACCTGGTTAATACGGGTTTTCTGACGGCTGTTGTTGCCGATGGGCGTCGGTTTAGTGTTCAGGTGGTTGGCACCAGTCTGGAGCACGATCTTGCAATTCTGAAGATTGATAGTGAAGACGACGACGTGTTTTCGTTTGTTGATATTCAAGCCCCGGGGTCCGTGTTTCCTGGGCAATCTGTTTATGCTTTCAGCAATGTCTTTCATGTCGCTACTGGAAATGAACCAGTGTCCGTCGTGCATGGAATTGTCGCTTGCGAATCAACTTTGGATGCTGGCCTGGGGCGATGGCAGTTTCCCGTGAAGTCTCCCGTCTACATTCTGGATGCCATTACAAACAATTCCGGAGCCGCCGGAGGACTGCTGACGTCAGTTAATGGAGAGCCGCTGGGTTTACTTGGGCGAGAAATTCGGCATCGCGGCAGTAATATGTGGGTGAATTACGCTGTTCCCTGGAAGACTCTGCGACCAGTGGTTGCCGCGATTTTAGCGGGTGAGCGAGTGGCCGCATCAAAAGAGCCGGTTAAAGACTCGCCACCCGTTTCCGATCGACGTTTGACATCCACATTTGGCATTACGTTGATGCCGGAAGTGCTGGACAACACGCCCGCTTATATTGATCGCGTGATTCCTGGATCACCGGCGAAGGCAAGCGGATTTCGTCGAGGTGACCTGGTGCTGATGGTGAATGACGCTGTTATTCAGTCTGTAGAAAGTCTACAGAAAGAACTTGGCGGAATTCGATCAGGTCAGCGAGTCACAATTACCGTCAATCGAGAAGGCAGCATTGTTGTGCTGCCGATCAGAGTTCCCTGAGAAGGGCATCTCCCTTGACGGGTTCACTGGTTTGTGGGAATCAGCCTCTATTTCCATTTGTGGTGCAGGCTTCATTAAGCAATTAATTCGTCTTAATTTGGTTCCAGTGGAACAAACATTCGTCGCATCGCTTCGCTGGCGTTTTTTTCCGTTTCCTTTGCCTGGCGTTGGAACTCCTGCTGGCTCCGAAACCCTGTATCAGCAGACATTTTAGGGGCATTGAATCCACCGTCAGCACGGATGACTCTGGCCTTGCTGTTGTCTTTCATGCACGTCTTCAGGATGTTAATCGCTTTGCGGCGACATTCGTCATCCAGAATTGGTATCAGCAATTCAATACGGCGATCAAGGTTTCGTGGCATCATGTCAGCGCTGGAAATCAGCACCTGATCGTCGCCTCCATGGCGAAAATGGAAGATGCGAGCATGTTCCAGAAAGCGATCGATGATGCTGATGACTTCAATGTTCTCGCTTAAACCCGGAATTCCTGGTTTCAAACAGCAGATCCCTCGAATGTTCAGCCGGATTTTAACGCCAGCCTGCGATGCTTTGTACAACGCATCAATAATCTGCGGATCGACCAGTGAGTTGAATTTTGCGGTGATCGCTCCATCAGAATGATTTCGACAACGTTCCGCTTCGAAATTGATCAGTTCCATCAGCTTTTCGCGCAGGCCAATTGGTGCGGAGTTGAGCTGGTCGAACTGCTGCAACTGTGAATAACCGGTGGTGGCATTGAACCAAGAGATGACGTCGTTTCCGAGTTCTTCACTACACGTCATGTAGCTGATGTCGGTGTAGATGCCTGCGGTTGCTTCATTGTAATTGCCGGTTCCGAAATGGCAGTATCGTTGAAATCCCTGAGGTTCGCGGCGCACGACAACACACGCTTTGGCATGCGTTTTAAGTCCGCGGACCCCATAGATAACCTGAACGCCGGCCAGTTCCAGTTGTTTGGCCCATTCAATGTTTCGGGCTTCGTCGAACCGAGCTTTCAGTTCAACAATTACAGTTACGTTTTTGCCATTTTCAGCGGCCGTTTTTAGTGCTTCCACAATCGGGCTGTTGCGGCTGGTTCGATAAAGCGTTTGTTTGATGGCGACGACATCCGGATCAACGGCTGCTTCCTTGACCAGTCTGACAACTGGTTCGAAAGATTCGTACGGATGGTACAGTAGTTGATCATTACTTCTGATAGCGTCGAAGATCGACTGTCCCGGATCGATGCCCGGAGCAGCGCACGCATGCCACTTCGGGTAGGTGTGACTTTCAAAACCCGACAAATCAGAAAGCCGCATCAGGTCCCCCAGACCGGAAGGTCCCGGCACGACATAGATGTCGCGATTTCGCAACTTGAACAATTGCTTTAAAAACACCAGCATCGGAGCTGTGACAAGGTCTGAAATTTCCAGCCGCACACAGAAACTGTCCTTGCGTTCATCAAGAACGTCTTCCATTTCAGCAAGCAGATCGGTGCCGTCTTCTTCTCGAACGCTTAGGTCTGCATTTCTGGTGATGCGAAACGGAACCGTGGATACGATTTCTTCGCCAGGGAAGAATCGTTGCACAAGTAGAGCAATAACGTCTTCACCCAGAATGAATTCTTTGCCGGATTCCGCCGGCAGGCTGATGAATCGCAGATCTGATCGCCCAAATGGAATGACGGCGTACCGATAGTCATCGCCTTCACTCAGTGGGGCCAGCTGAACGGCAACGTTTGTCGTCCGTCCCAGCAACAGTGGGAAATTGTCTGGGTCGTGAACGGCAATTGGAGTCAGTATGGCCGTAATCTGTTCATCGAACAGTTGTTCGACGAATTCCGATTGCGCCTCAGACAACTCCGTCACGTGACGTCGCCTGATTCCGATTTGTGCTAACGCCGGTTCAAGCTGTTCCAGATAAATTCGGTATTGCACGTCCATCATTTGTTGAATGCGTTTTGCCGCAGCATCCAACTGATTTGATACGGTCATGCCGCTGGGATCGACACCGGTTTCGTTTCGTCGAATGGCTGTTCTCAGGCTGCCCATGCGCACCATGAAGAATTCATCAAGGTTTGATGACGTGATGGCCAGAAAACGAAGTCGTTCAAGCAGCGGCACAGATGCGTCCGCGGCTTCATCCAGTACTCGCTGATTAAATTCCAACCAGCTTAATTCGCGATTAACGTAATGTTCTGCATTGATCACGAGGGGCTCTCCCTCAATAGGACACTCAGGCCAAAGACATCTTCAAAGAAACCAGCGTTCTGGCGCAGTTCCAGTTGTTCCATCGACAAATCTCCCGTTCGTCCGCGAGCGCGAATGATCAGGCGAGTTTTTTCAACCGCACAATCCATCTCGCGAATTCGCTGACTTCTGGATTGTGCCAAAGCAATCGCGATTCGCAGAATGCTGGATAGTCGCGACAGTACCACGCGGCTATCGCGATCCAGTTCGGCAAACGCTTCATGTGTGGGTTTCGGGGCAGCTCTGCGATGGTATCGAGCGACCAGGGCAACCAGTTTGTGGTCCAGTGAATTCAGTCCGAAAATCTCACTGTTGATGATCAGGTAGTAGCTGTGTTTGTGATAGCTGGGAGTGCTGACAAACAGTCCGGCTTCGTACAGCAGAGCTGCAACGTAAAGAATGGTTTCGCAGCGGACGTCCATCTGGTGGACAGGTCTCAGAGCTCTGAAAATTTGTCCACTTAATTCCGCCACATGTTGACTGTGGTCCAGGTCCAGTTGAAATTTGCGAGCCAGTTCTTCTGCCGAACGAATAATCTGTTCTCGAAAATCTTCGGACCAGTCGGCCGGCTGCATCATTCCCTGCAACAGCGCGTCTCGCAGATTGAAGCCGGTAACCAGCAGATGGTCTGCGTTCAGCATGCGAGCCATGCGAACATGCGTCAGCAAAGCGGGCACCAGAGTTTCTGCCTGAGTTAATTCCAGGTGATGCTTGCTCATGATCTGTTCAACACTTAGTTGTGACAGTTCATTTGTCAGCCGACGCAGTTTGGGCAACGGAACCCTGATGACATCGGCGTCGGCAACATCCAGTTGCAGCGTCTTCGCAGCAAAACGTACATCGCCTCCCAGAGCCAGTAATTCGATATTGCCATATTGCGGGATGACGTCTCTTAGCTGTTCCAGAGCGCGATCAATTTGCCCATGCATAATGCTTAGAGTCTGATCGCGAGCGGCGTGGTATTGCTTGATCATTTGTTGCAGCCGCAGCGAACCCAGTCGATAAGATTGCGAGTGAATGATGTTTCTTCCTCGCAACAGCAGGATTTCTGTGTTGCCGCCTCCAACTTCCATCAGCAATGTCATCGCATCACGGAGTTCGGGTTCGCGTTCCAACAAGGGGCGAATTCCAAGATACGTGACTCGAGCGATTTCTGCATCGTCGATGGGTTCCACAATGAAGCCCGTCGAAGTATAGATTCTGTCCAGAAAGGCCATGCGATTTGTGGCTTCACGCACGGCGCTGGTCGCGACAACTCGAATGTGCTGAGGGTTGATGCACTGATATTCTTCCAGCTTTCGCCGATAGCTTTTCAATACGTTAACACATTGCAGCAGCGTTTCGCGTTTGATTTCCCGCCGTGTGAATGTGTCCTTGCCCAGACTGACGCCTCGAACAAGCTGTTCAAGCATTCGAACACCGGAGACGCCATCCGTTTCGCCAATCGCCATACGAATTGCGGACGTACCCAGCTCAATTACCGCCATCGGAAAGACGATTCCACTGGGGCGCCGTTCTGCTGGAATTTCTGAGGGTTGAGACGGACGTTCCATGATATTTTCAAATGCTGATTGGAAATTGATTGATGTCGTCAATCACGCAGGGAAGTTTGTTGAAAGCCTGAACGTATGGATGGCATGCCTTGCTGCGGATGGCGAGCCATTATTTGGGAGTGCTGACCGACCGAGCCGTTGTTATGTATCCTTACTTACTTTTTGATCTCTCACTAAAGCAGCAGCTCCTATTGACGTTGAATAATCACCCAGTTCGGCGATGCGAATTGTGAAGCTGTCTTTAAGTGATGGAATAACGTTGCGTTTCGCACCGTTTTGAGCTTCCTGCAGATACAGCTTCGGCATTGCTTCTGCCAATCCGCCGCCGATTACGACGATGTCCGGGCTAAGCACGTTAACAAGCGAACCGATGGCTCGTCCAATTTGTTCTGCAGCTCGCCGCACGATGTCTTCAATGACAGTATCACCCGCTTCGATCGACTTGGCCAAAGCGCCACTCTTGATGTTTGCCAGGTCTGTGCCAGCGATCTGTGCAAGATGTGGTGCCTTTCCTCGATAAACCGCTTTGGCGGCTTCTGCGGCAATCGCCAGGCGGCTGGCGAGTGCTTCCAGGGTTCCGACAGGTCCAACGCCAGCTGTTGGGCCTTCAGTTGCCATTTGCAGAAAGCCGATCTCCATGCAGGACGACTTGCGGCCACGAAAGATTTTTCCTTCGTAAACCATGCCACCGCCGACGCCGGTTCCGGGAAAGACACCCAGCACACAGCGAGCACCTCGACCGGCACCTGCCATGTATTCACCGTACACGCCAGCATCCACATCGTTGCAGATTTCTGCAGGGCAGTTGAATTCTTTGCTTAGATAATCCTGAAGCGGAACGTTTTTCCACCCAAGATTGGGGGCTTCCAGGATAACGCCCTTTTTCAGGTCCAGCGGCCCAGGGCAGCCGGCGCCGATGCCCTGAACGGCGCTCGCGTCAACCTTGGCGTCTTCCAGTGCCATGCGAATGGTTTCAGTTAGTCGTTCCGGCTGAACGCCATCCTTTTCTTTATCGCGAGTCTTCCGGCGTTTTTTTCCAAGGACTTCCAGCTTATCGTTGAATACGACGGCCATCATTTTGGTTCCGCCAAGATCAAAGCCAACCCAGACACGCTCGTTGGAGACGATTGGTTCTGGATTGTTCGTTACTTCCGACATCAAAAACTTTCCCGTTTGGCACTGTTTTTCGATTAGCAATGATATGGCATGAAGAATACTCGTTCCGGATTGCGTGTGTCAGTCTGCAATCCCCAGAATCTTTGCCGGACGGCATTTCCATTTGGTGAAATCAATTCGAATACTGTTCAGAACCTATATGATCCGGACAATATCGACATAAAACCACGAAAAGCCTTTCGCGCCGGAAAAATTAACAATGGACGCTGAACAACTTAAGAACCTTCAGGCTCCGCTGAAAGCTCAATACCACGAAACACCTTCTGCGGCCGTTGCCAGCCTGCACGCTGCAGGTGTCGTTGATTTGAAAAATCTGACGTGTGAAATTGAGGCTCCTCTGGCGATGGATGAACGAGTTGTCGCCGGGGTGCATCTGAAGGCTGGTGGAGACGGTTCAAAGGCTTGTTCTGGTGATATGTTGCTGCAATCGCTGGTTGCGTGTTCTGGAGTCACGTTTGCTGCAGTCGCGACCGCAATGGGGTTGAGCATCGAATCGGCTCGAGTCATCGCCACCGGCAACATGGATTTTCGTGGCACGCTGGGCGTCGATCGCACGGCGCCCGTCGGGCTAACGGAGGTTGGTTTGAAGTTCGAAGTTGAGAGTTCTGAGGCTACGGAGAAAATTGATAAGCTGATTCAATTGACAGAGCGTTATTGCGTCGTGTTGCAGACATTGTCCGCCGGCGTGTCTGTAACGAGCTCTCGCGCGTGATTCTGCGGATGGCCGCTGTGGGGCATCATGGCGATTTGGTGGGAGCATTAGTGATCGTGATGCCGCCAGTCGTGAGAACGTTTGAGGCCTTGTCCGGCGCGAGTTCCCGGCCACAGTTCCTGCTTCCATTGTCCCGTCTGTTGATCGGGCCGTTCGTAGTTGTAGTAAAAAAGGTGGTCCGCTGAAGTCCATTCGGCTTCGATATCATCAGGAGGTCCTGTCTGAATTCCAAACAGGCGCTTGATAAGTTGCACCAATTGCAGTGAAGCGGCCAGAAGAACGATCATCAGGACTGCCAGCAAAGGCAGCATGGGCCCCATGTCGAACATTCGTTTCACCAGCGGCCACAATACGGGCCACCCCAGCAGGATGACAATTGTCGCCAGGCTTAGAAATGGGCCATATGGGATTTCGTTGTCGCGATGCGCGACCCAGTTAATCACTGCGACAAAAATTGCGAGCAATGGTGCCAGCACAAACACGAACAGCACCGGCTGCCAACCGATGACGCTGCCAATCATGGCCATCAGTACCACGTCGCCAAAACCCATGGCTTCCTGCTGCAGAACCAGAAAACCAATCTGCCGAACGATCCACACTGAGCCTGCACCTGCAACGGCTCCTGCAAGGCTCACCAATAGCCCATGCAAACGCGGCCAGGTCTGAATGAATTCCGTCGGATCCCATGGAACCATTAACGGCTTGAGAAATGCGGGAACGATTGGTTTCAGCATGGCCACGGTACTGGCATCCTGAAACCAAATTGGCACGATATAAAGTTGCCCAAACGCCAGGCTGGCGGCAATGGCAAACACCGTGATCGGAACCGTGCTGCCATCTGGAATGATGCGAAGCCTTCGATCAATTTCCGTGGCGACAATCAATCCGCAAATCATCAGCATGTGCAGAGCGTAACGCAGGTGCAGCCAGACTCCAGGCGACCAAAACGACTTAATGATTTCAGGTCCGCGAGGTCCCTCAATCGATGACAGTCCATTAGCGAAATTCGATCCCGGCGTTACGTGAATTTCACAAAGATAGACGGCCACAAATAGTGCGGCTGTTAGTAGTTCTATGACTGTGAAAACGCCCGCGATTCTTGCTTTGCACGAATGGCAGCGTCTACCGTTGATCAGCCACCCCAGTATCGGAATGCATTCGACTGAACTTGGCGCGACGGAGCATCTTTTGCAAACCGTCCATGGTTTACCAAGTGAAGTCAGCTGTTTGCGTAGTTCCAGGTGTTCCGGAAATCGCACGGCGCAGATGTTCAGAAATCGACCGACGAATGCTCCCACAACGGCCAAAGCCGGCAGCAACAGCCACAGAGAGATCGGATAATCACTCATCGCCTGTCTCCCGGTTCAGTCGCCTGCCTGATCTGTTGAAAGATTTCAACTGCGATGTCAATCGGCAAACGTCCTTCTGTTTCCACCTGGATTGTGGCACATTCTTCGTAAAGCGGGCTGCGAGCATTCAGTACATCAGCCACTTCTTCCTGAATGGACTTGCCCGTGAGACTGGGCCGTCGTGCTGTGGAAGTCTGGTCGCCGCCAATACGACTTGCCAGTGCTTCCGCTGAAGCGTGCAGCCAAACCACGGGGCCAGCCGACTTCATGTTCGTGCGATTTATTTCCGCCAGAATTGCACCGCCACCTGACGCGATAACTCCGCTTGTTTGTTTCAATAGCTGGTCTAGGACGCTCGTTTCCAGTTGACGAAACGCAGGCTCCCCGTCTTCTTCGAAGATGCGGGCAATTGATTTACCGGCTGCAGATTCGATTCGGTCGTCGCTATCGACGCAATCGCACCCCAGCATGTCGGCTAACAGGGGGCCGACGCTGGACTTACCGCATCCTCGATATCCGATCAAACTGACGATCATTTGAAAATTCTGCCGACTGCGCAGGGCGTACGGAATCCACCATTGACCTACGCTTAATCGGCGTATTCCGCCAGGTCTTCCGTACGGAATTGCAAAAGGCCGTTTTACACCGATTCTATGATCTTACCGCAGACAGCGAGCGTCGCAGAGTTTCGATCATGTACTCCATCGGCGGTTCCTGGCCGGTGAACAGCTTGAATTGGTGAGCCGCCTGTCTGATAAACATCTCAATACCGCTGGCCGTCGGGCATCCTCGCAGTCTTGCATGTTTCAATAGCAGAGTGTTTTCGGGTGTGTAAACGGTGTCGAACACCAGCATCGATTCGTTCAGCCAATGTTGTTCATACGGTGTTTCGTCAACATTTGGGTGCATGCCGACCGAGGTGCAGTTAATCAAAATGTCGCATTGTTCAGAGCCGCGATTGGCCCACAAAGTGGTGCGGCAACCCAATTCTTCTGCCAGTACTTTTGCTCGATTCCTGGTTCGGTTGGTGATTACAACATTCGCATCCTGCTGCTGCATGGCACACGCGGCTGCTCTGGCTACTCCACCAGCACCTAAAATCAGAACTCGCTTGTCTTTAAAGGAAGGTTGGTCCAGTTTTGCGGCAACCATGGCGTCGTTGATGGTTTCAATGATTGCATCGTAGTCTGTGTTGGTGGCATGCCATTCCGTGCCGACTTTGAACAATGTATTTGCCGCGCCAATTAAATCGGATTGCACGTCGGGCGAATCTGCAAAATCCAGTACGTCTTCCTTGTGGGGAATCGTGACGCTGAAGCCCTGAAATCCCAGTTTTTCATATTCCTGAAGCGAAACTTTCAAAACGTCGGCCGGAATTCGCAGCGGCAGGTAAACGCCGTCGAAACCAATCTTGCGAAACGCTGCGTTGTGCAACAGCGGGCTTTTGCTGTGAGCGATCGGGTCACCGATCACGCCAAACACTTTTGTGTTCTTGGTGATTTTGTTGTATCGATACAGGTTGCGTACTTCCGCAAACGTCAGTTGCCCGGGAGCCATTTCACGTTCGCGGCTGAAGCCTGCGTACGTGAAGGGAGCACCCGTGCGGGCACACAGGATGCGGCTGGGAATTCCAAATTCTCCCATGCAAAATGCAACTGTGGGAATCTGTGCCGCTTCGGCCATCTCTAGAATTCGCACGTTGTCGGTCGGCGAGTTTGCCATCGTTACGATTTTAATGACGTCAGGATCACACTGCGTCATGCGTTCGTAGATGTTGTACAGTTCGCCGGGAGTTTCGTCGAAGTTGTGGTAGCTGACGATCCTTTGAGTTTTGCCGTATCGAGGAATCGATTTGGCGATGTCTTCTTCGATATCGACGTATTCAGCGCCGCCGATAATCGCTTCTCGCAGAACGGCTCGCCGTTGATCTTCGTCGCCCATCCAAAGACCGCGGTCTTCTTTGCGGCGACAGGTTACAACCACTGGGGTAGGGCGGTCTTTCAGCAGGCGACCGATGTCTGGACGTCTGCGAATCCAGTCGACTCGAAGTTCAACAAGTTCCGCCTTTTGTTCAGCGAGTTGACGGTGGCCCTCCAGAAATGCGGAGTGGCGTGTTCTTCCAAGGCTAACGCAGATCATTCGAGCGGCAATGGGCGAAAGTTACGAAACAGATGACGTGACGCTTTTGATTTGAGCGAATTCTAGGGGGCGAATCGACCAGATATGAGCAACTTCTTTCAGAATTCGAATTGCGGAGAATTATTTCCAGTTGACTGCCTTTGCTGGTGTTTTTTCAAGGCATGTTCTTGAAACACTCGTTTCGAAAATCGCCAAAGGGCAGCCAGCATTTGCAGCTGTTACGCTGCCGTTGTTATCCCAGTCGTCCGAATTGCTTATCCAGAGTTAGTCGCGACAGCGTCAGCGATGTGGGGCGACCGTGCGGGCAGTGGTGAGCATCGTCTACAAGGTGGCGTTGCCTTAACAATTCCTGCATTTCTTCCGGAGCGAGGCGTTGTCCTGCTTTTATCGCGGCTCGACACGCCATCGTGTGCATCATGTGGTCCAGCAGGTCTCGGCGAGACGTCTTGCCATCCGATTCTTCCAGCTGACCGGCAAGGTCCTTCAGGATCTTAACAAAGTTTCCGCGAGGCAACATCACTGGGTGGCTTTGCAGCAGTACAGTCGTGCCGCCAAAATCTTCAAGTTCAAATCCAATCTCTGCCAGTAATTCCTGATATTCCAGCAATACAGCGGCTTCCCCTGCTGTGCAGTCAATCGCTTCCGGAAGCAGCAGCTTTTGGCGTTCAACGTTGCCCTGAAGAACTCTGTTTCTTAGATGTTCGTAAACGATTCGTTCGTGCAAAGCATGCTGATCGATCACCTGCAAACCGTCCGGGCTGGCCACCACCAGGTAGCAGTCATGAATCTGAAACGCTCGAAAATCGTCGCCGTAAACTGTTTGCTGCTGACGTAAATTCTCGGCGTCTGACGGTCTGGCCTCGGGCTGAACACCAGCTTCAGATGTTTCCGAATTCGTACTGTCGTCGTCAGTGTCAGCTGCCAGACTGAATTCCGAAGGCAGTTGCTGTTCAGTGGAGTTGTCTCTGGTACCTGTGGCATCGTCAATTCCAACGGAGCCGTGAGCTGCCTCAGTAATCGCACTTAATGCCTCAGTCACTGCAGGTTTGAACACGGACGCTTTGCCGCCACCGGTAAAACCAGAATTTGCCGTCGAATCGCTCGATCCAAAAGATGACGCTGTTTGGCCTTTTGAATACTGTCCGGTGGAATAATTGGGATCTTTGTCTGGTCGTTCAATTAACGGCACACGATTTGTACCAATTGGCGACGACGACCAAATGTCCAGTTCTTTCTGCAGTTGGCTCGATTGAGTGCTGATGGCCCCTGTTCCGGATCGAGTGACGGATGGCACCTGGATCTCTGACTGAAAGTCCAGCGATAGAAACTTGTCGCGGATTGTGTGCAGCAACTGTCGATACAGCGACTGCCCGTCCTGAAATCGCACTTCTGTTTTTGTGGGGTGAACGTTGACGTCCACAAGGTTGGGTGGCACTTCCAGGAACAGGAAGCTGACCGGATGTCGCCCGACCATCAGCAAGCCACGATACGCTTCACCAAGGGCGTGTTGCAGGCTGCGATCCTGAATGCATCGTCCGTTCAGGAACAGATACTGGTCTTTGCGAGTTCCCTTGCTAAGTGAGGGATCTCCCACGTAGCCCCACAGCCGAATGTGCTGTCCGTCTTCTGTGGTGATTTCCGATTCGACCTGAATCAGTTTGTCGGCAATTTCACCACCAAAGAATCGCCGGATACGTTCCATTTGGTTGGACGTGGCTGGCAGTTCATAAACCAGCTTGTCGTTGTGCCGCAGCACCAGGTGAAGATTCGGGTTGGGCAACGCCAGTTTTGTGAACTGTTCGCTGATGCGACCGAATTCTGTCGAAGGTTTTTTCAGAAACTTTCGTCGAGCGGGCGTGTTGAAGAATAGGTTGTGAACTTCAATCACCGTGCCAGTGGGGCAACCGCATTCGCGCAGAATGGAGATCTCACCACCTTCCGCTTCAAGTTCTCGCCCGATTGGCAGTCCCTGGCGTCGAGTTCGAATACGAAAGCGGCTGATTGACGCCACGGAAGCCAACGCTTCGCCTCGAAAGCCCAAAGTCGATACTTTTTGAAGGTCGTGATCGCTGCGGATTTTGCTGGTGGCGTGACTGGTGACTGATAAAGTCAGATCGTCGGGGTGCATTCCTTCGCCGTTGTCGGAAATGCGAATCAGCTCCGTTCCGCCAGCCACAATGTCAATTTCAATTCGCGTCGAAAGAGCATCGATGCTGTTTTCCATCAGCTCTTTAACAACACTGGCCGGACGTTCAATCACCTCACCCGCCGCAATGCGGTTGATAACATGAGGGTCAAGTTGTTGGATGCGAGACATTATGAAGTGGCAAAGAAAACGTGATCGCGGCGATTCCAGCGATTCATGCATGGGAACCGCAATCCCTGATTCTAACGCCTATTCAGCCACCATCCAACTAACTTAAAGCCATTCCTTCTGCTGTGCGTCTAATGGCAGGCAGGTGATTTAGAGGCAAGTGGGGGAGTGTTTAATGTTTGAGTTCAGTCGCGGTCGCTAGTTCTTGCCGAACAACATACCAGTAGTACGCTTCGCGGCCAACCGTTGTTGAAATTGCCAAACTGGAACTCTCTGCTTCTATGCCGAAATTCACACTCCAGTCTCCACCCTCAAAAATCTTTCCGGCAAATGACTTGAATTCACTGCTTGATTCGCTTGCATCTTCCCGGCCTGGACGATTTCTCGATAACTCTCGAGCCCGTTGGTATGAACGTTCCGGGTCCTCGATGAATTGACTCGCAAGCACGGGGTTTGGCCAGTTGATGATCTTTTCGAAGTCGAGATGAATACTTACCAGAGACTGGCTCGGCATTGTCGACTCGGCGGGTTTTGCAGGTTCGTTTGCTTCAGTTGCGGAGAACTGATTTGAAAAGCAAAAGCGAAGTGTGTCTTCGAATTGCTTGAGATATGCAAAGTTGAAAAATTTGAAAAGATCAGCATTTGAGCGAACGATGTTGAATCCATTTTCTGAATTGAAATCAAGCTCCAGTTGATCGGCCAGCATCTTCAGGTTGAGATCGTCTGGAACTTCCATTGAACCGCTTGCAACAGTGGATTCGCCATCAACTCCGACTGATGCTGTTAGGGCGATCTTTCCCTTGTTGATTACCGAACGCAGCACTGACGTCAGCGGTTCTTGATTACCACTGAGTTGCATCAGGTACCATTCACACAATGCTCGAAACTCAGTCGGGATGTGGAAATATGCAACTGCTTTTCCGATTGAGTCTGGCGATGGGGTGGGGGTTAGCGTGGATCGCGATGGCAGTTTCTTCAGGGGAGTCAGCAATGGACTGTTGGCTTTTGCGTTAATCTTTAAGTGAGCTTCAAATGGCTCGCCGTCGTCCGGGAAATTAGTCCAGGCAACAACTTCGTCTATGTCAAACAGCGTTGTACGCAGGGCTTCAATGTGGCTGGAATACAGGGCGTATCGAGCCTTAAAGTCGGCATCTTCTTCTGCGTCCCGTCGTTGTAACTGTACTTTTGATTGCATTCCCACGGCTGTCATGAAGTCATTGCGGGTGGCAGTGGGAATGTCTTGCGTGCTGGCCCACAAGTACCAGTCTTTTGTCTTCGCCTGTTTGATCGTTGCGTGAAGTCTTTGCCCAGTCGTTAGTCGAAGCACGTCGGATGTGCTGCCTAAGTAAATGATACCGTCGTCATACATCACATAAAGATTGCTCCATGAAATGTGAGGCTTGCGTGGCTCAGGTTTGGATGGCTTTACCCAAATTTTCCTCCTGAATTCGTCGCCTTCAATAACCGCTCCTTCGCCACGTGCATCGACAAGGAATTCTACAAAGTCTTCAAACACATCAGGCCCGGCCACAGTCCAAAATCGAGACGTCCTTAGTGCACCGCTGGCTCCGATTGAATAGACCAGTCCAGTGCGATTTGGGAAGCCTTCCGGATTTGAGATGCGATAGTAAGGGGGGGCGGTTCTCGAGTCTTTGTAATTGAATTGGTGACAGTTGGTCGATGCAGTCGAATTTCGCAATCGCACGGAGCAGTGTTGCCAAAACAACTTCCTGCGAAGATTCGACCACGACCAAAACGGGATCGGCGCAATGAACTGGGTTCGGCTGAATTCCCAATGTCAGCAGCAAGCCCATTGTGAATTTTACGATATTCAACATGTGCATGATTCTCGCTCGCATCACGGAAGATCCGAACAACTGGCTGGTCCGTCTCCAACGGCGGTTTGGCTGGTGTTTTGAATTCAACAAGTGTACGTAAGAGACACGACGACGTCAGAAGGACGTCATGTTTCTTGCAGCCCGAACGTTTAAGGCAGCAGGTTGTTCGCAGGAGGGAGCGAAGTTCTTCTGTTAGGTGAATCGGCCACATCCCATTGGATCTGCAGTATCCACCACTGAATTTATTCTCGGTCGACTGGCATTTCTGCACTACGGGTTTTCAGATGCTCTCACTGTGTTTGGTGGCGACTACTTTTGCGGATCTTGCGGCGGGTCGCTGTTCAGTGTTGTATCTGCTGGAGCGACTTCGCTGGTTGGGTCAATGCTGTTGTTGCCTGTAGAAGCTGCGGGGGCAGCGTTATTCACGGTTGTGATCTCTGGGTTGGTGTCATCCACTGAAGTTCTGGCTTTGGCGGCTTCCGGGTTTTCGATCTGGAATTCTTCGATCAGTTCTCGACGACGTTCCGCGACAGCTCGGTCGAATTCTGACAGCACATCCAAAGCTCTGTCGCGCGAAGTTACCAGGCCGATGATCAGGTATTGCGTGATGGCCAGAAGATAGCAGCTCCAGCCGACGATCCAGCGTTCCCAGCGTCGGCGTGATTCCACGTTGATTCTGGCGACTTCGCTGAAGTTTCGGTCGGCTCTCAGGATGAGACTATTGTGTTGGGTCGCTGCCAGCACAGCGTGTGCTGGAGACGTGTTGCCGATTTGCTGGCAGTAGGCCCAGTTGATGGCGTTGACTTCCGCCGTCTTGTCCAGTTCAAGATCGGATAGGGGAATCAGTTGAGCACCAACGATGGCTGCCATCATGGCGAATACGGGTGATGATCTGTTCAAGTGTTGGCAAACGAAGCCTTTCGCGAACAGCCATTTCTTGCGCCAGAGTTCCAGCAGCACGCTGCGTCCCGGTTTGATTTTTGGCGGGCCCGGATGGATAACGGCGAACAATTCCTGATCGGGCATCGCTTCGATAACGCCGATGGCCAGCATAAGTCGCAGCCCCATTGTCAGCCAGTCCATGCGGTCCATCCAATCGAACTTGTCGGTCCAGCCGAAAAGCAGATGTTCCATGTTGGCTGTGGCGGCCAGCAGCAGCAGAGCACCGCGAAACCACTGTTCGAGATCTTTTTCCAGTTCGTCGTCCAGATCCTGCAGCCGAAACACACGTCTCATAATGAAACGGAAGATCGGAATTGCGATCAGGCCGACAATCAGCCGAGTAACCGGGCGCAGCACGGACTTAAAGAGCGGCAGATTCATCAGTGCTCGAAAAACGCCGCCCACAACTTATGCCTCTACGAAAACGAATGAATTGCTGTTAACGAATGAATTTCGCTGCTGTTTTACCGACAATAGATCAGCTACGATTTGTTTCAGCACTGTATCGTTTGATCGGCCCCGGGGCCAGAGGTCGAAGTGCTGTTGTGGATTCGGCGATTTTTTGCCGCCAGTGTGCTCTTTAACGTGATAATCGGAAACGGGATCAAACAGATGTTTGGAATGGCTGGTGAAACGGAATTTGATCTTCGATTTTACTTTATGGGCATTCCCGTTCGCGTACACCCCATTTTCTGGCTTTCGTCTGCCTGGATTGTATGGGCTTCGGCCAATGGTGATATGCGAAAAGTGTTGATTGGTGTTCTGTGCATCTTTGTGTCAGTTCTGGTTCACGAACTGGGGCACGCCGTCATGTCGCGACGCTACGGATTTCCGTCAGAAATTGTGCTTTATATTCTGGGCGGGTATGCCACGGCGACGCGTTTTTCGACATGGAGGAATGTGAAGGTCTCAGCAGCGGGGCCGGGCGCAGGGTTTGCTTTGTTTGGACTGACGTACGCCGTGATGAGATTTATGATGGCGAACTATCCCGCAACGCTGGTGGATAACAGTCTTGTCGCGTTTGCACTTCAGATGATGTTGTTTGCAAATCTGATGGTGAATGTGATGAATCTTGTGCCGTGCCTGCCTCTTGATGGCGGGCGAATTGCCGAGGCGTTGATCAATCGCTATGGCGGACGCGATACGATTTTGAAAACGATTCGCGTGGGGATCTTCGCGGCTGGTGCCGTTGTGCTGCGGGGTATCTTCTGCATCAATAATCCGGACGCCAGTATGTTTCCGATTCCGCAGTCGTTGTTCCCATCATTTGTTGTCGAGGATCGAATTTATACCTGGTTGACTTCAGGCATTCAGCCCGATCCGAAGTTTCTGGTGATCTTCTTTGGCTTTCTGGGAGCTCAGCAGATTATCAACTACAACGAAATTAACGGGCGACGTTAGATTTCTTAAAGCAGCAAACTTGTTCACGTTGAGTCAGGTTTTCTGAGCGACGTAGTCGCGTTTCTGAGCGTTAGCTCAAATGGTCTGAGGCACAGCCTCGTTAGATTTTTGTTTAAAATGATGCGCACGGTGTGAGTATGTGGATCGTAGCGACAACGGAGCGGTTCGGCGATTCGAACGTCCCGCGTTTGTCCCCGCTCCACGCCACCGGGTCAAGGGCGAAGCCCTTGCTTTTGTAAATGTGGTTCGCGCAGCAGGGCCAGAGGCGAGATTCCGCAGATCAAAAGTCCGCCAGCATATGTCGCTGCAGAAAGTGCCACGGGCAAGACGACCTTGATCATTCGATAGGGAAGTTCACCCAGTTGTTCGCTGATGGTGGATGTGGCGTACAGCGTTGCTAGTCCAACCGCATTCATGATCAACGTACAAATAGCGATTCGCCACAGTAGTGGAACAAACGCGTTTCGGCCAATAATCAGGAAGCGTTTTCGCAGTACTTCCAAAGCGAGGCCGAGTTGAAAAACAGCCGCCAGAATGCTGGCGATCGGAAGTGCCGTGGATCCCAGAACTGGCAGCAGCACAATGTCGAATACAATGTTCATACCGACGCAGATTAGCCCCTGACGCATGGGCGTCACCTGATCGTTGGCGGCATAGAAAACTCGATTTACGATCAGCAGCCCACTAAAGACCCAGACTCCCAGGCCGTGAGCTGCGATCATTGAGGAAGTCATGCCTGCGGCGGTGGCGTCGAATTGGCCATGACGAAACAGCAGGTCGGTGATAGGGGCCGCCATAAACCACAATCCAACGCTGGCAGGAATTCCCACGGTGAATACCAATTGAAGCCCGTGCACAACGTCGCGACTTAGTTCCGTGTGATCGCCAGCCTGAGCGTGTCTGGCGAATCGTGGGAACAGCACGGTTCCCAATGCAACCGCGAAGACTCCCAACGGAAATTGAAACAGTCGCTGTCCAAGATAAAGAGCGCCCGCCGTTCCTTCGGGAAGTCGGAAACGCGAAAGCAGGTCGATGCCATCCAGATTGCCGGAACTCAGGCCCCACGCCAGCAGGCTGTCGAACAGGCCGTTGACTTGAGCGATGGATAGTCCCAGCAACACGGGCCCCATTGCTCGAAACACCTTCATTGTTTGAGCGGAAATGGTTTCAGCATTGTTTGATGGCGACTGGATGTGGATTCCGAACTTTCTCAGCTTGTGAACCAACAGTCCCAGCTGCAACATACCGCCAACCAGAATGAACGCAGAAATGGTGCGAGCTTCGGCTTCTCCAGTGGCCAGTTGGTTGGCGGCCAGCAATCCGCCGGCCAGCCAGATTAGATTCAGCAGCACGGGAGCCAGAGCAGGGTAGAAAAAGTGGTGTACTCCGTTCAATGCGGCGGCATAAAGGCCCGCCATGCAAATCAGCAGCAGGTAGGGCATGAGAATGAGACACAGTTCGCACAACAGAGTTGAACGGTCGCTCATATTCAGCGTCAGGTACGGGATTGCGATAGCGATCTCAATTCCGACCGTAAACGCCAGCAGAATCTTCAGCAGTTTCCATGCGACTCCGCTGAATAGTCTGGCCGCAGCGTCACGACCAACCTGTTCGTCTGTTTTTAAAAATTCCGGAAGGAAGGCAGCCGCCATCGCTCCTTCGCCAAAGAGACGTCGAAACAGATTGGGAATTCGGAAGGCAACGGTAAACGCATCCAGAATCCAGCCGGCACCAAACAGCCAGGCCATCAGCGCATCGCGAGCGAGTCCTGTGATACGACTTAGAAGCGTCAGCAGGCTGACGACCTTCAGGCCTTTTAACTTGCTGGGCGGTTTGTCGGGCTGTTCCATGCCAGGTCTAATCGGGCGGTTGCCGGTGGCGGTTGAATAACTTTGTTGCAATCCGTTACAAAATCAGTCTGGTGGTGAATTCCGTGCTCCAATTCGGTTTTGGAGCACGTACTGAAGTTCTTGTCAGGTGTTGGCCTGCTTAGCTTGTTGAATTGCGTTGCGGCGTGCTGCGTAGCGTTTTACAAGTTCGTCTACAATGACGCCCACAAGAATGACGGTTCCGATAACGGTTTGTTCCAGCTGATCGCTGATACCCAGCATGCTGATGGAATTCATCAACAACCGCATCAACGTGGCACCCAGGATGACTCCAAAGACAGAACCTTCGCCGCCTCGCAAACTGCAGCCTCCTAAAACGGCTGCGGCGATGGCATACAATTCGTAGAAGTTGCCGAAGCTGTCGGGTTGAATGGATCCATTGTCCAATGCGAACAGCAAGCCGCCGAAGCCTGTGATGAGTGAGCAGATAACGTAAGCCAGAACTGTCATGGCGGCCGTATTAATTCCGCTGAAGCGAGCCGCCTGTTCGTTTCGTCCGAGTGCCAGTAGATAACGTCCGTAGATTGTCTTGTTAAGAAAAATGGCTGCGACGATTCCGAGAGCCACCAAAATAAGAAATGCGACGGGAACATGTTTCGCCCATTCTACATTTTGGAAACCGGGCAACTTGTTCATGCTGCTGACCATTATCTTGAGGCCTTCGAATTTGTCGTCCGCGTAGCCCATTGTTTTGTCGGCCACCATCCAGCGTGAGATGCCTCGATAAATCATCAGTCCACAGAGTGTGACGACAAACGGTTGCAGCTTGAGTTTCGTAATTAACAGGCCATGTGTAATTCCGGCGATGACAGACAGCGCAAGAATTGTCAATAGCCCAACACCTAATGACATTTCGTGGCTGACCACAACGAACGGAAACGTAACGGCGACCAGTCCGATAAATGAACCGATCGACAGGTCGATGCCTCCCGTAATAATGACGAACGCGACACCGATTCCAATGATGCCGTATAAAGAACTGCGTTCGACAAGGTTGAACAGGTTGTAAGCCGTGAAGAAGCTGTCGCTGCCCATGGCCGTGGCGATGAACACAAACAGCAGGATGCCGAGGATACCGAGATTCTTTTTCATGAGCCAAACCTGATCGCTGATCGCGTCGTTTTCTTCCGCTGCCGAAAATGTAGCAGCCAGTGTTGTTTGTGTTTTGTAAGGTTGTCTGCTGAGTTTACTTTGTTGATTCAGCGTAGGCTGAATTGCCTGTTGCCAGTTGCATGATGGCTTCTTCGCTCAGTTGTTCGCGGGTTAGTTCACCCGTAATTCGGCCTTCGTGCATAACCAGAGTTCTGTCTGACATTCCCAGCACTTCTTCCATTTCGCTGCTGACGAATAAGATGGCAACGCCTTGAGCGGCCAGTTCTTCCATCAGCAGATAGATTTCCTGCTTGGCACCGATGTCGATGCCTCGAGTGGGTTCGTCCAGCAGCAGGATTTTGGGTTTCATGGAAAGCCATTTTCCCAACACGACTTTCTGTTGATTCCCGCCGGATAAGAACTGTACTACCTGGCGTTCGTGAGGAGTACGAATGCGCAGGCGATCGATCATGTTTGCAGAATCGCGGCCTTCCTGCAGCTTGTTCAAAAATCCGCCGGGCTTCTGATATTTTTTCAGCCCAGCCAGTCCAATGTTCGTGCGAACCGCCATTTGCAAAATGACGCCCTGTTGTTTTCGGTCTTCCGGTACCAGAGCGATTCCGGCATTGATGGCGTCTCGTGGGCTATTAAGTTGAATCGGCTTGCCATCGACGGAAACGGTTCCGGAAACTGCCTGATCAACACCAAACAGCACTTGCAGCATTTCTGTGCGTCCGGCACCAACCAGTCCGGAGACGCCCACGATCTCTCCCGCCTTGACTGAAAAATTAAGACGGTGTCCGATGTTCGCAGGAGTTTGCAGATCGCGAACTTCCAGCACGGTTGCTCCCGGTGTGTGAGGTTTGCGGGCATAGAACTGTGAAATGTCTCGACCAACCATCAAGCGAACCATGCGGTCGTGGGTGATTTCGTCGCGGGAAAGTTCACCAGCGTTTTCTCCGTCTCGAAACACGGCAACACGATCCGCCAGTTCTTTTACTTCGCCCAGGCGATGAGAAATGTAAATCACACTGACTCCACGAGATCGCAGGTCTTTGACAACTTCCAGCAATCGAGCAGTTTCATGCTGAGACAGGCTGGATGTCGGTTCATCCATAATCAGCACTTTGGCGTCAACGGATAAGGCTCGAGCGATTTCAACCAGTTGTTGCTGTCCGATGGGCAGAGTGTCGACAAGTGTGTCGGGCGAAACATTCAGGCCAACGCGAGCCAGAAGTGTGGCTGACTGTTCGCGAATTCTGCGTTTGTCGATCAGTCCAAACGATTTCGGTTCGCGGCCCAGAAAGATGTTCGCTCCCACATCCAGATTGCCGGACAGATTCAATTCCTGGTGAATAAGAGCGATGCCGCAGGCTTGAGACGCTTGTACGGAATCCAGAGTGACGGGCTTGCCGGATACGAAAATCTGGCCTTCGTCGGGAAGCTGAACGCCAGCCAGAATCTTCATCAATGTACTTTTGCCAGCACCGTTTTCACCGATTAGGGCCAGAATTTCTCCTGCTGCCAAAGTCAGGTTGATGCGACTTAACGCCGTGACGCCAGGGAAACGCTTTGTGACGTCTTTGACCGTCAGTAGAGAAGTTGAGTTATGATCGCTCATGGCGACGCGTCATTCCGTCAAATACCAAACGCGAAAAGTCTCGGCCTTCGAACCGAGGACCGAGACTTTAGAAGTGAAACTGTGTGCTGCTATTCTGCAGCGGCTGGTTCGGCGGCTTTTTCTGAAGCTTCAACTGGTGCTGTCAGGCGTTTCAGTTCAGCCCAGAATTCGTCAACATTGTCTTTGCGAATCTGGCGAGCAGGGATATCGATGAACTTGCCGTCTGGTATCACCGACTTGTCTCCACGAGCGAGACCAGCCAGCACTCGAACAGACTCGTAACCATACTTATAGGGATTTTGAACGACAGTGCCGTAGATCTCGCCGTCCTGAATCCCCTTCAGGGAAATTTCGTCTTCATCAAAGGAAACAATTTTGATCTTACCAATCTTGTCTGCTTCGCGAACGGCGTCCAACATTAACGGTGGGTTATAGGCAAACAGACCAACCATACAGCCCAGGTCGCTATACTTTGCAATGGCGTCCTGTGCGTTTGCTTTTGCTTTGCCAAAGTCGAAGCCGTCTGTTCGCGTATCAAGAATTGTGTACTTGTCGCCTTTGATTTCACCAGCACCCGGATCGTCGTAACGATTGGGGTCGGCGTCACGATCCAGCAATTCGTCGATAACGCCCTGACGACGAAGTCGAGCGTTGGCTTGCCCCAGGCGTCCGACAAAAATCATGACGGAGCCACCTTCAGGCATCGCTTCTTTGACGAGAGTTCCACACATGCGTCCGGCAGTGTAGTTGTCGACTCCGATGTAGCACAATCGGTCACTGGTTGGTGCGTCTGAATCGTGCGTGATCAAATTCGTGTGTTCAGAAATCTCGGACAGCAGATCTCCCTGATTGTCGGGATCGATCGGACTGATTGCGATTCCGTCGATGCCCTGAGCCAACAGGTCCTGACACATGCGTTTTTGGTCTTCGACGCCGTTTGCCGGCATTTGCACATTCACCCTGGCATTGAATTCTTCGCCACCGTCCATGGCTCCCTTTTCTGCAATCACCCAAAACGAAGCAATTCCGTTAGTGATGTACGCCACAGAGGGCTGCTTTTCTGAAGACGACGTTCCGCCGCCACCGCCAGTCTGGTTTGAGGAATTTTCTCCGCAACCGAGAACGGCGACGCTCAGAATTACTAATGTGGCAAACAATGGAAGAGCAGGTTTTGACAGTCGAGGCATTAAAGTCTCCGGCCTAAAATTGAGATACGTTCGTTCACTCGCGTTCGTCACGGCACAGATTGCCGAAAAACAATGATGGTGAGAAAATTAGTTTACTGAAAGTGTTTTCCGTAACCCACGATACAAACGTGATTTCACCAAGTCAACGAGGCCCCCAAACGGACTTTTGTCATGAAAATACACGCGTTGTGACCCATTGGCACGCACGCTATAGTGAGCGGCTGGAAAGCTGTCCTGGAAATCACTGTGTCGCCGACATGGGGAGGACCGAGATTGTTTTAAACAGTGCTGTGGATTTTGAGCGAATGCTCTGAATGAGCAGCATGTTTGGGGCCCGTTTGTTTAGGCATTTTGCCTGAATTGTTGGCTCTGGTATTCGAAAGTGTGAGTTGTTGCGAACTTGTTTGGTGGAATTGAAAATTCAATCCACAGGTGTTTAGTTTCAGACAGTGGCTCTTTGATTGTTTTCCATGTCGTTACTTCAGCAATTTGAAAAAGACGAGCAGTTCATGCGTTTGGTCCGTCGCGAAAGTGATGTCGACCTTGTTGTGGCTGCGCTAGAGATTGCTCGCGATTTTCAGCCCGATCTGGATTTCGCTCCAACTCAAAAGAAGCTCCGGAAAGCGATTTCTGAGTTGACTCGGCCGATTGCTTTGGCGGGAGATGAAGTCAGCGAATTGAATTTTCTGGTGCAGTATCTTAGTGAAAATTTGAATCTTCACGGGCATCATGAGAGCTTCGATTCGGCAGACTGCAGCTATTTGAACTGCGTGCTGGAAACCGGTCGGGGAATTCCGATTTCACTTTCGTTGATTTACATGGCCATCGCCAACGAGCTGGGAATTCCTCTTGTGGGAGTTGCCGCGCCGTCGCATTTTCTGACTCAATTGCAGACGGATCGAGGTGTGATGTATGTGGATGCTTTCCGCAGAGGTCACATTATGGATGAGCGTGAATGCGTGCAATGGTTGCACGAACTGACGGAGCTTCCTGTGGCGGAAATTCGCCCCACATTGAAGCCGACGTCTGATCGAAAAATCATTATTCGTATGCTGTACAACCTGAAGTCCGTCTTTGGCAGTGAAGACCAGTGGTCATCTGCCTGGAAGGTTCAAAGTCGGTTAGCGTTATTGAATCCGGGTTCGTACCGAGAAAAACGTGATCTTGCTTTGTTAACTCTGCGAGCTGGCCGTGCTGGTGAAGCGGTCACTCAGCTTGAAAGCTGCATCGCCGTGTGTTCGCCGGAAGAGCGGCCTTTGCTGCAACAGAACCTCAAGGAAGCGTTTCGAGAAGTTCCGCGTTACAACTAGAGCAACGTGCGAAAAGATGTCGACGGTTCTGGCTCGCGATAAGCATGCACCGCAGGCCGAAAAACTTGCTTTGTTGCCACAAGTCAGGGTAATGCGCTGTAAACGGCACGGCAGATTGCTGCTGATGGCGATCCACCGATGTGTGGCGAGCGGCACTGAATGAAATCTATTCATCACATGGACTGAATGTGGCGCAAAAAAGAAACCCCGTAGCCTTTGGCGACGGGGTTTTTGTATTGGTTCAGCGATTGTTCATTTAACCAAGAAACGGTTGCCATTCCGTACCGTTCTTGGGTGCTTCCAGACGCGAAGGAGCGACTGCGTTCTTTTCGATGACGACCACATACGGATAGAAGTGGATGGAACACAACGACTGCTGAATGGGCGTTGCTGTAGCCACAGGAATTGGTCCACGAACGGTATTTTGAGCATTCAACAACGTGACCAGGCCCGATGCGAACGCCGTGAAGCGGTTTGAAACGCCGTGGATATCTTCGCAGACGTAAACACTGCCAGGCGGCATGCTCGGCAGCATTTCTTCCAGAGTCACCATTTGCTGATCGGGAGTGTGTCCGCCATCGTCGATCAGAATCTGAGCACCTTCAACTTTGGTTCGAAAGTCTGCCCAGAACGCTCGATCTTCCTGGTCGCCGATATGTACGGTGATTTGTTCGTCTTCATAGCATTTGCAGGCTTCTTCGATGTCCACGCCGTGGATATGAACGCCTGAGCCGAAGTAGGATTTCCACATCCCAAGGCTGCCACCGCTGTAGATTCCGACTTCCACCAGAGTTGCCTGTTGTCCGCGAAAGCGCGCCAGGTGGCGGTGGTAGATGTCGAAGTAATGTGTCCATTTCCAGATGCCGGGACCTTCTGTGTGTTCACAGAAATACTTCCACAATGGATTCGATTCTTCAGGAACCGGACTACCTTCTTCAGTAGCAGCTGGGGTTCCTGCCCACTTCTCGCCAAATGCAAGGCCTCGCGCGTAGTCGGGAGAGTCCATCATTCCCCGATTGGCTTGTTCATCGCTGTGAAAGAATCGCATCATGCGACCGATAGGATGAGTGGATCGAGACATGTTCTTGTTTCCTGCTTTTCAGTTGGTTTTGGATGCAAGCGAAATTCAATAAATGTTCGGAAGTGGGCGACTGCAGCGAAAAGCACGGCGATTGATTGGCCGATTTTTTCGGGCCCGATTGTTCAATTTCAGTTTGGATTTCTGTCGAGTGTTCGGTTCAACGTTTTCTTAAGTTGCCGACTTTGTCAGGCCGCTTGTCTTCCCGGTTTTTCGCTGGCCATTGAATCCGGCCGTTGAAAGAACAGCACATCGCCTTTTGATGACGAAAGGTGTAGTTCAAAGCCTCGGCCTAAAAGTGACTGCACAAGGCGAGACGTCGCAGCGTCGCCCACAATCGTGGGATGAACTTCAACACAGATTTTGTTGATGCCGCGCAGGTCAATGGAATTGTCGGCCAGGTCAACTTCTGAGCCTTCGATGTCCATAATCAGAAACGTTGGGTTGATTTCTTTCACAACATCCTGAAATGCGTCTGCCGGAATGCTTAGTTCGTTCGCATTTTGTTGATGATTGACCTGGCTGCTAACAACAAATCTGTCGGTAACGAAAAAGCTCTTGTCGCCCCGTTCAACCGAAACCATCTTCATTCGCAGTTGAGGCGTAACCTGGTTCAATTCGAATGTCTTGCGCAAAAGCGGTTCCATAAGAGGATTTGCTTCGTAGGTTACGACGTTTTCTGAACCGACTGTCTGGCAGCACAGTACTGTTACCAGGCCGATTCCGCTGCCGAATTCCAGCACACGATCATTGGGATTAAGATGCTTTCGGATAACTTCCCGTTCTTCGCATTCGTGAGATCCTCGGTAGAGTGACCTGGCATAGGATGTTTTCGCCAAATCGCCGATATACAGCTTCACGCCGCCGCATTGCGCGACTTTGGGGCGGGTAAGTTTCTGAAGCTGATAGGTCAGCCAGTTCTTCATGATGCAAGTTCCGAGAGTTCCGATGTATTTAGAGGATGCCTGCTGTCGCAGTTTGATTACTTATGCATTACTGCCGCTGGTGTGTTGTAGTCCCACTTGCGAAATCGTGAATGCAAGGGGGAGCCCGTGAACACCTCGGAAAGATCGTAGTGGCTGTGAAACACCTGGTTAATGATCGACATGTCCGACGCCAGAAGTCGGTCGCCAAGTTCTTCAATCTCGGCGGTCAGCAGATTTAAAAAATCGATCACCTGTTGACGGCGTCCACCAAGAATTCCTGGATTGACGACTGGCCGGTCTGAAAATCGAACTTCTCCGTACTGGCCCGCAAGTTCGTTGCGAAGGCACTTGTTGCGTGCAATCGTTTTTTCTTCTGAGCCAATAAATAGTCGGCAGTTGTCTGCGTTGGCCGCGATCAGTTCGAATGGATCTCGCTTGATGGCCACATCAGATACGTCAGTCACAAGTACGAATTCATGTTCGGACTGTTGAAGGTAGTCACGAACTGCGAAGTGACGCTGGTGCAGAATCGGGAAGTTACCGAGTTCGCACTTTTGGAATGAAACGCAGTCTGTAGTGGCATCCGCAATGAAATCTGCCGGAAGTCCGTCGTGAAGAATGATTCCATGCAGCCCAACCTTGTTGATGGTTGTCCACCATGGACTGATGTACTCCAGGTAGTCGCCAGCGATTGGTGTGCCGCGTTGTGGATCCGGTTTTCTGGTCATCATCACTGTGACGACCGCACCTTGTTGCGATCTGGCTGGTTCTGTTGCGACCTCGCAAAGCTGCGCGATCTTCTGCTTGTATTGCAGTGTGCGCCGATCCTTACGTTTTTGTTTTGAGAGGAAGAACACGAGCCCAGGTTCCTTTTTCTTGCTAAGTCTTATGAGGATTGGAACTTATGCTGCGCAACTTAGTCAATAGCAGCTTCCCCTCAATCGCAACACACTTCATGCCGCAGATGGAATTGCCGTTGAAGTTTCGATGCTTAAGCCAAGTGATTGAAGTAGAGCATTGAGTTTCGTCAGCACCACGTTGTTGCAGAAATGCCGTTCGAATGTGGCACGAGCTGCACTGCCGGATTCGATTGCCGCTTTCGGCTGGCCAGCCATTATTCGAACTGCGGCAGCCAATTCTGTGGCTGAGCCTTCTTTGACCCACACGATTCCGGATTCTTGTGGTGGCAGGGACGTTAACGCATCGGGATAAGCATTTGACGATCGAGTAACCACGCAACGTCCGCACGCCAATGCCTGATAGACTTTATTTGGGATAACTCGACCAGCCTTTGCGGAAGTGCCGAACACTCCACACAGCAGATCAGCCTGACCAATTAAGCCTGCCAGATCTTTGTAGGGGACTCTTGAAATGTAGTTTACATTTTTTAGCCCTTCGGTAATGGACGTGCATTCGTTCAGCAGCGGCCCGTTGCCGATGAACGTCCATTTGATTTCCGGCGCCAGAACCGCAGCTTGTGCTATGAACTGTGGCCCCTGAAGCCCAATGAAGCTTCCGTAGAATAATACGTGAAAATCAGCTGCTGGTGTTCTGTGCGGCTGCAATGGAAACAAAGCTTCTTCGGCACTGACGGGAATGACGAATGTTTGTCCTGCTGAGACGTTCAGCGACTGATGGAAGAACTCTGCATGGCACTCAGTGTCCGCTACGACTCGTGTGCTGTTCTGCAATATCTTCGATTCCCATCGCAACAGACGCTTCGCCTTGCCGGAGTTCTTGTCGAATTTTTGACGTTCGAATACCTGTTTATCCCAGGCACTGATCAATGGGTCAAACACGACAGGAATGCCGTTGCGTGCGGCCCAGCGTTGAGCGGCCGCCGCGTCTCGTTGTCGGAAACAGGGAATCCAGACAAGATCCGGTTTGCCGAAGTTTCTGAATCTCGCTTCCACGTCGCCCAGCATGCTAAGCGCGGGACGGAAATCATGGATTTTCCATCCCAGCGATCGAAACGCATCGCGGATAATTCGATCACGCGAATAGTCTCGACCAGAACGACTCCACCACAGGACGGTTCGTTCTGTGCAAGCTGCCGATTTGTTGTGAGCTGTTCGCGTGCGCATGCAGTTGAGTGATTCTATGCGGCTCGCCGAGATGTTTTTGACGTTTGCGTATTCGCGGCATTTTGGCATTCGTTAACGACACTGGCCACGAAGCTTTTGGCCATCAGATGTTCGTTCAGATAGCTTGTAACTTTGGTTGCACGGTCTGTGACGTATCGCCAGCGTGCATGGTAAGGCAGCGGATTGGAGCGATTCAGGTCCTGAAGAGTTCGCTGGTAGTTTTCAGGATCAATCTTCAGTTGTTTTTCGCCGAGGTGTTGAAACAGCATTTGCAGGTTGGGATCCTGGTCATCACCGAATCGTTTACGAAGTCGGAATCCACAGGATTCGCCCAGCATTTGCAACGTTGAAGGAACAAAGTTGTGGATGTGAGCTGAATGGAACAGCTTGCTTCTGCGAGCGAACGGTGCCTGCAGATTTGGACACTCCACATAGAACATTCCGCCGGGTTTGATCAATCCGGCAATGTGTTCAAACGATTCGCGAGGTGAACGCAGGTGTTCAATCACATGTACCAGAAGAACAGCATCGTATTCCTGTTGCTTTGGCACAGCGTACAGGTTTTTCGTTTGTACGTTGGCGTTTAGCTTATCACGCGAAAACTTAAGAAACTCGCCGCCTGGATCGATGCCTTCGGCTGAGAATCCTGCTCGCTCAAACACTTTGACTGTGCAGCCGATACCGGCGCCAACTTCCAGAACTCGACTGTTGTTTTCCAGCAACGGAGCAACCTGGCTGCAAATTCGCAGCCCGTTGTTCCATGCACGCATAATTCGTCGCGGTCCAGGCGTGCTTTCGCCGTTATAGTCGGCTCTGTAGGTCGTCGAATAAAACTGTTGCAGTTCCAGTTCGGTTGGTACCTGTGCGTGTCTGACAAGTCCGCAGGTGGTGCAGATCGCAGTTTCCAGTGGTTGGCCGTGACGATCTTTGTTACCAATGGTTTCGAAGTCTGTCCCGTCACACAGGTCGCACGCTGCCAGTTCCATCTGACCGTTTCCTTTTGATTGCCGATAACTTGTCGCTCTGCTTCACGAGGCCACGAACGAACATCCATGCTGCTCGACCCCGTCGCGGGATTCTAAGCAAATCTACACTTTCAGCGGAATGCGAATTTTTTCCGTTCGAAGTTCGACTTTTCTCCGGGCCGAATAGTTTCACCACGTCTGGAAACCTGGGGCTTATTTGCACAGACAATGGTGCCGGTTTGTTTTTTCCTGAGTGGGCGGGACTAAGCGACTCGTTGACGCGAATCGTTTTGATTAACTGTGGCGGTTCGCTGAAGGATCTCATTTGCACATCGTTCGGCTTCGCAAAATCGTTCAGCCGGTCGAACAAGGGAGCCTCTTTGTTTCCAATTGGACCAACGGGTCACAAAGTTTGCTGTGACCAGTGTGTCAATGCAATCAGTCACGCGATTGCTGCGATGGCGGTTGAGTTCCAGAATCCCGACCTGACTGCCGGAAGTTAGCGCTTCATATGTCATCGAAACGCTGTCTTCACTAACCCATACAGTTCCTGCGGCTGCCAGTTGTTCCGGGAGCCAATCGGAACCGACTGCGTCCGGCTTAACAATGGTGGCGGCAATATTGCTGGACCCTGCCTGAATGCAGAATTCTTCCGGCGTTCGTCGCGATGTAACGATGGTCCATTTGATGTCTGCGGAGTGTTTGACAACTCGCTGAATCTGATCAAATATTTCGGGGCCAGACCAGCGATAGTGCGAAGAAGGTCCGCCCACCAGAATCAGCCCGTGGAACATATTCTTGTTGTTTCCCGGGCGAACTCGATTAAGAACGCCTTTTGTCAACACTACGTTTGCCGGTACTGTTCTTAGTCGATGCACGTCGGGAATCAGGCAGATATCGAAACACTGCAGTGGCAACGTGGGCTTCATCAGCACAACAGAACGTCCACCAAAGCGTCTTTGATAAACGCAAAGGGGCACGTGAGATGCATGACCGGCTCCGATGATGAAGTCCGGTCGAACAATGGGAAGCCCCGACGGTGACTTGCTGAAAATTGATCTGAAGCCGCGTTTCCAACCAGTAAGTTCAATTTTGTGGATTACTGCCGGCTGCAGTCGATTGATGGCTTCTGCAAGTCCCAGCACCTGATTCTGGTGGCCCGCTTTTCCGTCCTGCAGGCACCATATCGACAGCTTTTCTGTGGTGGGTGTTGGCATCGTGAACCTAACAAGGGCTTCGCCCTTGACCCAGTGGCGTGGTCGGCGGCAAGACGGGCAACGTTCCAAACGCCGAGCCGCTCCGT
>CALFSX010000009.1 GCA_937916515.1 uncultured Planctomycetaceae bacterium | reverse complement strand
CACCCATTTCATACCCATCAGCGCCAACGCCACAACCAACGCCACAACCAACGCCTGTTGATGTGACGGCATATTGGTATCCGTGGCCATTGCCTCCCAAAAGCGGAACGACAACTAAGATTGAGCAGGCTGATGCAGATCAACTGATGGTGTCGGCATCGGAAAACAGACTACGTAATGGACGTCGCCACGGACACCCGATGAGGTCGACTGTTCGCGGTGGAAGCAAATCGGCAGTCACACAGCAGGCCTCCGCAGGTTTGCCAACCGAATCTCCGGATAACCGTGAACGAATTTCCTCGGTGCCAGCATCACCAGCGGAAGATCTTCGTTATCGCGGTGGCTATATCATCCCCGACCTTGCGTTTGTCAACCTTTACGTCGGCGGTGATCAGTATTGGAACATGGCGGAAGTCAAGCTTATTGATGAAGCCATTGCAGCAGCCATGTCAGATCGACGTTTGAACAATGTAATGCGGCAGTACTTCAACAACGCAGAAATTTCCTGTACGGCTTTTCCTTCTCACCCGCTCACTGGCTATAAGCCGGAACTGATGACGCAGGGTGATGTCGAATACAGCTTGTCTTACTTATATGAAAATGGTTTTCTGAAAAACTATGACTTAAGCACAACCGTGTTCAACTTCCTGCTGCCACCGGGCACGATTTTGAACGATGAAACTCGTCGGCGAGCAACAACGGTCACCGGTCGACAAAACGCCAGTGCTTTTCGGCGAGCGTCAAGTACAGATTCCGCAAGCCGGTTTTCGTCACACGCAACCACAGAATCCGCCGAAACGCCTCCTCTGCTGGCAGTTGAGAACGAGAGCGATTCAACGATGGGGCTTGGCGGCTATCATGGAAGCATCCATAAGGGCCAGCAAACGATTTACTATTCTGTCGACGTCTATTCTGAACGGCGATCAGACGGTTCAACGAATGGAATTCCAGTGTTCAAAGAAAGCTGGAAAAACATAGTTGCCACGCTCTACCACGAACTGCAGGAAGCTCGAACCGACCCAGATGTCGAAGACGTCATCCGTAATCCAACCGACCCTCGAGCCGAACAGTGGCTTGGCTGGGTTTCAAACAAAGGCGAAGAATGCGGAGACTATCCAATCGACGCCGTAAAGCAGCTGGGCAGTGTCGTCCAGGAAGTCCCTCTGGCAGACGGAAGTGGCATGGTGCCCGTGCAGTTTCAGTACTCCAACGCAGTCCACGGACCTGAAGGCCCAATTGAGCAGCCACATGCGATAAGCCGGTAATTCACTGTCGCAAACTGCGCGGCCGCAAAGAGCAAACGCCGTCGTGTTCAAACAACCAGCAACAGCAAAGTCGGTACTGCGGCCAACGACCGCGAACACTACCTACGGTAGACTAAAACAGAAACGCAATCCAGATATTGTGCCAATCGCGAGTCTTCGCACTCGCACAAGTACGGTTGCAGGTGCCGACATCTCCGCCGCGACGGCCCCCCAAAATGAGTGTCCGCTAAGCAAAAACCTGCGAATCTGCCCACTGAAATGCTGCCGCGACTTCGCCAACAAAAAATTTAAAAAATAGTCCGCCACCGTTTCGCCGGATCGGGGTTTTCACTGGACGTAAATAACTTACGGAGCGACAGCCGAATTTCTCGGCGTCGTCCACCCCCGCACCTGACAGAACACTGCGATGAACGGACGCGTCACCAAAGACTCCTCCACAGCTGCCCAGCACAGTTGCGTAGCGAAAACGCCTTGGCTGGACGGTCCCGTCCCCGGTGGTTATTGGGACATTCGAGAAAATCGGGTAAATTATTTCGACTGGCTGGCTGCTCAAAAGGGATTCGTTCAACCGAAGGACTGGTACGGAATTCGCAAGCTGCACCTAAGCGAGATGGGGGGAGCAGGCCTGCTTAGAAATTACTACGGTGGCTCGTTTTTTAAAGCGATGACCGACTACATGCCAGACTACGACTGGAAACCATGGCTGTTTGGGCGTGCACCAGACGGATATTGGTCGATCCCCGAAAACCGCAGACACTACATGCACTGGCTGGGACAACAACTGGGGTTCACTAACACCGAAGACTGGTATCGAGTCACCAACAATCATTTCCACCAATTTAACGGTGGCGGGCTTTTAAATGTCTACTTTAACGGTTCCATTCAAGCTGTCCTGGCAGATTTTGCCCCCGACACAAAATGGCAGCCGTGGTTATTCGCCAGTGTTCCTCAAAGCTTCTGGGCGAAACCAGAAAACCGTGGAAGTTATTTCACCTGGCTTGGGGAACGACTGGGATTTGTTCAGCCATGTGACTGGACTCGCCTGACGCGTCAGGACTTTCTGAAGAATCGCGGATCATGGTTGTTGAGCGGAGTCTATCACGGCTCCATCAGCAGCGCTGCAGCGGAAGCTCTGTTGCTACAACTGCCGGAAAGCCGAGCTTAACCACTGGTTGACCGGCTTGGTTGCTAATCGCTGCGCCAGGTGCGACTTTCCTGATTGCGGAATCCCGTTACCTGAATCGTTCCGTTTCGCTCAATGTTCAGCAACGAATAGCCATTGTTGTTCTCGCCAGAACCTTCCACCATCGCAACCATCGTGCAATAGTGGATGCCGCCAATATCTTTCAAATCGTTCTTGTGACTATGACCTTGAAAGACCGCTAACACGCGGCCTGACGATTCCAGAATTCCACGAACATCGGCGTTATTTTTTACTCCATGGTTACCGCTCACGTCCAGACGCTGGTGAGCAAACACCACCACTGGACTGGCTCCAACCGCTAGATCCGCACGCAACCATTCCAGTTCGGCATCGGGAATATTGGCGTCTGTCCACTGGAAATTCTTCCGACCGTAGGGCTGGCCGTCGCTGCGAAAACAGGAATCCAGCACCACAAAATGCACGCCATCTTTGTCGAACGAATAGTACGATTTCGCTTGTTCGACACTGCCAAGAAATTCCTCTTTCTTCAACGTGTCAACGCAATGATTACCAAGCACATAGTGACGCTGTTTGCAGATCGCGGAAAACTCTCGATTGACCGTTCTTAGATATCGATGCTCTGTATCCACTGAATCTGCGGCATCAATCAGGTCGCCAAGTTCCACCAAAAAGTCTGGCTGGTCCGCCTCAAACTGCTTAGCTGCCTCTTCAAGTTTCCGCAGAGTTTCCCGATAGTGTCGCGTGCCGGCAGATGGCTTGTCGGCATAGTGCAGGTCAGTAACCATCCCCACTTTAACCACTGGTGCGCGTTCGTCCGCAAACAGGGATGTACGGGAAACAGTTGCCGCGGTTAGTACCAGAGTGCCGTTTTTTAAAAACGCACGCCGATTTTGACCAGAAGAATGCGATTCAGTGCGCATAAAAAAACCTCCGCACAGTTCGTGGAACGAAACACTTGTCGACACCCGAAGTCAGATAAGGTGGGCACTTGACGCCCGGGTCATGTGATCCGAGCATAGTCGGCGTGACAGTCGGCCGGAATCGTCCAGTTCCCTAATGGGTAAAATCTGTAGGGTCAACTCTGTTTGGTTCCGAAGAAACTGGCAGAGGCTGGTGCATTCGACCGAAGCCGAATCCACAACAAAAGCATAGCTCGCCACACGGGTCTCAGCAAGGTCGTTAACCAACAACTCAACAAAGATCACAAGTTGCCTTGCCCTAGTTTCTGTCGTTTTCATATCGCAAAATGCCAGGTTCTACTTGCAATAGCAGAACGCTGGCATCTTGTTTTGATTGATCGCTGAACGGGCTGTTGGTGCGAGCAGAAAGCATCGCGAGATCTGCCTGCGTGAACGCGATTGTTTAGCGAGCCTGAGGAACTTCTTCCAGCTTAGGGCGAACATCAAACATCCACATTTTTTCCGGTGGCACGCCGGGCTTCAGATTCTTTGGAATCGTAAATACCTCAGCCGTCAACACCTCGTTGCCTTCATAGATTCGTTGCTTACCTCGAAACTCTTCCGCAAGTTGGGCGATTCTAGGATCGCTGGGGCTATCAAAGGATCCCACAGTCACAACGGATTTGTACCGGTCATGAAAAATGTAAGCGTCATAGTTTCGATCGTAGCCGAACTTCTTAGCCGACCTCAAAACTTCGGTTAGCTCCCACGCCTTGTCGCCGGCGGTATCCAGGCCATTCCCCATCATCTTGTCGAAGTGCTGCTGAGCCTTACCGCCCTGCTGATAGCTCATCTGGACGACTGAGTTTCCTTCGAACGTTGCAATTCGCAGCGTGTATTTTCCTTTGTTCTTAAGCAGCGAGTATTCCATGTCGCTGTTTAGTCGCTTAACCAAAGGGTCCATGCTGTTACGCTTTACGTCATCAGCGTCCATCAATGGGTTGACCGTCATGAACGCTCGACTAAGAGGCTTAGGGCGGCCTGGTGTCTTGGCAATGATTCCGCCGCTCTTCTTGTCGTTCAGAAAAGCTGGCTCGAAGTCCTTCTTCAGATAGTCAAGAATCGCCTTGGCGTTCTTGTCATCCATGCTGCCGAAGTTTCCGGCCAGTACTCCGATGGCTTCGTGCTGAGCGATAAACTTCTTCTCATCGCCTTTGGCTGCATCTGCGGAGAATTCTTTCAGCTCACCCATCTTTTGCCCCATTAGATAGGTGTAGGCTGGAATTCCGATTTTTCGAAGTTCATACACCAGTTCATCGGCAGCTTCCCATGGACTAAGACCTGCCGTGCGCCGTTCAACAGGCACATAGTTGAAAGTTGCAACGTTGATCATCCAGGGGCCGTGCTGCTTCGTTAGCGTGTAACGTTTGCCCTTAACAGCCTCAACTTTTGCGAACGCGGAGCTGCTGGAAAATGTGATGGCAAATAACGCGACAGTGCACAGGGCGGCGCGGGAGGAGAACATAGCGTTTTCCTTTATGGGTGAGATCATGCGAGACGGGAGAGATTGAGAGGGCCCTCAATCTACGAAACCTCGCAAATTGCGTCTAGGTCAGTTCCTGATCACTCGCCTACTGTATTTTGCCTGCCGCACCGGCCAATCAGCGATCTTCATTCCCGCAGAAAACAAACGAATTCAGGGCGACCGCAAATCAGAATTGATTCGCGATCGCCCTGAGTTTTGTCAAACGTTACCGCAGACTGTTGCTTTCACATTTGGCGTGCGACTTTGCGATGCAACGCCACGTCAGCAATCGTTCAGGAAAGTCCCCCGACCTTGAACTCCCGAAAACTTCCAAAGCACTAATTGGTCACGTTAGTAAACTCTGGAAAATCTTCAGACAGTGCTGCTGCCCGAACGGAGCTTTGCCTAACGTTCAGCAATGCGGGAGGAATAATCTTTAACAATTCCGGATCGATTTCGTCTGCTGAAATGCCCGCCTGAGTTGCGTTGGGCTTTTCAGGAGGTACTGGAGGTTCAAATTCCGTGGCAGGTACAGTCGGAACACTTCCGGGTTGATCTGCTGGTTCCCTGGGAACCGGCTGCCCATAGCTGTTCGCATCCGGTCTTCGCAAATTCACAGAGCCGGTTGGCCCCGGTGAAGCAAAGTCTGCAGGCTGTGTCATCAGGTGAGGAGCGTCCTTGGCATGCGTTCTGGCGTGAGCTCGAACTTCTGCATCACAATACGCGGCAGAATCCCAGCGACCTTCTGCCAGATAGATGCCGTTGTTTTCCAGAAGACCGCCCGTCGCCAGATCCAGTGCGGTGATCGCCTTGTTGTAGTTGACAACTTCGCGATAGTAAGAACTTTCCGCTGCCGCCAGGCTTCGCTGAGCTCGCAAAACAAGGTCCAGCGTGGTCGTTCCGATTTCTCGTTCGGCTTCAAGCAAAGTCACACGTTTTGCGGCGGCCGAAAGCCGCTTGTAGTTAGACTGAGCAGCCGTGTAGGCTGAGGTCACGTCCTGCATCGCAGTGGCAATGTCGTGAGCGATATTCTTTTCCTGCGAAGACAGGATTGCGTTGGCCTTTGCGACCTGAAGTTCCAGGTTTCGCACCTGACTTCGCGTGAAGCGGTATCCCAGCGGCACACTTAGTTCAACTCCCAGGTTCCACGAATTGATGTTGTCGTTGTTCATCGAGCCATAGATACCCTGAAACGGGTTTCCAGATTGAGACAGCAGCTTATTTCCGGCTCCATGAACATCATATCCAGCAACCATATCAAAGCGTGGTCGAACAAGGCTTTTCGCTGCCTGAAGCTGCAACTGCAGACTCTTGATATTCCACTTTTGCCGACGCAGCTCAACTCGATTGGTCAGCCCTTCCGTCAAAGATGACGTCCAATCAGGGATGAACTCCGCCGTTACGGGTTGATCCACAGGCACCAATACCGTGCCATCGTTCATTGGTAAACCAATCAAACGTCGCAGTTCCGTCTCCGCTTTGTATAGCGAGTTCAGGGTTGTTTCTACGGCAGCTTTTGTTTCGTACAACTGATCGCGAGCCTGCAGTTCGTCCGCTGGCTTAAGTACACCAACTTCCAAGCGGTCCTGAGCTTCGCGCCATGTTTGAAACGCGCTTTGGTGAGCAACAACAGCAGTGTCGTATGTGCGGTACGTGAGATACAAATCCCAGTACGCATCTTCGATATCCTGCATTGCGTTTCGCACAGCGATTTCGAAGTCTGCGATGGAAATGTCCTGGTTGATGCGAGCAATCACAACCCCTTGGCTCACCCCGGTAATGGAACCGAAGTTCGGATTGGCTGGCCCCGCAATTCGTGTGTAATCAACTCCACTTCCCGCAAGCAGCGGCTGACGATAGGAGGCGCCGATCGTGCCGTAGTAATCCAGGTCGTTGCCGTTATAGCTGGGGATGTCTCCGGAAAACGTCACATCGTGATTCAGAGAAACAGTGCTTCCATTTGCGAACTGCTTCCTGAGCGCCGAACCGAAGTATGTTCGATTTCCGCCGCCCGCCATGGAACCGCTGCCAGTGGACAGGTCGTTTCGCTGCCAGGTAAGACTGGATGTAAACGTTGTATCAAAGTCAGCCAACGCGGATTCCACACTTCGGCGACCGAACAGAACTCCAGACGACTGAATCGCCGGATCAAACACGGTTGCGGCTGATGCAGGGTTCGTTAGTACGGCTTTGGCACCGATACCTCCAAAGGCACTTGTTTCCAAAACCTGATTTTGCGACATCGCACTGTACAAAGCTTCGTGCAGTGTGATTTCTCGCGGCTGATCTTCCACACGCCGGCTGAGATGACGAGGCTCGTGACTGACAGCCACAACTTCAGTGGTAGGCTTGTCCAGGCAAGGATAAGCGATTCGACTGGCGGAATCGCGATAATCGTTAATGCCGGTAATATCGTCGCAGTAATCCAGGTCACAGACCGTTGTCTTGCTGGAGGCACAACCGGCCAACAGGAATGCTGCAAGACACAAGGTTCCGGAGCGACCAGAGACAGCAGCCGCAGCCTTGAAGATACTGCGAACGAAACTCGACGGATTCCAGTTTAGATGATTCATGTGACTTCCCTGCCACAAAATGCACGATCGAAGGGACGAAAAATCGTCACAATCCGAACCGTCACTAAAAACGGAACTGACTTAGCCCCGCGGCATCGTGTCAGAACTATCAGACGGCGCTTGTGCTATCGTCGGACGATTCAGAAGCACTTGAATCATTGGAGTGCGAAGCATACTCGTTATACGGCAGACGAAGCATCCTCTTGAAAAACACGACCTCACCTGCATCATTGCCCTCAACGGCATGACCCGCAAATTGCAAACAATAGCCACCCACAAAACATCCAACATGTACGTACCACGGATAGCCAGACACCGCAAGAACCGGGGCCACCACAAACGCCAGAGGCACTCCAAGCAAGTGCAGAAAACGGTTGGTTCGATTGCGGTGACGAGGCAGGTAGTTTGCCAAAAATCTGCGTATCATTGTGATTTTCCAGGATTGCCACTGAAGTCAGCCAACGCCTCTTCGCCAACGCACATTGATACCGCTTCAATAAATGCGATTGCCCCAGATTGCTGCAGGGGAAGGTTAAGTGTCAAACCGTTTGAACGAATCCGATCAATGATCATCTTCATCATTCAACCCAACGGTTGAATCAGTCGCAGGCTTCAATAGTCGTGGCTTGCGAAAAACGGCCACGATGTCTTCTGCAGGAACCACGTACAGCAAGTTGTCGGATTCGAAGTCAACCGGTATCGCGTTCTTGGGATGAAACAACACCTTGTCGTATTTTCGAATCGGAAAATCCTGATCGCGTTCGATCTGAACGCTTATCTCAACAATTCGCCCAGTGATCGTGGGGATTTCGGACGTGTCAGGCAACACAATGCCGCCGCGAGTTTCGTGGCGAGCTTCATCTTTTCGGATCAGCACCCGCATGCCGACGGGTTCAACATATTCAGACGTCATCGTACTTCCGAAGAACATAACACAGGATGGGAGCTTCTCAACAACCGTTTGCAAATCGGCGTCTATCCGCCAAATGCACAGCAACAGCACGTGGCTTCGTTAACGGAACTCAGCCATGTGCAGTAACATCGAAAAGTTGGTGGCAGCTTAGTTTTATGCCTCCCCACTCGCAAGTTGGCCAACATATTTCAAGGCATTCAGCACTGACAATTCGAAAACGTGGTAACGTTCACGAAACGGCGATTTCATTGAAGCAATTCGCCTTTTGTGGTGAACGGACCGAGCAGTGGGAACCAGCCCGCAAAGTCCGGTTCGTATTCATTGCGACCACAACTCAGTTAAATTCACTGTAGCGAACATGGCAGCGTACTGTCGGAAAATCATTTCGCGACTACGGTGTCTCTGCAATGCCCAGCTTTTTACGCCACCACGCCAGATAAGCGTCGTCGGAAATTTCTGACGGCAGGCCGCGTTTCTTCATCGCGTTGTCGAAGTACGCTTTCTTCAACTTCAGATTTTCTGCCATAAATTCAACATCTCCTTCAGGCTTGCCGCCCTGGTCGCCGGTGTCGACGATTCACTGCTGAAGGTCCTGCTGCAGGCGTTTCAAATCTGCAGCATAGGCTGAGTCTTCCGCCAGGTTTTTCGTTTCGAACGGATCAACCTCAACGTCGTACAATTCGTACGGCGGTTTCGTGGGTTGAAAGAATCGATCCTGAACCTGATTCAAGGTGCCGTCACGATGCATCGTTTCCATCAACGTCAGCACCGGATATTGCAAAATTTCATAGCCGCTGCGATTGTTGTAAGCAGTCGCCGGTGCAAAATTATGAATCAACTTGAATCGCTTATCGCGGACACATCGAATTCTGTCGAACGCATCGCCACACCGGTCTCGTGCTGCGAAAATCACAGAGCGGCCCGCCCAGCCTTCCTTGAACATGTTCTGCCCCTGCATTGATGCCGGCACCGCAATACCTGCCGCCGCCAATGAAGTTGCCGAAACATCGATGAGGCTCACAAGTCGTTCATCAGCGGCACCTGAAGTCAGCTTGCCCGGCCACTTCACAATTAGCGGTACAAGAAGCCCAGCGTCGTACAGCCATTGTTTGCCCCACACATGAGGCTGTCCGTGATCGCCGAAAAAGAAAACGATTGTGTTGGATTCCAGGCCGTCATCTCGCAGACGTTGCAGAGTCACACCGACTTTGCGATCCAGCTCTTCAACGGAAGCCAGATAGTTGGCCCAGTCTTTCCGTGTCACTGGATGGTCTGGATAAACGGGCGGAATGTTAAGCTTGTCCGCACGTTGAGGGTCAGTGTCGGTTAAGAATTCTCGATGAGGTTCGTAGATCTGGACTTGAGCAAAAAATGGCTGCCCCGCTTTTCGCTGATTCCATGATGTGCCGTCAAACAAACGAGCGTCATTGGGAGTCGTGAAATTGAAATCTGTCTTGGCAGACCTGGCCGAACCGACTGCTGTCCCGTTGCAGACAAAATAGCCCGCATCGCGAAACAACTCCATCACTGGGCGAATTCCGCCAGGCAGTGGCTGCATGTTCCACGTTCGATGATGATGAGCGCCGATTGATGTTTGATACATCCCCGTTATGAACGCAGAACGCGACGACGAACACACAGGAGCTGTCGCGAAAGCCGCCGTAAATCGGACTCCATCTGCCGCCAGTTGGTCGATATTGGGCGTGGCAACATTCGTTTCGCCAAAGCAGCCAAGGTCCGGGCTAAGATCATCCGCCACAATCCACAACACGTTCAGCCGCTGCTCATCAGATTCGACAGCGTTCACACAAACAACCATGGCCACCTGCAGCCACACAAAGCTGGAGGCCGCAACTGCCGAAAATCCGATCTTATGAATCAATGCTGTTCCCATCATTTTCAACCTGTAATCACGCTATTCAACAACCTTTGAACGCTCGAACTCGTAAATCAGCGTTCATACCCACGAATCCCGTTGTAAGTGTATTGAAACCTGAGCGTCAGAAGATAGAAAGCAGCCCGGAAATACGTACGACAACAGAAGTCACTAAACTGCGTCGTTTAAGCTGCGTGACTTTTTGTGCGAGGCCACGCTTTCTTAGACATTTTTTTGCAGCGAATATGTTCACATTGAGTCAAGTTTGCAGAGCGACAACGGAGCGTTTCCGAGCGGTAGCTCGAATGGTCTGAGGCACGGCCTCGTTAGAGTCATACTCACACATGACGCGTGAGCATTTCACTTTTTTCTGAGCAACAACGGAGCGACTTCGAGCGTCAGCTCGACTTTGCGGATCAAGGGCCATGCCCTTGTTGGGGAACAGTTATGTTAGTAAACGTTTGCGGCTGCAAGCTGCAACTGATTCAGGGCGACATCACAGAACAGCATGTTGACGCGATCGTGAATGCCGCGAATTCTCAATTGGCAGGCGGATCCGGCGTCGATGGAGCCATTCATGCCGCTGGCGGTCCGGGAATCATGAACGACACTGCCGCAAGATACCCGGAAGGCTGCCCAACAGGCTCAGCCGTCGCTTCGTCGGCCGGGAATCTGTCCGCAAAGTTTGTGTTTCACGCCGTGGGACCGATTTGGCGAGGTGGCAAAGAGGGCGAACCTGCATTGCTGCAAACGGCCTACCGAAAATGCCTGCAACTGGCCGTGCAACACGACTGCAAAACGATCGCGTTTCCCGCCATCAGCGCAGGTGCGTATGGCTATCCGCTGGACCTTGCCGCCAACGTTGCCGTGAAAACAGTGACTGACTTCCAAAAGTGGCATAAAAAACCGCCAGAAGTTCGCTTCGTTCTTTTCACCGAAGGTACGTACGGAGCGTTTGCCAGATCTCTGGAAATACAGATGGAAGTCCAGTAGACGTTGGCGATGCGCAGGCTTGAACACCTGCTAAATTTGATGCCCTGCGTCCGGGATACGAAGCATGTCGCACGATCAGAAACTCGAAGACGCAATCACACAGATTGTGGCATGGCTTCGAAGCAGTTCAGCCACATATGCGTTTACCGGAGCTGGCATCAGCACCGAAAGCGGCATTCCGGACTTTCGTTCGCCAGGTGGTGTCTGGTCGAAGAATCGCACTGTGTACTTTGACGACTTCTGTGCAAACGCATCTGATCGCTATGAATATTGGCGGCAAAAAGCGATTGCTCACCAGGATTTCATCATCGCCACGCCCAATGTCACGCATACCACGTTGGCCTATCTGGAAAACGCCGGCCTGTTAAACGGTGTGATCACTCAAAACATTGACGGACTGCACCAGGACGCCGGCAGCCATAACGTACTGGAACTTCACGGAACTGCTCGCCGAATCGCCTGTTTAAGTTGTGACTGGAACGATGTGGCGGACATGTGGGTTGATAAGTTTTGCAACGAAGACGCTGTCCCCGATTGCCCTGCATGTGGCGGACTGCTGAAACACGCCACAATTTCATTCGGGCAGTCGCTTTCCCAAACCGTTCTTTCGCAAGCCTTTGAATGGTCCGCATCTTCCAGTCTGTTTCTGGCAATGGGATCTTCACTTGTAGTCAATCCGGCTGCCAGTCTTCCACAACTGGCGGCTGAACGCGGGGCAAAGCTGGTGATTATCAACCGCGGTGAAACGCCGCTTGATCATGTGGCAGACCTTGTTGTCAACGCACCGCTGGGAACAGTCATGTCTGCGATTGGCAATCAGGTTTTGGCGGATAAATAATTTCCCGAAAAGGGCTTCGCCGTTGCCCAGTGGAGTGGATCGTGGCAAGACACGGAAAATTCCAATCGCCGAGCCGCTCCGTTGTCGCGAAGAAGAATGATGCACGCACCGTGCGCAGCATTTCAGGTAGGACCCCAACGCCCCGCTGATTAAGAAAACGATCGTTGCCTGAAAAGCAACTGTAAGTCCGGCCCCTTCGTGAGTTTCATTTCGTCGTGTGGAATGACAACGTTGTGAACGTCCAGATTCGACCTTCGTCGTTGGTGACAAGAATTCGGTAATAGTAGGTTGTGTTGGGCTTCAGGTTTTTCAACACCAATTTATTGTCCCCATTTCGCAGGTTGGAAATGTGAATGCCTGTCGTCCATGTGCGTTCCGCATCCTGCATTGTTTGACTTACTTCGGAATTCCGTTCTGTGCTATGCAACGTTCGTTTAGCGAATGTCAGACAATCGGTTTCTCCATAATAGACGTCCGCCTTGGCATTGGTTCCTGCTCGGGCCATCTTAAGATTAATCACGGCTGTTGTGCCACCGATCTGACTGGCCGCAATGTCGGCAGCTTCGGCGGGGAAGTTGTATAGTTGTCTGCTTGCTTTCGGCAGCAGGAATTCAGGTAGGTCGGAAGCAACGGTGGCGACTGGCGGCTTCTCGAATTTATAATACCTCATCCCCCCGGTCATCATCGAAAACTCACCATCACTTGTGGTGTGCCAGACTTTATTGAACACACCGGAAGACTTGCAGTCGAAGGTGTCCATGGCGTGCCATTGTTGATCATCACCAAGGTGCCATCCATGCCGAACAACTTCGCGCACACGGTCTCCCGTTCGCTCAACATGAGGCGGCCCGGGCACTTCACAAAACGACCCCGGGTGCAGATGCAGCATTGTCTTTCCGCCGTTCCATTTGCGACCAACAGCGTACAGCTTCCATTGCCTGGTTGGGTGATCCCAAAAGTGTGAAAAGTACGTGTCGTACTTTTCATCTGACTCAACTCGCAATGCCTGCACGCAAACTTCCGGTCGATCGGGCATCGGCGTCCAACCTCTTAGCTTTACGCCGGATCCTTCATGCCCAAAACCACTGAACTCCGCCTCGGGCGAACCTGCAGCCAGCAAATGAGGCATTTGTTCCAATGGCGGAACTTTGCCTTTGGCACTGGCGGCCCACATCGAAAAATTGAACGATCCGTTTGAACGCCGATCTGCGTCAAAGGACGTTCCATAGTATCCAAATGGAGTCGTGATGGGAGAATAGCTGCTGAACTCGCAGACACTTCGTGTAGTCATCACCCACATTCGGCTTTGCTTAATCGACGAACACGAATAGCCCGCGTGAACAGCAGCTGGCCTCCAGCGAGCTCTTAGTAATTGAGCCTCCTGAATGGCGGGCCCGTAAATGTCGATCGTGTGTAATTCGCCGACACCGGACTTTGGTGAATTGACCGAAAGTGCCGTAAGCGACAACGTGTGCTGCCCCGGCTTAGAGCATTCAAATACCAACTCCCACGGCTGTCCCACATCCGGAGATGAAGCGACTGTCGAAACGGTTCGAGTTTCGGAAGCCAACTGAACTTTAATTTTCGAGCCAGCGGCAGGCTGAGCAACATTCATGTTTACTTTCACGTAAACACGGCCAGGCTCTGGCAACCAAACGTGCCAGCGAAGTGGACTATCGGCTTTCTTCCAGTCGCCAAGATACGCAAAATTGGGCTGAATTAAGTCGTCGTCGCCAACTTTGGGCAAGCTCGACTGCCCCTTTGCCACACAGGCACCATTATCAAAAAATCCGTTGCTGGCGGTCAGAATCAATTTGCTGTTGACGGCAGGCTGTCCGTTTAACAGATAAGAGCGTCCAAGCTCGTCGACTCCCGCATCAAACAAGCCGGGCGGAGTTTCCAGCTGTCCGATTCCAGTTGGAACCGCCATGCGTGACGCCAAAGCAGTCCTGCTTTCACGCTGTTGACGCTGTCCGGAAACGCTCACAGAAAAAGTCGCCAACAACAAAAAAACACTCACCAAATTCTTCATTCCGCACGGTCCTTCTGCACATTACAACTCGTTCCATTTCCCGGAACATTCATGATCGCACCAACGTTCTCATGTTAGAAGACGTCGCATTCGTCCGCAACCGGCCAGGCACCTAAACCCAACAAGGGCTTCGCCCTTGACCCAGTGGCGTGGAATGCGGCAGGACATGGAACGCTCGAATCGCCAAACCGCTCCGTTGTCGCTACGAACAACATGCGCGCATCATTTTGAGTAAGACTCTAACCTGCCATTAACTGACAAGGAAAACGCTTATACTGAATTCACCCACTGTCGCTTTCTCTGTTGACAGCTATTAGCATTCGTGGACTTTTCTTTATCGCTGAGACTCCTCCAGCCAGCAAACCAGAGTTCGACATCTCGCAACGCGATTATAGTGCCATCCAAATAAAGAGCTTAGCCATGCATGAATCCGTCACCCAAATGTGGCAAAGTTTCCTGGCGGCCAATGCGCAACAAACGACCTTCCCTGATCATGAAATTTCTACGTTTCACTTTTGCGACAATCAAACAGATGCAGACCAATGCGCGGCTCTTGTTCTAAAAGGGATTAAGCGAGCCACTGCGTCGTCACTTGCTGAACTTCAGTTACACAACATCCCGATCCCCAGGCAGGACGACCTGCATGTAGTGACAGACTTTGCAGGTGTCGCTCAATGTATTATCCGAACCGTACAAGTCGACATCCTGCGTTTTGCCGACATAACGGAAACACACGCGCCCCTTGAAGGAGAGGGCGAGGGAAGCCTCGCTCATTGGCGTGCTGCTCACATTGGCTATTTCTCTCGAGTCCTAAAAGACACACCGCTACAGATCGACGATGACCTACTAATCGCGTTTGAGCAGTTTGAAGTGGTCTTTCCAGAGCGATCGCCAGAGGCGACGGAATAGCTGTTGCCGACCTGAATGGCTTCCGCTTCAGGCTGATGGCAATCAGCCTGAAGCAGAACACCAAAACTACGCAACTCTCCCCAAACACTAAAGTTATGAAACGAATAGTTGAGCTGGCCAGAAGAACTCACCAAATCCCTCTTGAAGTTTTCGGGCAACGCACGAAGAATAACGATATGAACGTGCTGCCCAACATCCTTCGATTGCTTTCAGGACTGCTCGCCAGTCTTTGCATGCTGGCTCAGCCACTGCTGGAATGTTGCAATTCCTGCTGTGCGGCAGAAGCAGCGTCCGAAAACTCGCAGCCGTCCTGTTGCTCTACGAACCCGTCGGCACCAACGTGCTGCCAGACTGCAGCAGATTCGGCAACAACCGACTGCTGCGGCAGTTGCCCGTGCTGTGCGGAGACTCCCAGGCAACCAGCAAATCAGCAAAAAACTCGGGACACCGTCAGATCATATGATACTGGACTGACAAGTCAGCAGTGCCTTCCAACAGCCGCTGAACGCGAACCTACAGTCCGCTTTTGTTCTGATGATTCGCAACCGGAAGACGACCGGTCCGTGCATGAGCGACTGGCCGAACTGTGCGTGTGGAGGAATTAGCTTAGGAGGAACGTTCTGGATTCTTTAACTGAACATTCTTCCTTAAGAGTCTCAAGCAAGTGAATTTCAGCACGCTATGGGGAATTCACAAAGTGAACACGGAGTGTTTCCGTTTGTCAGCTTGACTCTACTGTCAGGGGCTTTGCCCTTGTTTGAAAGCTATACCATGAAAAAGTTCATCATGGCGGCCAGCGTTCTGGTTGCCTCTTCCGCCCTGGCATTTGCCACACTGTCTCAGTCAGCGTCCACGCCATTGTCTTGCTGCGAATGCTGCACAGACTGTAAGTGCGTCGATTGTGTATGCGAAGAACTGGGATGTGCCTGTGATACTGGCGGCCCATGCTTCTGTGACGACGCCTGCTGCAATTCTGGCTGCTGTGCAACCGGTAACTGCAATACCAAGTAACAACTCACGGATGAAGTGAATGGCCGAGAGACCGTGTCTAAGCGACATGGCCTCTCGGCCTGTTTTTTTAAAGCCTACGTAGCCGCAGGGGTATCCTGTGCCGACCATTTCACAGACAGAATAACACTGTCTCCGTCGTGTCCAGGAGTTGTATAGCTATCCACTTCTTCCACGGAAGCCGTTTCCATCAAACCTTCTTCGCGAGCCTCTTCGGCTTCCATCACCCATTTGGGGCCTTTGATCATCAACATGTGATCAAAGGACTTTGATGATCGCTGAAACCAAAACAGCAGTTTTCGCAACGAAGCGACAGCTCTTACTGTAATGATGTCGAACTTTTCAGATTTCAGGACGGCTTCGCCACGCTTGGCGTGAACCGGCGCATCAATCTTAAGACGCTTCACGATCGCTTCCAGAACGCGGGCCTTCTTGACGACGGACTCTGCCATCGAAACCTGCAGGTCCGGGCGAACAATGGCCAGAATCACTCCCGGAACCCCGCCCCCGGAACCAACATCCAGCAACTTGCTTCCCTGAGGAATGTGCGAAGACAGCCTGATGGTGTCGATCATGTCTCGCGTTACGAATGTCTTCACATCTGTGTGGCGGGTAAGGTTGATACGAGTATTCCAGTCCCACAGCAGACCGCAATAGCGACAAAGATTTTCGTAGTGCTCCGGAGAGACAAGGACATTGTGGCGATCAAGCATGGCTGCAAGTTCGCTGGTCGTTGGTGGGTGCATGAATTGTTAATCAAAAAGGTTTACACCAACTTGGGTGCATCTGAATTATAGTGACGGCATCGTCGACGCAGCAGCGGAATTCTCAGCCCCTTAAAGGAGCAACGTTGCCACGTTCGGATGTTCTAAACAAGGCCAAATGCAACGTCCATGTTTGCCGAAATTTCTTTCAGCCGATTCAGGTCGCCACCGCCCACTTCTGCGGCCGCCCACCCGGTGTAGTTGATTTCCAGCAGAGCTTTGCGAACGTCAGCCCAGTCGATGTCGCCTTCGCCGATCTTTGTGAACTTGTTGTCCTTGCGTGAAAAGCCCTTCAGATCCAGTTTAGCAATCCGTCGCCCCAGTTGGCGGATCCAGTCGCCCATGCTTCCGTATTTCCAGTGATTGCCGATATCAAACTGCATTCCAACCCAGGGCGAATTCAACTCGTCAACGAACTTCACAAACTTCGCCGCAGACTGAGTCGAATCGCCATCGTGGTCGTATAGGAATTGGTTCCAAACGTTTTCGATCGCGATATAAACACCAAGTTCCGATGCCAGCGGCAGAGCCTGTGAAATGTTATCGATCGATCGCTTCCAGATTTCTTCTTCTGGACCATCCTTGCCATGCCCAACAACCAGCAACGCCGTGTTTCCACCAACTGCATGAGTCATGCGGATGGCGTCTTTTAATGATTCCAAAGCTTTGGCTCGAACTGCTGCATCAGGATCGGTATGACGCACCTGCCAGTGAGTAGAATTGACGGTACCATCGACGGGAAGGCCCGTTTCTGCAATCGCTCGTTTTGTCTCTTCCACGTCCATGCCGGGAGCGTTCATTTCGATCCCGTGAAACCCCGCCTCTTTCGCCGCGTTGAATTTATCGACAAGCGAACCTTCAACGTTCACCATGCCAATTTTCAGCGTCTTGTACAAACGTCCTTTCAACGTCGATTCTTCCGCAGGCATCGTTGGCATTGCAACAGCCATGCCGGAATTCAGGACGAATCCTCCTGCTGTCACAGCGGCAGCAGCCTGAATAAACGAACGACGAGAAGTTTGAGGTGATGGCATCGACACGGCCTTCTGAAAAAAGGGGTTCAGGGAAACGGCTAATCTATCGTCCAATGAAGGCGGATTAAAGCCAAATGTCATTCTGCATCCGACCTTCGAAGAACCAGCACTGGACATTGGGCTGATCGCACCACATGCTCAGCCACAGACCCCAGCAATAATCTCTTAAAACCGCCATATCCGTGAGACGGAATCACGATCAACTCTGCATTGACGGTTGCCGCATATTCAGCAATCACAGTGTCTGGTTCACCATCAAGTACAACATCGCGAACGCCATGATATCCGTGCTGATGAAGAAATTCAGAAAAGTGCTGTCGAACTGCCGCTCGCCGATCATCATCGGTCGGCAAGCCGTGGCCAGGTGCACCAGGTGCACCAGGAGCAATCTGGTCCAAAGTGGGCACAACGTGCAAAACGTGAACAAGATCCGGTGATGCGGCAAGTTCGCACGCTTTTCCAACAGCGTCCACGGACATTCCCGAAAAGTCGATCGGGACTACAATTGTACCCGTAATTTCCCACGCCATAACTTCACTTCCTTCGTTCCACCAGAATCACGTCGAAACATAATCGCCGCTTCAATCGCAAACGGCAAAGATAAAAAGCCGCACACAAATCGCCGACGTCTCGCATTAAGATTAGACTTCCAGTTCCAGCAGCGTTACTTCGGGACGACAGTTCCATCTTAGCGTATCTTTGCCACCAACGCCTCTGGACACGTGAATCAACATGTCGCCGTGTTCAAACAATCCCCCCGCATATTTTACTCCATAAATGCTGGGCGAATACACCGGCCCAATCACCGGCAGTACAACCTGTCCGCCGTGATTGTGGCCACACAACATTATGTCAAAGTCATTTCCGGCAGCATAATTACGCTGGTCAGGAGAATGACTCAGCAGCAGGCGAACGTCTTCATCCGCACGAGACGGCACATTGGGATTCCGCCCGATCCATGGATACTCAGTACCTGCAAGCATCACAGAAACGCCAGCAATATCAGTAACTGTCGATTGCTCGCCCAGGTCCTGCCAGCCTGTGTTGGCCAACTGCTGACGAATGTGATCGTGGTCCAAATGCCAGTCGTGATTGCCGAGGATAAAAAAACAAGGTGCCACGCCTGCCAGCTTAGTAAACGACTGAGTTGCCCAATCAAGCAACTCAATTCGATCCAGAATATCGCCCGTGCAGATAAAGGCATCTGGCTTCAAGCGGCATAGCTGGTCAGTGACAAACTCATGGAACTTTCTGCCGGGGCAACCAATCAAATGCACGTCAGAAAAATGAGCCAATCGAATCGTGCGACGATCACCAACAGACTTGGGCTCATGCTGGCCATTCTTTAGGCGAATTTTCTTTTGAGTGACTTCCAGTTGATAGATCTGATTCAACGGCAGTTTCGCCAGAAGCCCCGGACGATCTCCCGTCACTGCTGCCTGGTTGCCGGATGTCTTCGCATCGGCCAGAACGTCATGAATGGTTGAATGGTAAGCAATTTGACGCGTTGGTGGCTTCCGCAGCCACCAACGGATCACCCCGTAGAAAAACGGAACAAGCCCCAGAAACGTAACCGAAATAATCCCCTGCAAGCTGGCAGGCAAATCGTCAAACGTTCCTCCGCGCAACAGTCCGCCGTCGCGCAAGCCTGCGTAGTAGAACAGGAAAGGAGGAAACAGAAACACGCCCGCATCGTGCAGACTACGGGCACGTCTTAGCCGATGATGCCTGTACCGCAAAGCATGCCGGCGGTTCATCAGAATGACCCAAAATTCGGCATTGCCAATGCAAGACAGTAGCAACACAGCAATCCCGGCCACCAACATCATTCTGACGACTCCAGCGCACAAAAAGAATCAATCAACAACGGACAGCAACGTGACGTTGAGCACCAGAGGAAACGATTGCACTAAGGCTCGCGATCCTAAGATCACGTGTAACAAACTCATCCGCTCACCGCAAAGGATCGCACCATGCGGTCGCACGACGCTGTCAACATGGCGTTTTAGCAACCGCCAAAGCGTACGAAGAGGCCAAAACGCCAACTTCCGTACAATTTCCTGATGAAGCAAGTGGTCCTCACGAACCGGAATCCGCAGATGCAACGCCATCGCACCTTCAGCCCCCTCAAACACTAAGTCCCGCAACCCATACCATAAGCATCAAACCAAGTTGACGGACATCCTGTCATAATGCGCCGTAACATCTGGTCGTTGAAAAGTGCCCCAATTCGATGATTGCCTCGGTTGTTTTCAATGGCAATTTTCTGCAAGCTACCATCACCAGAAAACAGTTCATCGTGAGTTATCAACTTACCCCAAGAGATCGTCGATGTCAGATTCAGTGAACCCCATTCCAGAAGGCTATTCCGGAGTTACTGCGTATCTTGTAATTCGCGGAGCACGGGAAGCGATTGAATTCTACAAGAAAGTTTTTGGTGCCGAAGAACGCATGGTTCTGCAAACCAGCGATGGCTTGATTGGGCATGCCGAACTCAAACTTGCTGGAGGCCTGCTGATGCTGGCTGATGAAGTCCCTGAAATGGAAATTCTCGCACCACCATCCATTGGAGGATCAGCAACAGGGCTGATGGTTTATGTCAACGATGTTGACTCGATATTCGAAGCCGCCATTGAGGCAGGTGCCACTCAATTTAAGCCAGTCTGCGACCAGTTTTATGGAGAACGCTCGGGCACTTTGGACGACCCATTCGGACATCGCTGGACCATTGCATCTCGCATTGAAAACATCACGCCAGACGAGATTGTCCAACGATTTACAGATTTGTTCAGCGACGATTAATTCGGACGACCAGCACAGCATCAAAGCTGGCCAGCGTTTCCGGAATCCCACAAGCTTCCATAGTCAATTCTTAGTTCACTGAATCAATCTCAATGTCTGATATCCAAACGTTGCTGGACAGGTACTCAACCGGTTGTGACCTGCTTCGCACTGCAGTCGAACAGATTTCTGCGTCGGACTACGACGCAATCCCAGTGGCTGGCAAGTGGTCTGTCCGTCAGGTTGTATGTCATATTGCCGACTTCGAACCCATTTATGCAGATCGCATGAAGCGAGTCCTGGTGGAAGATAATCCGACGTTTTTTGGAGGCAACCCGGACGTTTTCGCCGCCGGACTGGCCTATCACACTCGCGACGTCGCAGAAGAACTTCAGCTGATCGACATGACTCGACGACAGCTGAGCATAATTCTTAAGAACTGTGACATCGAAGACTTTCAGCGTACCGGCGTCCATTCTGACGACGGCCCCATCACACTGGAAACACTGCTGGAACGAATCACCGGACACATTCCGCATCACGCAAAATTCATCGATGAAAAAGCCGCTGCGCTGAATGCGGTTAAGTGATGCGATACGCATCACTTAACGCAGCTAACAAGTGTGGCACCTCGATTGCCGGGCGCCACCTATCCTTCATCAACGGGAGCAACGTCAACGCTGACGGACAGTATAGGGTCGCCTCCCCCCAAAAATACGCCGCGTATCGGAACCACGTCGCTATAGTCTCGACCAACAGCTATTGGAATATGGTCGGTCGCACAGACGCAATCGTTTGTGGGGTCGAAATCAACCCAGCCAATCTGTGAACCGCAATACACAGACACCCATGCGTGAGACTGGTCCGCACCGATCAAGCGTTCTTTACCCGGTGGAGGCAGCGTTCGCAAATAGCCGCTCACATATCGAGCAGGCAACCCAAACGACCGCAGACAGGCAACGGCGATGTGAGCAAAATCCTGACACACTCCGTGACGACCATCGAACGCAACCTTTGTGGGCGTATCCACCTTTGTCGCATTTTTGTCGTATTTGAAGTCCGTAAAGATCTGATGAGTCAAATCCATCGCGGCCGTAATCACAGACTTTTCGCTGGACAGACTAATCGCCGCGTAAGCAAGGTATTCAGCATTGCGAATGACTCGCGGTGAATTCATCACAAACGGCATTACGTCCAGCCAGTTGGGATCGATTCGTTGAGCAATGTCGGCGATTACGCTGGCGCAGGTGGGTGCATTTTCGGCTGGCGGAATAGCTCGAGGCAGCACGGTCACACGGCTTGTCGCGGTAATCGTCAGCTGAGAATGATTTTGTTCCAGCGAAAACCGCTGCACAATATTGCCGAACATGTCCTGCCGCTTTGACACGGCTTCGGGCAGCGGCCGAATCGTCAATCGCTGACTGCTCACTTCCAGAAAATCATTTACCTGCGGCGACAAAATCACCACGTTGTGGCAAACACTAACGGGATTTGAATACTTATAGGACGTTATGTGAGTGATCTTGTATTGCACGGAGATTCGCGTTGCTTTACATCGAAGGCAGGCAGGGTTGTTGAACAGGATTAATCAGCATGATGGTGTCGTTTAGTAACAACGGCAGTGGACGCCAGCCACCCGGCTCACATCAATTGCAACTGAACAACCAGTAAATCGCACAACGCAGAAGGTGCTTTGCACAGCCAACATCCACGTTGATTAAACAGATAAAAATTGAAATCACTTGGAAACATATTGCTGATGACTTCCATCGACTGAAGAACCAAAATGACGCGGAAGCCCTGCGTGAATCAGAAACCGACTGGAAACGGCATCTGACAACTTAGGTAATCTCTCTTCAAGTCGCGCCATCAGTTTCTGCAGTTGGGGCCGCGAACCCGATTCATCAACCTGACCAAGGGCGTAGATGTCAACAAGTCGCACTATGTTTGCCAATGACATGGCTTCACGCTGTTCCGGGTTCAGCAACGCTTTGCCTTCATTACCTGGCATCGCGTCCAGATGTTCATTAATCCGAATCAGCTGATAGATAATCGAACGCGGGTTGGTTGTGTCGGTGATCAGCAGGTCCAGCACCACTGGAATCTGAAACGTGGACAAATAACGGTTGCGATAGGTCATCAAGCTGTCCGCCGTGGATAACAGCGCTTCAACTGTGTCAGGGTCGTCGCTTCGGTGTGACACAAAGAAGCTTTTTATCAGGCTTGTCGTCTGCCAGCTTCTTTCAAGACGGCATCCAAGGTCAAAGAATCTCCAGCCAAGAGTTCTGGTCATGCCTTCCGCCACCAGCCCGAACAAACTGGACAAATCGGCAAGGGTGTTTTCCAACAGTGCCATCATATCGACCGACTGAGGATTTCCAGATCGCTTCACAACCTGAAAGTGACTATTCAGGCGATCCAAAGCTCTCCACATATCCACAGAAATACGGTCTCTCACGCGTGCTGCAGTTCGGGCTGCATTATCTACGGAAGACTGCAGAGAAAACGCACGACTGGAATCCAGTATAGATGGAGGAAGAGCACTGATAATGTCGGCTACGGTTTTGCTAAGTTCCGGCACCAAATGATCGGGGTCAATTTGCCCCTGCAGCGCCAGCACTCTCAGCAACGGACGATTTTCGGGGCCATCCGTTTCCTCAGATTCCAGACTTGTAAACAGCGTTCGCAACAGTCGAGCCGTTTGCATGGCTCGCTCTGTGTATCGCCCAAGCCAGAAAAAGTTGTCCGCCACACGACTGGGCAGTTCCGAACCGCTGCGACGCGGCTCTATGGGTGTGCTGGGAGGTTCCAGCAAGCTCATGTGCTCTTCTGGTTTTTCCGCAAGAATCCAAACGTCCTGACTGCGTTCACCGTCAGTCATTGTAAAGTTCAAGCTGTCGGAATCGCTGGACACGCGAGCCAACCCACCTGGCAACGCCTGAAATCCGTTTTCCGTTGCCAGCATGTAGGCTCGCAGACCAACGTACCACGGTTCAATTCCAGATTCCGTCATCACGGGAGTTGTCGAACGTGCCACCATCTCCTGGCCAACAAAGCTGGTTGGATCAGCGTTGATGCGGGCAATCGTTTCTTCTCGCTGCTTTTCCGTCAATGAGTGTCCAACGATTGGGCGAATGTCCGTCATTCGGAATGCCTGCCGAATCAGCATTTTGTCGATATTCTGAATCACATGGCTGCGAGCTTTTTCGCCACCACACCACCAGGTGGCCACAGAAGGAATCGCCAGTTCCTCACCCAACAAATGTCGCGAAACGGCGGGCAAAAACGGCAGGAACGCTGGCGATTCAACAATGCGACTTCCAACGGCATTGGCCACGTTCACTCGACCTGCACGCAACACATCCAGAAGTGATGAAATGCCAATTTGAGACTGCAGATTCAATTCAACAGGGTCGCAATCGTCGTCATCAATACGGCGAAGCAACACTTCCACGGGCAAAGTTCCGCCAAGTGTCAACAGTTGAACTCGACCATTTCTAACAGCAAGATCGTCGCCTTCGGCCAGTGTGTAGCCAAGATATCGTGCCAGATAGGAATCTTCAAAATAGCCCCGACTTTGCGGCCCTTTGGTCCACAGCACAATTCGAGGATTGTCTTTAAACTGCGGTGCAAGCTTTCGCAGATTCTCTTTCAGCGCCGCGTAAAACCCGGACAGTCGCCGAACCGGCAGACTGCGAAACAAGCTGGAAAGCATGCGCGACGTAACGATTCGATTTTCCAGCACATAGCCGAGACCAAACGGGGAACGCGTTCTATCTCCCGTCGCCCACCATTTGCCGTCAGGAGCTCTCGCGATGTCGGTCACTGAGTACGTCAGATATGACTGCCGCGCTGTATTGAGACCCTGATAAGACGGATACCAAGCCGGATGCCCAAACAACAGTTCCGGCGGAATAATCTTATCTTTCAGTACTCGCTGTTCGCCAAACAGATCGACCAGCAGCGCTTCCAGCACGCGAGCTCGTTGTCCCAGTTTTTCTGTTAACCCGCACCATTCGGTGTTACTAAACACCATCGGAATGGCGTCCAAAGTCCATGGCCGAGAGACCACGCCATCGTCGTCGTGAGGATTGAACGTAACGCCGTCACGTTCTATCTGCGCCTGAGCCTGTAGCCACCGTTTTCGCAACGGGCCGTCGCCGAGTGCTTCCAGACGAGAAAGCAGCGATTTCCATTCGGGGCGGGCATCACCGTTGGGAAGTACGGCCTCATCATAGACCCCGGAAATGGGGGCATACGATTCGAACAACCGTGATGAAGTAACTTGAGTCTGCGATTGAGGCATACAATTAGGCAACGAGAACTGTGTTTAGTCTTACCGAAAGATATCGTGTACACAAAAGTGACGTGCACACCGATCTCATCTTTTTCTGAGCGACAACAAAGCGTTTCCGAGCGACCGCGTAATTCTATTGCGAGTCTCCCTCGTCTGGGTCCGCCGACCAATTGCAACACTGCCGAGGTTCAGCACGAAGCAGCAGTGTACTCGAAATTCAATCGGCTGGGCAGCGACAACAGACACGAACAAGTGAGCAGCCATTTCCGCAATCTACCATTGCGTTGCTGACGGTTCTGGCTCGCTGGAACCAGCCTGTATAGCTCGTTTGGAGTTTCCGCGACTCAAGATTCGTCGCAGAATGGTCACTCTGGGGACCACCCCGAAAAAGTGAACCAGACTCTTTGATCTCCAGACCGTACCTCTGGTTCCAGGTCCACAAAATCCGCTAGTCCTGCCCAGATGCATCACCGGTTGTGACTGTCGCCATGGGGTCGTTGGAATCCGACTGCTGCACTTCGCCGAACCTGCTTGCTCACGCAACAATTGCCTGGCCGATCACGGCAACTGAAACCTGCTGGCCCATCAGATGACGCAACTCAGCCAGCTGATTTAAGCCTAATCGTGACAAGATGTGCCAATTCTACTGGTATTTCTGCCGACATCCTGAATTCTGTCAGCAGAATTACCAGTCGTTCCGTTGCGGAACAGCGTGTCACCATTATACTTCGTCCCCGTCGCCGGAGTGGTGGAATGGCAGACACGCCGGATTCAAAATCCGGTGGGCGTAACAGCCCGTGCGGGTTCGATCCCCGCCTCCGGTAATAAAAACACAACGTTTTAGCCGTTTTCTGATCCCCTCAGGAAACGGCTTTTTTCGTTATGCCGCTCAAGCATAACCTGTCACCTTGACCCAGCATGCTTGCTGCAAGCCAATCGCCGGATTCAGAGTTTTGAGCAGAGGCCCTGTCTGACGCGACATTCAGCCACCGACAGCCAGCACAAGCGAGCTTGCGATTTTGATCGCAGCAGGCAAGGTCTCCAGAGATGACCGCAGCACTATTTCCCGAGAGCGTCGAACACAGCCTGCAATTGCAAACGTGCCGCTCGCTCTTTTTCGGGATATTTGTTTTGATCGGGTTTCGCCGGCGGCTCCCAAATCTCCACGACCGACCGAAGCTGGTTTTTGTTGTTGAGGATGTAATCTTTGTTTCTGACGTGCCGAGCCCCCTTGTCCTGAACGTGAACCCATGCTCTGGGACTTCCGTCGTTACTCAGCAATTGAGGCAGAAAGCTTCGCCCGTGGATTTTTTCCCGCGGCAGTGGGGCACCGGCTAAGTCACACAGTGTGGGGAACAGATCAGAGAAATCAATCAGGTCATCGCATGTCGATCCCGCCCGGATGTGTTTCGGCCAGCGAACGATCAATGGCACATGAGTGCCTCGGTCAGTCATGGTGCCCTTACCTCCGGCGATGACCTTTTCGTCGCCCCATTGGTTCTTCAAATCACGATCGGTTCCGTTGTCCGCCAGGAAGATCACAGCGGTATTGTCGTCAATGTCCGTCTGCTCCAACGTCTGCATGATCCGCCCGACATTCCTGTCCAGATACGTGACCATGTCGGGAAAGAACTTCGGGTTACCCTTGTGCGTCGCGTTCGGCAATTGGTAGCTCTGGTCTTTACTGTCCGGAGTGGGCACCCACGGAAAGTGGGGAAGCAGACTTGTATAATATGCCAAAAACGGCTTGTCCGTGGCCGCGTTGGTTTTGATGAAATTGATAAGGAACTCGGCGTTGACCTCAGGGCCATACCGACCGCTGATCTCATCAGCAATGATATTTCCGTTGCGATTGAAATGCGGCTGATGAAACCGAGTGGTCTTGGACTTGTCGCTCCGGAAGATCTGCCAGCATTGATATTGATCAAAGCCAAAATCGGCAATTGTATTGCGCTGATGCAGAAACGAGAGTTGCCATTTACCGGCGATCGCAGTTGTGTAGCCTGCCTGCTTGAGCTGTCTGGCGAAACTGGGTTGATCCGTATGCAGGTAAGTGTTTGCATGTGCCCGCTCGTCAAAAATGACCTCGGTCAAACCGTTCATGAACGGATACCGTCCCGTCAACAGGTTGGCACGCGACGGCGAGCAGTAGGGGTTGGAAAAGCAGTGGGTGAACCGCATGCCCTGCATGGCAAGCTTGTCGATATTCGGCGTATGATGGTTGCCTCCGTAGGATGACAGGCATTCGATTCCCAAATCATCAGCCAGAATAACAACGATGTTCGGCCGCGATCCCGCATCGCCGACCGCCTTCGAAGATGAAACAGCATTCGGCGAAGTGACATCCACTGGTTCGTTCACGGCAACCCACTGAACCGCGTCAGCAATAACGTAGCCATCGGTGTCCGACGTGCTGATCTCCACGCCTGCAAGCTTGTCACTGGCAAACGAAAACGTGCCCAGCGAATGAAAACCGTTGTTGAGGCCTGGCCGGTCCCGTTGATTGACCTTTACCACCGACCTTCCTTCGACGTGGTGGATGGTGACGGGAACATTGGTGGCACGATTATCGCGCGACGTATACGACATCCGCACTTCGTAGCCCCCGTCCCTGGGCAGTTTAGCTTCGTAACGGATGACCTTGTTGCCTTTCCCAGCATTGCCGTCATGTACATACGAGGCTCCGACGAAACCTGCGTCATACGTGCTGGCCGTCCAGTCGCCGGTCTTGCTGGCGTCCGTATCGTCAACCACGATGCCACTCAAGTTGATCGGCTTCTGCAATTGTTTTGGTCGCTTCGACACGTCAACAAACTGGACGATCTGGTTTTCTGCATCGAGCCGTTTTCGAAGGTCGGCGTATTCGACTTCCTGAACGCTGATGCCCTTGTCCAACGCAACACCGGCTGCCGTCGCCGCGCTTTGGCTTAGCACCATAAACACGGGCTCCATGCGAATCGATCCGTGAGCAACGTGTGAGGTCGACAGGCAGATGGGAGCGAGCAGGTTTTCGCATTCTCCAATTTTCGGGATGATCGAACGGTAAGAAATTCCATAGGGCTTCGGCGGTACATGCCAGATGACACCGTCGTGACGAACAAAGCCTTTCTCGTTGACGAACAACTGCACCACATGCGAGTCCATTCCAAAGGAACCCAGGCCAACTGGATCTGCAACGATTCGTTTCCCTTCGCAATCAGCTTGAGTCATGACGTAATCGGCGACCATTCGACGGGCTTCGCGGATATAGATCATGTACGGCCAACCGCCGTTGTCAGTGAATTCATCCTTAGCAAGGCCATAGCCTGCAACTCGATTTCGGATGGCAGCGGGAACACGTGGACTGTTGGACAGTGTCCAGAGAAACCCGCGAATGTATAGCTCGTGAGCGGCTTCAATCTGGCGTCGTTTTTCGTAAGACGCTTCAGGATACTCCCAATTCGCCCCGTCGTAGTCGCTACCAATGGCGTGCATGTTATTCCAATCGACCTTGGACTTTGAACCCGCCAGGCGATCGACCAATGCAGGTAGACGAGAATCGCCGGCCTCGAAGTTCCTCAGCAGCAGTTCGTGGTCGATCTCGCGATAGCCATCAGGTTTCTCGATAGGGACTCGCAAGTCTGGATCGGTCGTCAGGCAAAGCCGATAGTTGTAGGCCTGAATCTTGCGATCACCTTGACCATTTTCGAGGTTCTCAATCCGATGCACATGTGGAAGCAGTCCACTTTCCGGCTTACCAGGAATCACGTACGGATCAACGTCCACAATGAAATGGTCTTTGTCGCCTTGTCGATAGTGAATTCGCGGATCGGTGTCGCCGCGCCGAACGCCCGCCAGACTTTCTCCATACTGGCTCTCCGCTTCACGACCGACGGTGTAGGTCACGCCCGCTGCCGCCATCAGGTCGCCAACGTAAGTTGCGTCAATGAAGATCCTGCCGCGGTAGGTCTTGCCGCTCAGAGTCGTAATGGACACAATTCGCTGACCGACCATTTCAACGCCCGTCTGGCGGTTGATCTTTTCATTGAATACCACCGTGACGCCCGCGTCCTGAACCAGTTTCTTGAAAACCTGCTGCCCAACGTGCGGCTCAAAACTGCGAACATGTGCCTGGCCGTACTCGGCAGCGATCGCGTCGTAGAATTCCGATGCGATTCCCCCGAACGTCGCCCGCTGTCCCAAGAAATCAGTCGCACCCAGCCCACTGGCGCTCATTCCACCCAGAAAATGCGTCGGATTTACGAGTACGACCGAACGCCCCTGCCGCTTCGCCGCGACAGCAGCCGTGACGGCTCCCGACGAGTCGCCGTAGACGACCACATCATAAGCGGCCTCATCAGCTTGCAGTTGGGCTTCACCAACGATTAATGCCGCCACCACAGAAAAAGCAATAAGGACTGAGCTTGCAAGTCTGCCTGGATAGTTCATCAGGACGATGTCCATTCTTTGTTGCGGGGGGTGGGACAAAAACAGTCGTGATGGCAGTCACCAAACTCTGGATGACTCCGTTGGCCCCCCACAAGTTTTCTATTGTTCAGAAATCGTTAACAAGCATACCGAAGTGATGGGGTGATTCTCTGTTTCTGTGGTGCCTGGCTGTTCGATACGATGCAGAAATGTGCCGACATAGAGTTATTTGTTGAGACGCAACCACACGGGCTTCGCCCAACGCCGTGAAAGGTTTTGAAAAGCAAAAACACTGTTTGAACTGGAGAAGAGGCAGTCATGCCGAATGGGCTTCAGTCACGAAGTGACGTTAGGTAGTGGTTTGCAAAAAGTCAGACGGAAAGTCCCGAAGGGACGGTAGGCGTATCATTTCGCGTTGTTGCCTGTCGTCCCTTCAGGACTGAAAACGACTGTCGAATGCTGTTCCACGGGCTCGCGCCCGTGGCTATCACCTACCGTCACTTCGTGACTTAACCGCACCCAAAATCCAGCCTCGATCTTTCGCTTTATCCCACGGTTTTCCCGCTCAAAAATCCCTTCACCGCGTTGAACTTCGCCCTTGCCCCAGTGGCGTGGATTGCGGGAAGACGTGGGACGTTCGAGCCTCTGCGTTGTCGCTACGAAAATGATGCGCCCACTGTGCGCCCATCATTCTCAGTAAGCCCCAAAAACTCAGAGGCCATCTTAGCTTGCCCGGCCCAAACGTACACCTCGCAAAAAGACGACACACCACACACTGCAGACTAACGTACGAAAGGCTGCCAACAGGCAGGTTAGTTGTTGCTCTTTGTGGTTTTGGCGTCGTACAAAGGCACTGGAAAGTCGGACTCGATTGTTCGAGTGGCGATGAACGCTGCCTCAAGTCTCTCTACAATTTCCGGATGTTCGCTGGAAACGTCTGTCGTTTCCGCTGCGTCGGATTCCAGGTCGTAGAGTTCCCAATTCGCGGGAACTTTCCTTAGCGTGTCGCGACGCAATGCTTTCCATTTGCCATCACGAATGGCCACAATTCCACCATAGTCGTGGAAATCCCAGTACAACGGATCTTCCCGTTTCGGCATCGGTTTTCCGGTTAGTTCCGGCAACAGGTTGATGCCGTCGAGACGTTGAGCTTCGGGCAGATCGACTTCCGCAACCGTGCAAATTGTGGGATACCAATCCGGAAAGTAAGACGGCAACTCAGACTTACTGCCCGCCGCAACCCGGCCCGGCCAGCTTACGACACATGGAATACGAATTCCCCCCTCGTAGCAACTGCCTTTGAAACCTTTCAAACCGCCGGCCGAATTGAAGTACGTGCAGGCTGCTCCACCGATGTGCCACCTTGGATCTCGCCCACCATGTGTGGGTCCGTTGTCTGATGTAAACACCACAAGCGTGTTGTTTGTTAGCCCGTGCTGTTCCAGCCGTTGCAGAATTGCTCCAACATGTTCATCCAGGTCTGAAATCATTGCAGCATAAGCAGCTCTGGGACGTGGGTGCGGCAAATAGGAATTCTCGCCGCGATAGGCTCCGTGTTCTTTGTCCCATTCTTCCGGATATTGATCCAGCCATTCCTGAGGTGGCTGCATGGAAACATGAGGCTCAACGAATGGCAGATACAGGAAAAACGGATTGGATTTGTTCTTATCCAGAAACTTCAAAGCTTCGGTCAGAATCACGTCCGGGGCATAATTTTCGGCCCGATAGTCTTCCGCCTTCACTTCGCCTTCCGGTTTTCGATCGTGTCCCGGAATGGGGTATTTGTTAATAAGAACTTCTTTTTCGTCGCTGTCCAGAAACGGAGGATAGAAACTATGAGCGTTGCGTTGACAGTTGTATCCGAAGTACCGATCGAAGCCCTGCTTGATTGCGGAACCAGACGTATTGGATGGCCCCAGCCCCCACTTACCGAATGCGCCAGTGGCATAACCGTGAGACTTCAGCACCTCGGCAATCGTCACAACTTCTTCAGTTAACGGCCATTGCCCCGGATAGATGCGGCCGTTGCCAGAGTCCCGGTTTCCTCGAACCTGAGCGTGAGCTAAATTCTGGCCGGTCATCAAAGTGCATCGAGCCGGCGCGCAAACGGGCGCTCCCGTATAATGTTGTGTAAACCGCATCCCCCTGGCGGCCAACGCGTCTATGTTGGGAGTACGAATTTTCTGCTGACCGTAACATCCCAGGTCTCCATAGCCCAAATCGTCCGCAAGTATAAAGACAATGTTGGGCTTTTCGGCGGCCCGAACGGCAGGGACCATAAAAACAATCGCCAGCATTGTCATTGAAAACGGTTTCAACATATTGTCTTGCCTTTATATTCATTCCGTCTTGCTAAGACTGAAGCTATCCTGACCATCAAGAAACAGGGTTCACAAGAAGTCGGTGTTTCTGAGGAATGCTTTGCTTCAATCTACGTGTCGCAAAAAACGAGGTCTTGCCATCTGAAACTCTAATAAATTTACCGTACAATAAAAAAGGAGTGCCGGCACGTACCAGCACTCCCTTGTCTAAGCCAAAGTCGAATTAGTTATTCGCTGAATCCGATTGCAGGAACGGAAACATTTCGTCGTTTGCCGTGCCCGCGTCCGTCATTGCACCCATGTACCAGGTTGGATTGGTTTCGAATCGACTTCGATTTTCCAGACTGGCAAAGAAAAACACCTGGCCGTTGTAAAACGCACCATATTCAATGGCACCGGCGGTCGCTCGGTTCTCTCGATGCAATTCCACAAGATCGCAGCCATGAAGCCTGGGCACATAGCGTTTAGGATTTGCGTTAAACTTTTCCAATTCCTGAGCGGACTGCAGGAAGTAATCGACGCCTTCATGAGTCGCCACAAATTCGCTGCTGCCATTTAACCACTGTCGATTGTCAGTTAAAGCCACAGGAGAATACCCGCCGACTCCCACCATTTTGCCGTCGTGCCGCACGATCAGACACGAACGAATATTTTTGGAGTCTGTTTCTTTCTCTTTGACGCTGCCTGCCTGAGCGATTGCGGCATCATTGCTGCTGCTGATGCTTTCCAGTCTGGCAACATACGAACCCAAAGAAGTGGCACCAACATACCGACTTCCCTGAGTGCCATCCGCATAGACAACCACTTCCGTTGGAAGAGTCGAAATGCCAAATTCAGAAATCAGATTCTTAAACCGATCGGCATCAATTTTCACACCGATTACTCGATTGCCAAGCAGCGACGTGACTTCGTTCTTATTAAGAACATCCTGATCCATTCGTCGACACGCACCACACCATGTGGCGTCAAAGTGTAACAAGAGTGGCAGCTTGTTAGTCGCCGCAATTCGCCTGGCATCGTCGTATGACGTCAACCAGTAATGCGGCAAGTCGGGACTGGAAACATTGACCTCGCGCGTGACTTCGGAAGATACTGTGTTGAGTCCCATATCCATGGAAACGAAACTCATCATCAGAAACGTTGTCATAGAAACAACTGTCATTTGCGTCCTTTTCTGAACTTCAGTGTCGACCTGAAGGAATTCATTTCCATTCAAAAGTCGATACAAATTTTTTAAGTTGGCCAACAAACATCCGTGCCTGTCTAACCGGTAAACCAGAGCAGAATTCCATTCTTTTCCGGTGTCGGGGACGCTGCTACTGAGCGGTCCCTGACATGGGCGTAGCCCTTGAACTAAAGTTGAACCACCACGTGGCGGCTGCAGAAGGTTGTGTGCGAGATGCACACATCATTTTAAGTAAAACTCAAACTGTCACGCGTCAGGCAACAGTAAAACCGGCAAATTAAAAAAGCGAGGCAATTTAAGCCTCGCTTTGCAAACAGTCACTACACGCCAAAATACCCTTTGGATTCCAGGTGACAGACAACTTCATTTGCCAGAGCTTCTACGCTCTGGCCGTCTGAATCCAATTCAATCTCTGGCGATTCAGGGGCTTCGTAAGGGGAGTCAATACCGGTGAGATCCTTGATTTCTCCGGCTCGCGCTTTCTTATAAAGCCCTTTGGGGTCCCGTGCTTCACAGGTTTCCAATGAAGCTTTGACATAAACTTCCAGAAACTGCCCATCTGCCAGAAGATTGCGCACCTGATGGCGATCTTCTTTGAAGGGCGAAATGAATGCCGACAGCACAATGACTCCAGCGTCACAAAACAGCTTCGACACTTCACCAATACGACGAATGTTCTCGGTACGATCTTCTGCTGAAAACTTAAGGTTTTTGTTCAGCCCCATTCGGATGTTGTCACCATCCAAAACGTAGGTATGAATGCCGCGATCGTGCAACAAGCGATCAACTGCGTTTGCAATTGTGCTTTTGCCGCAGCCACTTAAACCCGTGAACCAAAGAACCGCCCCTTTGTGACCATTCAGCTTCTGGCGTTCCGCATTCGTGACGTTGTGTTCGTGCCACGTAACGTTTGTAGCCTTCTGTTCAGCCATCCCCAGAGAACTTTCAATTAGTCGCGGATCCATTCAATTCAGCCTTTCAGCAACGCAACATTCATAGAACAAAGCGTGGCTGCATTGGGCGGAATAATAGAGAACTGATTTTTCAAGGCAATCCCCCGGTATACGAATGTGCGCACTTCCCACCTTTCAATTTGGGAAACTCACAGCACTTTTTCCGTCTCAATAAGGTAATTCAGGTGATTTTTCGAACAATTGCAGACTTCACTCCTTCGCGAAAAAGTTTCGCAGACAGTGCTCAAACCGTTTATCAAAGAAATTGCAGCGACAAACAAAAACAGTTCTGTTGATAAGGTAGTTCGAATGGGCAAAGTGCCTCCCGCGTTAGGGAAACCTGGCACGCGATCACCGGTGGCGGTGGAGGATCGATAAAAAGGCTGATAATCTGCGGGGCGAGCTTTTTAGTGCGAACTATTCGTTAACGTTTGCCTGTCACAAGCTCTTTATCAGCAAAAGGTTATAGAATTCTGCCACAGCGCAAAGCATGGCGATCTCCGTTTATTCGTACAGACGACGACTGAACTGGAAAGAGGATAGAAATGAGTACTCAGGCAGCTCCGGACTTTTCAAAAACGGAACTTATTCCAGTCATCGCACAGGACGAAAAATCCGGCGACGTAATGATGATGGCATGGATGAACGCAGAAGCTTACGAAGAAACGCTGAAAACCGGGCGAGTCGTCTACTTCAGCCGCAGCCGCCAAAAACTGTGGCGCAAGGGAGAAGAAAGCGGCAATGTTCAGGAACTGAAAGCTCTGTACTTCGATTGCGACGCAGATACGCTGCTGGTCAAAATTAACCAAATCGGCGGCGCGGCGTGTCATGCTGGCTATCGCAGTTGCTTCTTTCGCAAAGTTGATCCAGCCACCAGAGAAGTCACTGTTGAGGGCGAGCGGTTTTTTAATCCGGACGATGTCTACAAGAAATAGTATCGCCCTTGTCGCGTCTGCGAATTGTCGTTTCAAATATCTGAAATATAAGTGAATCAAAATGTCTGAACGAATACTTAAACTTGGCATTCCGGCTGGCAGTCTGCAGGAATCAACCGCTGAGCTTTTTAAACGAGCGGGATACAACATCAAGTTTTCTTCTCGATCTTATTTCCCAACAGTTGATGATGTTGAAATTGAGTGCATGCTGATTCGCGCTCAGGAAATGGCTCGTTATGTAGCCAACGGAATTCTTGACGCCGGAATTACCGGACACGATTGGGTTGTTGAAACCAACGCCAACGTTCACGAAGTGTGTGAACTGCTGTTTTCAAAAGTCAGCCGGCGTCCTGTTCGCTGGGTGCTTTGTGTTCCGGAAGATTCGCCAATCAAAAGCGTTCAAGACCTTCAGGGCAAGCGTATCGCCACAGAAGCCGTGGGGCTTACAACGTCGTATCTGGCAAAACACGGTGTAACGGCAGAAGTTGAGTTCTCATGGGGAGCCACAGAAGTTAAGCCACCAAAGCTTGCCGACGCGATTGTAGAAGTCACAGAAACCGGTAGCTCTTTGCGAGCCAACAACCTACGGATTCTGGATGAAGTCATTCAAAGCACCACTCGATTTATTGCTAACCCAGTGGCCTATAAGGACCAGTGGGTTAAAAGCAAAGTTGATAACATCGCTTTAATGTTGCAGTCTTGCCTGGAAGCCGAAGGCAAAGTCGGACTGATGATGAATGTCCACCGCGACAAGCTGGACGCCGTGCTGGCAATTTTGCCCGCACTGCAAACTCCCACAGTTTCGCACCTGTCCGATCCAGACTGGGTGGCGGTTAATACAATTGTGGAAGAAAATCTCGTACGCACTGCGGTTCCACAACTGAAGTTGGCGGGTGCTCGCGGCATTGTCGAATACCCGATCAGTAAAATCATCGACTAAGTACGCGATGGGAATTTGCCGCCTTTCGATGTTGGCGCAGTTTGCTTGACCAGCAAGCTCAAAGTTCCACAAGATGCTGCTGGTTGTCGTTCAGGTGGAATGCTCGTGCTGCGTGACCGCTATGAGTTCAGGGTTGAAAGTAGTGGGTCTTGTGAAAGATTCTGAAGCGACAAGGATCTCGTTAACTGTCTCCTTTTCGCAGGATCTTTCACAAGATCCACTACCTGGAGATTGAGCTGCGACGCAGCACCAGGTCCAGTATCGTTTTGGTTAACTCGCATCAGAAAGTTGACTTCGCGACTGGTTGGTGCGTTTCTCTTTTTCGTAGCGACAACGGAGCGGCTCGGCGGTTCGAACGTTCCACGTCTTCCGGCGATCCACGCCACCGGGTCAAGGGCGAAGCCCTTGTGTTAGGACCATTCGAAATGGAACTCGAAATTTTCGACATTAAGTCGGTGGCTGCTGCGATTGCGGAATCGCTTTCGGTGTCTCAACGGCAGGTGGAGCGCACCATTCAGCTGCTGGATGACGGCAACACACTGCCGTTCATTGCTCGCTACCGCAAGGAAGTGACGGAAGGGTTGGACGAAATTCAGCTGCGTGCCATCGAAGATCTGCTGGCGAAGGCTCGCGAACTTGCGGATCGCAAAAACACCGTCCTGAAGACAATTGACGAGCAGGGCCAGCTAACAGCAGACCTGAAAAAACGCATTCTGGATTGCAACGAGAAACAGTTGCTGGAAGACATCTATCTGCCGTTCAAGCCGAAGCGAAAAACTCGAGCCACTGCAGCTCGAGAACGCGGACTGCAGCCACTGGCCGACATTCTGCTAAACCAACGCGACGTTAACGAATCTGTCGAATCGCTGCTGCAGCGTTTTGTGAAGCCGGATAAAGATGTCACGTCGACCGATGACGCTTTGGCGGGAGCATGCGATATCGTCGCGGAAACATGGGCGGAAAACGTGGAGCTACGTCAATGGATGAACGAACGAGCTCAACGCGGGCGTTTTGTATCTGCAGTAAAGCGTGGCAAAAAAGAAGACGGTTCCAAGTTTGAAACTTACTTCGAACACGACGAGCGTGTGGACCGAATGCCATCTCACCGATTTCTGGCCATGAAACGCGGTGAAGCGGAAGGCTTTCTTCGATTGACTGTCGATCCGGATGAGGAATACGTCATGCCTCGACTGGAGCAACGATTGATTCGCAATCAAAACTTTGCCTTTGCTAACGTTTTGAAGAACACCGTTGAAGATTGCTACAAACGATTGCTGCAGCCAGCCGCTGAATCAACGATGATGCAGCAACTAAAGCAGCGAGCCGATGAAGAAGCCATCGGCGTGTTCGCCAGCAACATGCGAGAACTGTTGATGGCGCCACCAGCGGGGCCTCAGGTTACGATGGGAATTGACCCGGGCTTTCGCACCGGCTGCAAAGTTGCAGTCGTCGATGAAACCGGACGCTTTCTGCAATACGCCAACATCTTTCCCACACCTCCTCGCAGTGACATCGCCGGTGCCGGCAAAGCAGTACTAAAGCTGATCCAGCAATTCGATGTGAAGTTTATCGCAATCGGTAATGGAACAGCGTCTCGCGAAACAGACGCGTTTATCTCTCAGCTGATCAAAGAAAATTCGCTGAAGATCACTAAAGTCATGGTCAGCGAATCGGGTGCGTCTGTCTATTCTGCCAGTGAACTTGCGTCAGCGGAGTATCCGGATTTGGATCTGACAATTCGAGGAGCCATCAGTATTGCTCACCGATTGCAGGACCCACTAGCCGAACTGGTCAAGCTTGACCCACGTGCCGTGGGAGTCGGCCAGTATCAGCACGACGTCAACCAAACTCAGCTGAAACAGTCGCTTGATCGCGAAGTCGAATCCTGTGTGAATTCGGTTGGCGTAGACGTCAACATGGCCAGCGCTTCGTTACTGTCGTACGTGGCCGGAATTGGCAAGACGGTCGCTCAAAACATTGTGAAGTATCGTGATACCAACGGGCGTTTCAAGAACCGAAAGGAACTGATGAAAGTTCCCAAACTGGGAGCCAAAGCGTTTGAACAGGCGGCCGGCTTTCTGCGAATTCGCGATGGAGTGGAACCGCTGGACAATTCGGCCGTGCATCCGGAAAGCTATGCCGTTGTCTCGCGAATCGCAAAGCAACTTAACGTGCCGATGACGCAACTGATTGGCAATCGAGAACTGTTGTCAGGTCTTACTGCCAGGCAGTTTATCGCCGACGATGCCGGTGAGTTTACCGTGCGTGACATTCTGGACGAACTGGCCAGCCCAGGGCGAGATCCACGATCAGAATTCAAAGCCGTGCAGTTTGACGAAGCCGTTCAGGAAGTGAGCGATTTGGCACCCGGAATGCGTCTTGAAGGAGTCGTCACCAACGTCACTCACTTTGGTGCCTTTGTCGACATCGGTGTTCACCAGGACGGGCTGATTCATATTTCACAGCTAGCCGACCACTTTGTGAAAGACCCGACTCAGGAAGTCAGCGTTGGCGACATCGTAAAAGTTACGGTCATGGAAGTCGACGAACAACGAAAACGCATCAGCCTGTCACGCAAATCACAAAGCTAAGTCTTTTGCGGCCGATACGTGCCCGCCAGACTTTGGTGCTAACAGCACTTTGGGGGGAATTTGAAACGTTTGGTTCGAAATTTCACCAGCCGACATGGCAAACGTTTGCCTGACTTCTCTGTTTTTCGATCTCGGGTTGCATGTTGAGTAATCGCGAGGAAGAATATCGGACTGCCAATTTGTTGCGTTCTGATAACGTGTGTCCGGAACTGCAGATTGCCACGGACCGTACATTGATTGTTGGGAGTATCCATGCGTCTTTTGATTGTCCTGATTATTGGTTTCTTGATTTTCGCAGACTCGCCGGAAGCAAACGCTCAGGGGCGATCGAGTTCAGACGCCAGGAAGCCAACAAGCCGCATTCCCAAAGGCGACGGTAAGGTTGAATGGGGGCCAGTCGCCAAAGTCAATAAGGCAACTTCAGACAATGTGCGAACGATCGCCGGCAAGATCGATCGACTGATGGATGCCGACTATCAAAAGCACAACGTTCTTCCGAATCCTCGGCTCTCTGATTCGCTGTTTGTGCGTCGAGCGTACCTGGAGATCGGCGGACGCATTCCGCTGCTGAAAGAAGTTGGTGAATTCGTCCAAAGCAAAGCTCCAGACAAACGTGAAAAGCTGATTGACGATTTGCTGTCGTCGTACGACTACGTAAGCCACACCTACAACTATTGGGCGGACATTCTGCGACTGCAGGACAATCCGATCAACAACAATCAAATTGCCCAACCGTATCACGAATGGATCAAAGATTCGATTCGTGAAAACACGCCTTACAACAAATGGGTCCACACAATGTTGACCGCAGAAGGTCGCATCTGGGAGAACCCGGCAGTTGGTTTTTCAATGCGTGATTCCAACATGGAATTGGATGCCGTCGATAATATGGTTCAAGTGTGGCTGGGAACGCAAATCGGATGTGCTCAATGCCACGACCATCCCTTCGACCGCTGGACGCAACGCGAATACTACGAAATGGCGGCGTACTGGTACGGCACTCGAACACGCCTTGGCGCTGGAGACAAGAAGATGTTTCCCAACGGCAATCCATTAACTCGTCTACGAGACGAACTTAAACAAATGGATCCTGATGCCAACACCAATGGTGTGTTTTCTCGAATGATCAACGCGAACATGTTTGCAACGTATGAGCAAACACGGCCATTGAAGCTGCCTCACGACTATCAATACGACAATGGCAAGCCGAACCAGGTTGTGAGCATGAAGCCGATCTTTGGCAAGGCAGAATCCGTAAAGGGAGCCAGTTCGTCTCGCGAGGTGCTGGCCAACTGGATGACCAGCCCGGATAATCCTCGATTCGCAAAAAACATTGTCAATCGCATGTGGCACAAGGCCTTTGGCATCGGGCTGATCGAACCGGTGAACGACATCCGAGACGACAGCGTCGCATCAAATCCTGAAGTTCTTGACCTGTTAACCACAGAACTTGTCAACAACGGATTCGACGTTCGCGAAATTCAACGAATCATCTTCAACACCAAGGCATGGCAGCGAGAAGCGACACCGGGTGACCTGGATCTGACACAAACATATTACTTTCCCGGCCCAACCTTGCGACGCATGTCTGCCGAACAAATCTGGGACTCGCTGCTGACACTTGCCGTCTACAATCCGGAATCGTTTACGCGTCCATCTATGGACAATCTGGCGAGTGCGATCAACCTTGATCTGGATAAGGCGAAAGCCACCGACGTCAATCGAGCGATGACAGAGTTCAATGAAAACTTCAGCCCCACAGCGGAACGCAAGGTGACTCGAGAAAGAAATTCCTACAAAGGGATGACTCTGGCGCGAGCATCGGAGTTACAGACGCCATTGCCACCAGAACACTTTCTGCGTCAATTCGGTCAAAGCGATCGCGAATTGATTGAATCGTCTGGTCGACAGGGAAGTGTCGGTCAGATTCTGACCATCTTCAACGGCGAAATCACTCACATGATGCTGGAACGTGGCAGCGTGATTTACGACACAGTGATGTCGGCCCCCAGCACCACAGACCGAATAAACGCCATCTTCTACACAGTTTTGACCAGAGCACCGAAGAGCAACGAAAGAGACGTCGCTGAACGTGAACTTAAAGCCAGCGGTAACGCCGGCTATGGAAACGTTATCTGGGCATTGATCAACACCAAAGAATTTCTGTTCATCCAATAAGGCACCGGTTTGTGCGTGTCTTCGCTCGGCACTGAATGAGCGACGCAAATTGTTGTTGCTGCAGAATCGCATCCGAATTGAAACATCTCGTCTGGAGTTAACCTATATGAAGCATTCCCTGTCTGCCATGAACGACGTTTCTCGTCGACGCTTCCTGGAATCGATGGCAAAAACAGCGTTTGGCGTCAGCATTCTGCCCGTCGCGGAAAGCCTGTTTGGAACGGCCGCACAGGCAGCCAGTCCGCTGGCTCAGTCGAAGAAAGCCGAACACGTCATTTATCTGTTCATGAACGGAGCGATGAGCCATATCGATACGTTCGACCCAAAACCCGGCGAAGAATCTGGCGGCGAAACCAAGGCAATCCAAACCTCAGTGCCCGGCATCAAAATTGGCGAACATCTGCCCATGCTGGCCAGCAAGATGGACCAGCTTGCCGTCATCCGATCGATGACCACTGAAACCGGAGCTCATGAACAGGGACAATACCTGATGAGAACCAGTTACAAGATGATTGGTACAATCCGACATCCATTTATGGGCTCGTGGCTGACTCACTTCGAAGGCAAGAAGAATAAAGATTTGCCTGGCAGCGTCATTATTGGTGGAGGCAGTCGCCATCCTGGTCAGGGATATCTTTCGGCAACTGTTGCACCAGCTCCTGTTGGCAATCCAGCGACCGGACTGCAAAACACGAAACCACCAAAGTATCTGGATGAAAAGACGTTCGACAAACGCCGTCGGTTGATCTCCCAGTTTGAATCCGGTTTCATGAAGAAGTATTCAAACACCGACGTCAAGGCGTATTCAGAATACTACTCAGAAGCCGTTCGACTGCTGAAGAGCCCGGATCTGGAGGCCTTCGACATCAGTAAAGAAGATGCTTCGATGAAGGAGCGCTACGGCAACAATCGCGTCGGACAGGGATGCCTGCTGGCACGCCGACTGGTCGAAAAAGGTGTTCGTTTTATCGAAATCGAACACGGTGGTTGGGACAACCACAACGACATTTACGATTCATTCAGCTCGCGAGCAGGGCAACTGGATACCGCAATCGCCACACTGATGGATGACCTGAAAGAACGAGGGCTGCTAAGCAAAACAATGATCGTGCTGGGCACTGAATTCGGAAGAACTCCGAAAATCAACCAGAACGCCGGACGGGACCATCATCCGGGAGCATTCAGTGCGATGCTGACGGGAGCAGGCATCAAAGGAGGTCAGATCATCGGCAAGACAGACAAGATCGGAAAGTCTGTCGAAGAAGAACACTGCTATCCATACGACCTGAACGCCACCATCGGATACGGTTGCGGCTTGCCCATTGAAGAAACGATTCAGGCCTCCAACGGTCGCCCATTCAAGATTGCTCATGACGGTGCACCTTTGAAGAAACTATTCGGATAGAACAATTCTTCAGCGGACAACGTATCGCAGGTCCTGGCTAACAAGGGCTTCGCCCCTGACCGAGTGGCGTGGCACGCAGAAAGACGTGGAACGCTCGAAACGCCGAGTCGCTCCGTTGTCGCTACGGCCAATAGGCTCGCAAAGTGCTCGCATCATTTTGAGTAAGACTCTTACTGGACAGCGACATGTCTCAATGAGCCGCAGGGCGTTAGCCCCGTTTTTTCCGTGATCCGTCCTAACCGGGGCTAACGCCCTGCGGCTGATGTGGGTCGCAGAAATACAGACCTGTCATAGAACCTGGCGCTGTCCAGCTAAACGGCGTCAGGATGCCTAAATCTCAGAATCTGATATACTATTCAGACCGACCACAAACTGATGTGGTCGGTCTTTTTTATTTCAGACAAGCTGAGCGGATTCAATGACTGTGGAACAAAGTCTTCAGGAACGTAGCGGACAAAAATGTGAACTTTGCAGCAACACAACAGAGCTGTCCGTCTACGAACTTCCACCAAACAGTGATGGCACCGCAGAGCAGTGTATTCTTACCTGCGAAGTATGTCGCACTCAAATCAACGATCCGGAAAGCGTTGACCCAAATCACTGGCGATGCCTGAATGACAGCATGTGGAGCACCGTGCCGGCAGTGCAGGTAATGGCCTGGAGAATGCTGAACCAACTTAAGTCTGAAGGCTGGCCACTGGATCTGCTGGAGACGCTGTATCTGGATGAAGACACTCAACGCTGGGCTGAAGCACTGATCGTGACTGACGAAGGCAGCGAGGCCGGGCCGACTTTGGATAGCAACGGAATTGCGTTAAACGCTGGAGACAACGTCACGCTGATCAAGGATTTGGTCGTCAAAGGTGGCGGTTTTACGGCCAAACGCGGAACTCTGGTCAAGAATATTTCGCTCACATCGAACCCTAAACATGTCGAAGGCCGAGTCAACGGAACTTTAATCGTGCTGGTTGCGGGCTTTCTGAAAAAAGCGAACTAACCATAGACTTTGTTGAGCTTATCGTAGAAACCTGGAACCGCAAATCTGGCGGCACCAGCTTTGACTGCCTTATGCAGCAGCAGCCTGGAATATGTTGTTCAAACAAACTCTCTTTTGCGAATTCGGAGTAACGTCCCGTGGATGAGCCAACAAGTTCAGATAACACGAATCAGGTGCCACCAGCGCAAGATAAGGGCCTCAATACTGCGTCGGACGCCACAGCGTCAACCGCGTCAGAGTCTGCGCATGTTCAAGTATCCAGACAACCCCGGCTTTCATGGTTGCGACTGCGTGCAGAGATTCCAGGATGGGTCGCAACGTTAGCCGGGCTACTTTCCATTGCATTAGTGGGAGTGCTTTGGTGGGCAGCAACATCGGGCGAACACGAAGAACGCTGGCTTAGCCACAGCCAGTTGCCATCGGTAAGTGAAACGTGGGAAATGCGAAAGGAATTGCTGGATTCTGAGGCACCTGAAAGCCACCTCTGGAACAATACGATTGTTTCATTGAAACGAGTTGTCGTTGGGTTTGCCCTGGCCGTACTGGTCGGTATTCCGATTGGCGTTGCGGCCGGTTGTTTTCCGCTGATTCGCAGTTTCTTTTCGCCGCTGGTTTTGTTCGGGCGAAACATTCCCATTGCCGCCTTGATTCCCCTTGTGCTGGCCTTGTTTGGTACGGGAGAAACTCAAAAGTACATGTTCATCTTTATCGCGTGCGTCGCCTTCATTATTGCAGACACAATTGACGCCGTCAGCGAAGTGGCTCAACGCTATATCGAAACCGCGCTCACTCTGGGAGCGTCACAGTTACAAATCGTCTTCAAGGTGCTGGTGCCACTGGCGATGCCGATGGTGTTCAATTCGCTGCGAGTGCTGTTTGGGCTTGCGTTCGGCTATATCATGCTGGTTGAAATCATGAAGGAAAGTGATGAAGCTGGCGGGTTAGGATCTTTGCTGAATACAGCACGCCGAATGGGCTACACGGAATACACGGTCATCATCATCCTGACAATCCCGCTGGTGGCTTATATCATCGACCAGTTTTTGTACGTTGTGCAATGCTGGCTGTTTCGATGGAAGTACGGCAAAGAAGCCGAACGCAGCATGGCCTTCCGAATTTCACGCAGCATTGTGGGACTGTTTTGGAAGCCCGGCCATCGGTTTTCAACAACAGGCTGAGATTTCCGGGGACGCAGCAATGCTGGAGATGCAATATTGGGTTACGCGTCGGCAGACGCGTTTAGTCGGCCATGGCGGCACCTCAAAACATCGGCCCACGCTTAACTCGACAGCAGTTGACGTTCCTTGCACTATCCAACGTCAGCATCGTCTTTGGCATCCACAGCGGTTCCGCGTTCTCGCGATAGCGGCAGCAACAATTGAGCTAACAGGTACAGAACGACCGGAGCAATCCACACGACGCGAGCCGTTTTCAAAGCCCATGGTGGCAGATTGGCCACTTTGGCGACAATCAGGAAACCCACCAGTCCCAAAATCACGTACGTTAATACTCCACAGCCAATCGCCGTCATTTGTGTCTTAAATGCCCCGCGTTCTGAAACTCCGTCAAAGTACACATCGACCGTGCGGCGACGACGAAACGACTTGTCCAGACCAGCCTTCAGTTCCAGCGTATTCGAAAAAGCCACCATGCCTCGCTGGCACGCATCAGCATCCTGCAAACGCGACACAATTCGATCCAGCATCGTGGTCGAAGATCGAACCAACTGTGATGCCCAGGGAGCGGGCAACGCGGTTGGGATACCTATCGCAGAATCGTTGTTCTGATGCACACTAAGCTTAACGTCCGCTTTAGTATTGGCCGCCTGCCTGAACGACAATGTTGCCGGTGGAGCTCCGGATTCTGATTCCGAAACGGTCGCCGCCAATGTGATGGTTCGGGACAACAGGGAGCCATCCGCTGATGGCAAGTCCATTCCCGTGACCTGATTGTACTGGAAGCCGCAGGCGCACAACGCATCGATTCCAAGTAACTGACTGCGCCGCTGCTGCACTTCGTCCGTACAAAGCACACATTCGAGTGCGAGGCTTCTTACCCCGGCAGCGTCGGGAAGTGCTTTTGAAATTCCGCCAGCATTGGGGTTTAGATACCATCGACCAGTCAGCGGAAGAATGCCCAGCCGACTTTCGTCCAGCAGCAGATGAACTTCGTAACTAAATGCGATTGATACGTCATCCGGCGGAAGAACAACCACATGCAAATCTGCCTGCGATGCCTGACGAACAAGCTGAGTTGATCGATCTGCGTCGCCAACTGCAATAATGACCGCTTCAGCACCAGACGTCGTCATTGCTTCTTCGGCAGAAGCGGCAAGCGAAAAACCAATTTGTCGCGCATTGAGTTCCTGAGCCAGCGGGCCGTCCACGCAGCAGGAAATCAGGCTGTGCTGGGCAGATGCCTGAATTGCATCAGCCACAAAAGCAGCCTCGGCACATTCACCAATAAGAACAAAACGCATAGATCATCGGTACCCATAAAGTTTGCCAAATGCAGCCAACAACAGCTCCGCGGCCGCAGGTTCGGTTGACGACGGCAAGTAATGGCGGCACAGTGCGGAACATTCAAACATCTGACCGCCTGGTGAACAACAGCTGCAGTCCGCCGAAAGTTGGTTTCCCGACGTTGACAACCTGACAAATTGAGATCTAAATATGGCCGCCGATAACGTTCAGGTGCACGAACTTTCGCACGCTCTTGCCAGTCACCATCTTAGCCGCCTACGGTCTGTTGACACCTGCCCGTCTCAATTTCGGCAGCACATCCGCACGCTTTCCACACTTTTGGCGGCGGAAGCCACGCGTGACCTGGCAACCGAGGCGTGTACCGTGACGACTCCCATCAAAACTGTCACCTGCCAGCAGCTAACAGGACGCATTGCAGCAGTACCAATTTTGCGAGCCGGACTTGGAATGGTGTCACCAATTACAGAACTGATTCCAGACATTGAAGTCTGGCACCTGGGGCTTTATCGCGACGAAGAAACGGCTCAGCCTGTCCGATACTACGACAAGCTGCCAAGAAACAACCCCGTTAGCGTGGCCATGGTCCTGGATCCAATGCTGGCGACTGGCGGCTCTGCGTCCGTTGCAATTGAAACCCTGCAGGAATGGGGAGTCCCAAAAGTCTGCATGCTGTCGATCATTTCAGCACCGGAAGGCATTGAAAGGCTGACGAAAGAATTTCCACACGTCAGCATCTACACGTGCGCGATCGATGAATGCCTGAACGAACGGAAGTTTATCGTTCCCGGCCTGGGCGACGCCGGCGACAGAATTTTTAACACTTAGGCAAAAGCAGCCATTGGCAAAGCCATGGAGCCAGCTCCAGCCGATGGTCTTTCGAAAACACGGGCAGAGCTGCCAGTTCGTCACCTTCGCACGCCTTTGACGGATCAAAGCGTTACCCCTTCCTTCTGAGCGACCACCAATGGATTTTCCTGACGTTGCAGATCGCATGCGGCTTTCACGATCCGCCCAAAACGCCCATTTCCCCTGCAGCGGTAAGCCGAAAATCCCATTGTGAAATGACCGTAAATGCGTTAGATTCAACAACTAAGGTCGTCCCGTAGTGGTGGGTACGCGCAGTCATTGTCTTCAGAAAGCTGGCTTTGGCCAACGTGTGCTCGTAGAGTTGATTCCGTGAAGCAGCGATGCGTTTCGTTGGCGTACGGTTTCCGAAAACACACAAATGCCCAGTATCCTTGTATCTTGCGTCGCTGAAACGATCAGTCGCTGCAATTTTACGAGTCATTCAATCCGGTGGCGAATTTTCTTCGCCCAATCTGATTAGCTGGAACAAACAATATCATGAAAAACCTATTTTCAATTGTCCTTGCACACGCACTACTCCTGACAGGTCACTCAGCATTCGCGCAGCTTCAAAAGGAATGGGACTCTCCCAATGCAATTCCGGTTGTTGGTGCTCGCGTTGAGGTTAAGAAGCAGATTGAAATTTCCGTTGATGTGCCGGGTACCCTAATCACGCTGACTCCAAATGAACGAGGTGAGATTGTCAAAAAGGGGCAGGTGATCGTTGAGATCGATAAAGAACGGGTCGTTGCCGAATTGGCTGAACTTGATCACGCAGTGACATCTTCGGACATCCTTATCGATTTCGCAAAGATCACGGTTGATCAGGAAGGCATTCGATTGAAAGACATGAAAGACCGCAACAAGGAAGCGGGCAGTATGGTCTTCACCGAAAATGAAATTCGAGAGCAGGACCTTGCACTGATAAAGGCAAACGCAGAAGTCCGCAAGTCCCAGGCCGACAAGAGGGGGGCTGAGCTAAAGGCTGACACCAAACGCGTGGAGCTGAAACAGTACACTCGTCATGCGGAATTCGATGGCATCGTTGTCGATCTACATAAGAAGGCCATCGGAGCTTCTGTTCGTCAGGGAGACCCCATTATGACGATCGTTAATTTCGAAGAAATGCTTGTCGAATTGAAGGTGAATCCGAATTTCAAGCGACGCATCAACATTGGTGACAAGGTGCTTGTCAGGCCGACAAGTTCATCGCCCGACGAGGCTCCGAAAAATGGGGGAGTGAATGGATCACCGTTCCGGTCAACGAAAACTGACACCGCCAATGAAGCGATCACCACTTCCCTGCCGCAAGCCTCGCCCGAAGAGGAAATCTGCGTTGGGCGAGTCACATTTGTGGGAGCTCGTCGCGAATCAGATAAAGAGAATACTCTGGTGGTTGAATGCGTTGTCCAAAACAAGATTGAGGGAATTGCCAAGTATCTGCTGAACGAAGGTTCAACAGTCGATGCAGTGATTCTATCGCCCTAAAACAGACGAACCATCATCCAGAACAATTCTGGTCGGTGAACGTATTTAACAGCACAAACCGAAGCATGTTTGTGTCAGCGACAACCAGAAGTTGAATGAGGCAACGCCTCTTGTGGTAGCAATCAGCGGGTTCAATTCAGCACATGGCGGAACTAACACAATCGCAATCCCACGAAATGGTCGCATCCAACCAGCGACCAATTCCCCTGGAACGCCGTGCTGACCTGGTTGTCGCCGATATCGACTATCTCGGCGTAGGCTATCAGGTCATTAAAGATCCTGTTGGCCTGAAGTATCACCGACTGCAAAAAGAGCAGTACAAGATTCTGGACCTGCTGGATGGCACTCGCAGCCTGGAAAAGGTTCGCGATGATCTCAAGCTGTACTTTCCCACTCTGCAGGTCTCGCTTAGCGATATCCAACAACTGATTACCGACCTGCACAAGAAGGGGCTGGTGGTCAGCAATCGCCCCGGCCAGGGAGCGTCAGTTATTCGCGAACGGCGCAAGGAACGCAATCAGAAGATCAAACAAACGCTGATGAGCCTGATGTATCTGAGACTGCCCGGTTGGGACCCGGAACGGACTCTGAAATGGATGCACCCTTATCTGGCGTGGATGTTCTGGAAGCCGCTGGTCTGGACGATGATGCTGTTTGTCGTCAGTGCGTGGTTAATGCTGGGTGCTCAGTTCGACGAATTCCAAAGCCGACTTCCCGAGTTTCAGTCGTTCTTTGGCTGGCCAAACCTGATTTACCTGTGGGCGACTTTGGGACTGGCCAAAATCATTCACGAATTCGGGCACGGTTTAAGCTGCCATCATTACGGGGCCGAGTGTCACGAAATGGGTGTGATGCTGCTGGTGTTCAGCCCGTGTTTGTATTGTGACGTGACGGATTCGTGGATGATGCGCAACAAGTGGCACCGCATCATCATTGGTGCGGCAGGGATGTACATTGAAGTCATCATCTCCGCGATCGCGATCTATGTCTGGTGGTTCACTAAACCGGGCATGTTGCACTTCCTGGCACTTAACACATTCTTTGTAACGACAATTACTACCGTCATCTTCAACGCCAATCCGCTGATGCGGTTTGACGGTTATTATATGATGAGTGACTTTCTTGAGATTCCCAATCTTCGAGCCAAGTCTGACAAGATGCTTCGAGAAGCATTTTCGTGGTACTGCCTGGGCATTGAAAGTCGTCCCGATCCGTTCATGCCGGAAACCGGTAAAGCCTGGTTCGTTACCTACGCCATTGCTGCCTGGTCTTACCGTTGGGTTATTCTGATTTCGATTAGCACGTTTCTGTATACCGTGTTAAAACCATACGACCTGCAAAGCCTCGGAATTACGCTGTGTGTGTTTTCGATGGGCGGTATCTTGTTCTCGATGTTTAAGAACATCTATCAAATCATTGCAGCGCCGAGGATTGAGCCGATGAGCAAAATTAAGATCTTTTTCTCGCTGTTGATTGCTGGCACAGCATGCTGGTTGGTACTGAGCATTCCTGTTCCATGGTACCACTTTGCTCCGTTTACCATGGAACCCGTGAACGTCGTGCGAGTTACCAGCGGTCCGTTTTCCGGGCAGGTACTGACGCCGGAAGACTATCGTGAAATTTACGAGCAGCTGGAACAGGATCAGGCCAATGTTCTGGATCAGATCATCTGGGCAACGTTTGAACAACAGTCATTTGGTGAACCAGAATTCGATCTGTTGAAACGTCTTCCGAAACCATCAGAATACACGGGCTTACCAAGCCCCGGAACGACAGTCGCCGAAGGCCGGATTTTGGCAATCATCGATGACCAAAAGGCCATCGAATACCGCCAGGAAATCCCAAAGCTGCTGCAGACCTGGTTTTCCTATGGTGCAAAAGCTTACAAACATAAACTTGATCAAGGCCCCAACCTGAAGCTGGACATGTCTGCCGAAATCCACAGAGAACGCGTGGAGATGGATAATCTTCGAGCTCGCATGAACGACGTCATTGAGTTACTTCGATCTCGAGTGATCTTCAGTCCATCCGCCGGGAAAATTGTCGCACCGGATCGTGTGCCTGAACCTCAGCGAGACGAAATCAATCGCACAAAACTTGACCGCTGGCACGGCACACCTTTGGACGATATGAACTCTGGCTGCTTCGTTGAAGCGGGTGCCGAACTGATGAAGATTGCCCCCACGGAAAAGCTTCATGCTGTCATGTACATCGATCAATCCGACCGCGAAGACCTGCAGGACAAAATGCAGGTGGAACTAAAACTGGACCATCTTCCGGATATCAGCTATATCGCCCCGGTAACGTTGATTTCTCGTCGAGGCGAAAAGGTTGCTCCGGAATCGCTCACAACAAAATACGGCGGTCCGCTTACAACTCGCCCCGACGACAAAGGCCAGAACACTCTGGCCAGCACCGCCTATCGCGCCACGGTGGAAATGCATTTCGTACACCCGGAAAGTGTTGCCGATGCCGCATTGATTCAACCCGGCATGCGTGGGACAGCTCGCTTTCTTGTGGATGACCGAACCGTGTTTCAATGGGGCATGCGATACATCTATGAGACCTTCCGTTTCCGATTGTAAACGTTGTTTGCGGTTGGGAAGTTGTATTCATTCATTTAGCCAGTCAGCCTGATTACTCACAATCAGTCAGTGGACTGTGGAATGCTCGGGCGTTGACTGGATGCAGCCCGATTCAGCAGACCAACTGCGACAGTGAACGCCTCTGAATGCCCACCAATCGCATTTAGTCCGTGCTTCCGGCGTTTGAAGTGCAGTTGCGTTTTCACCCGGACAAGAAACCCAATTACTAAGCCTCCTGTGGCCAGCTTGATGATGACGGAACGATTTGAGCCAGGTTGATTTGCTGTAGCGAGCACTCCCAGTAATGTTGCAGCGGCAAGGCACAACACCAAAACAGCCATGCGTTTCCTACGTTCCTGCTTACGGCACGCTGCCCCCACATAGTAAGTAATTCGCATCTTGTGTTGACCCCAAAGCCAGGTAACGCACAATTGCGTGACAAACGCCAATGTTCCAATTGCAACCACGGGCGCCGCAGCGTCTCTAACAGCGATACTGCCACTATTAAGAACCATCGTTATCAGTGCGGCAACTGCAACTGCTCCCAAAGACAAGCTGGTGGCCCACCATGTTGTCAACCTGCTATGGCGGAACGTTCTCGGCTTCAGGCCTTCGCAGTCTCCGTAAACAATGCAAACTCGTGGCAGTTCGGCGACATCCTGGCACAGGATATAGCTGTTCCACAGCAGAAAACTCTGATTCGCACGCAATGAAATATCGTTGTCAGACGGTACCTCTGGAGCAGCAAACGGATTGAAGTCTTCTGTATCTGGTGCATTCACGATGGACGCTCACCATCGTAGTTTTGGATGATCCCCTGAACCTGTCGCAGAAACATTGGTGACAGCCCGGTAACAACATTCAGGCCCATGTGGCGCCCCGAAAAACAAAGCTGCCGTAAGCCTCGCAACCGATTGACGGAATGCACTAATCCCAGCAAACTCAGAAGTCCCAACGGAACAAAGGCATCCCAATACAGTGAGCCCAACAATACGATAGAAAACAGGGCCAACCCCGCCCGCCAGAATCGCCGCTGCTGTTTAAGCTTCGCGTCAGCACCGCATTCGACATACCAAACAGCAGTCAGCCGTTTTGTAAACCGGCTTGCCAGATAGATGGAAAACCCCGTCGCAATAAAGATTGCTCCAACAATCAGCATAGGAACGGCTTCCAGACTTCGCATTGGTAACCGCGTGGAGAACCCGGAATTTGCAACCCACAACATTGCGCTTCCGCAAAGAGGCAGCACCAGGCCGACCAGCATTGCTCGCAACATAACCAACCACGGCGGAGTCCACTGTAAAACAGACTCCCTCGCAATCAGCTCATCGGTATCCCCTGTATGAATGCAGATTGGCGGCAATCGAAGCTCATCACCGCACAAAACGCATTCCGTGGATACAAGAAATTCCGTATCTGGCGATAGCGAGATTAAATCGGACTGCTGCAACGGCGGACGGAATGGGTTCGCATCGATGTCCGATATTTGATTGGCCATCAACAGGGTCCTCGTCTATACGAATTCAACGAATTTCGCTCATCGAAACAGGCCCCGTTTCCCAGTGCAGTCGTCCCCGCCAGGCAGTAGCCTCAATCTATCACCTGAAGTTAACAGACAACCGCACCAGCAGCGATTTCAATCCAGCCCGACCACGATTCACCGGGCCCGAGTACTCGTAGGCCAGCGTCCACGCCTTGCTGCTGCAGGTTAATTGCATCAGTGGTGCAGGTGTAGGGTTCCAGGCAAACGGCCGTCGTCCATGGTGGCGTGAAGGCCACAATTTCACGGAACGAATCATCACATCGCTGAACAACCTGAGTGCCTGCTTCGTCATCGACAATGCGACACGTTACGACTCCCGCATCAGCTTCAACGGCCGCGTAAACATCATCCAGCTTTAGAGTATTGAAGTATGGCGAGTCCTTCAGTTGACCATTCTGAGGCGGATCAACAAGCTCTCCTGTCGGCAGGCAGCCTTCCAACTTCCAGCATTTTGAAACCAGAGCATTCACGGTACAACGTCCGGCTTCGCTGTTCCTGCCCAATGGCAACTTGAAATACGCATGAGTTCCGAAGCCCCATGGAAGAGGCGTCTCGCCTGGATTGCGAACTGTAATATCAGCGCGCAGGCAGCCATCATTAAGCGAATAGCAGATTTCGATTTCACCGTCGCCGGGCCACAACGGCAATCGTTCAGGAGCGTCCTGGCTGATTCGAAAAATGCCCGTTACGGAAGAATCCGTCTGATTCAGAATTCGCCATGGGCGGTCCAGGCAAAATCCATGAATCGCATTACCGGAACCTTCGTAGCCAACAAGCGATTCCGGCAGATGATAGTCAACACCGTTCCACGAATATCTTCCTTCGCGAATTCTGTTGGGAAATGGGAACAGCAGAGGGATCCCGCTATGACTTGGTGGTTTGCCGCCATCAGCAAACCCATCTGCAGAATCAATTACTGAAATTGTATCCTCGCCAACGGAGGCCAAAAATTCAAAGCAGTTGAATCCCAGATCGACGGCAATCTTTGCGGTAGAACCAGTTAACGGGTCGTTCAACAATACAGTGTTCATACTTTCAATCCCGACAAAATCTGTTTGTTCAAAATATAAGACGATGCGATTGCCACAGACCAGGTGCCGATCGCCTAAAAAAAAGCAGCCCCAACAACGTGTGATACAACCAACGACTTCCGTTAAGAATCGAATTTCAGGCATAAGGTACACTGAATGCGTCTGATGCTTTGCTGAACTTCAATTCCATTCTGGGTTTCGAACATTGTGACGCAGTATCCGATTCTGCTCGCACAGTGTCTGGTTGCAAGCTTCCCAGACCTCGTACGGATCATGCCGGAACACAATGCTGGGATCTGCCATCATCACGCGCCAGTCGCCGCGATCGATTTCGCTGTTAAGTTGGCCAACTCCCCATCCAGCATAGCCGCAATAAACACGAAAACCGCAATCGTGATCACACTTCCGCTCAGCGTGTAACAGAGATTCGAATGAATCATTACTGCCTGTAAGAAAGATTCCGTCGCAGACGGCTTCATCCTTCTCGCTTAGTTCAACGCAACTGTGAAGAATGAACAAGGCCGTCGTTTCCACTGGTCCTCCGGAATAGATCGGATCAGCGTTAACCGGCAATTTGTCACCTTTAGCCAACGCCGCATCAATTCCAATGGAAGAGGGGCGGTTGATCACAAGCCCCATGGCGCCGTCATCATTATCTTCCAGCATTAATACCACGGAGCGGTAGAAATTGGGGTCCTTCATGTGGTTTGCCGCCACTAAAAAACGGCCTTGAAGAAGTTCTGCCATAGCATCCTCAAGAGCAACAAAACAATCGGTGAGTGGGCAGCGGTCTGTGTCTCTACTGTTGTTTGTTGCTCAACAAACAATCGTCTCTGTTTACGGCGAAACTGCCTTCCGTCGAGCATATCTGAGTAAGCTGGGATGTCACAGTCAACCACACAAAAATCAGGCTCGAACGACCGGATATTGTGCAATTGGACTCATTTGTCCCGCCAGAACGAAAGCCACTTTCAGATTGTCTGATAAGTAAGATCGACAGCGGAGTTCCTGAAAAACGCCAGACAGCCCTGGCTCCGAATGCCTGTCCGGATTGTTCGACGAAAAATTCGACACAGATTTGAGACCTGTTTCTAAGTCAACGTAAAGTTCACAGCAGCACTCCAGGGGCCCGCCACTCCCCCGGAATTGAATGCTCGAATCCACACCCGATACTGGCCCTGCGCCAGATCGGTGGTCGCCGTGTACTGCAGATCCGTGAGATTTGTTTCGCTGACTACTCGCGTCGCCGTGCCGGAAATGCTGTTCACCCAAATTTCGTAACGCGTCGCATGTGTTGCGGCCGCCCACGCAAAAACTGGCCTTGCTGTAGCGGTGGCCGACACACCGGAAACGACCACCTGATCTGGAGTATCGTTCAACGCAATTGTGAAATCATATGCTGCACTCCAGGGCCCAGGACTTCCCGTTTCTCCACGTAGTCGCACCCAGACTCGATAGGTGCCCGAAGGCAGATCACTCGACGGTATTAAAGATGGCCCGGCCACAGTAGTGTCATGAATAATCTTTGATGTGCCACCCAATTGGTTGACCCATAGTTCAAATGTCGCCGCAGGAGATCCCGTCCAAGCGATCTGAGGCCGAGCACTGTTTACGATTGCAGCAGGAGCAGTAACAAAAGGCGTGCTCTGAGTATTCACTTCAAACGTTACTGCTGAACTCCAGGCAGACTCTCCGGAAGCATTTTTGGCCTTCACCCAAACGCGATAGACTCCTTCCGCAAGATCAAAGTCCGGGGTAAGCGAAGTGCCAGAAACCGAAGTGTTACGAATGATCTGACTTTCACCGCCAACCTTGTTCACCCAGACGTCATATTCTGTCGCTCGGTCTGCAGCCTCCCACTGAATCTCCGGACGGTTGACTGTCACCAGGCGAGCGGAAGGAGACGTGATTGTTACAGCACGCAACCCGACAGTGAAAACATGAGCTACGCTCCACGCGCCAGCGCCGTCTGCATTTCGGGCTCTCACCCAGACTCGATAGTCGCCGTTCTCCAGATCTTCTGCTGGCGTAAATGATGTACCTTCAAGCCCCGTGGCGTTGATGATTGCATTCTGGCCTCCAAGCTGGTTCACCCACAAATCGTAACCTGTGGCGCCTGAGGCAATAGACCATGTAATTTGTGGTCTCGCAATATTTCCGCCACCAACCGGACCAGTAACGGCGGACGTCAGGCCCACTTGCACCGACATCGTGCTGGTGGCAGTGTTTCCCTGAAGATCGGTGGCAACCACGGTGACGTCAGCAGAACCTGATTGCCCTTGAATTCCCGCGACAACAAGCAGTCCGTTTTCGATGGTTGCGTTCACTGCCGACGGATTCGTATTTGCGGTAATCTCATACGTCAGTTCCTGCACCACACTTGATGACGTTGTCACCAGGTGCTGGCGCTGAATGATCCCCGAAGTGAAGTCTCGCACAGGCAGGGTATCGTATGGTGCCCCCGCGTTCACTCGCGGCAGCGCGGCGATCGCGTCAACGGTATCGATGCCATCGTACAAGACATGAGCAAAAACGGTGAACCCGCCGTTCTGAGCGTCCAGATTTGATGAGTTGTCTGCAAGGTTAACAAACCATTGCGATGTCGCGCTATTGGCGTCGCCTCCAAGTTTAGCCATCGCCAACGTACCGCGAGTATTCAAAGGAGTGCCAGCAGCCAGTCCTCCAATAGCAGAATCGAACCACCTGGTAAACTCGTTTGTAATCGTACCATTGTTGGAAACGGAAGTAGGCTGCGTGGCACCTTCCGGGTACGCAAATCCACCGCCCTGAACTACGAATCCCGTTGAGGATCGGTGAAAAAACATGTCGGCATAGTTTCCACCGGCCACAAGATCCAGAAAATTCTGTGACGTGACCGGAGTAATCGTGTCATACGTCTCCACGATGAAGCTACCCAGAGGAGTCTCAATTTTAACGGTGGAGCCACTGATCGCCGGATCATCGAAATGATCAGTCAACTTCACCGTCTTCAGATCAGCTCCGCTATCCAAAGCCAGATTGCCGAAAGGCGTAACAGTCGTTGCCGATAGCAGAACGCGAGATTCCAAAACGGTCGCAGCAGATGCCAACGAACCAGTTCGACGGCGAGTCTTACGGCCAAACTTAAAGAGATCGCGAATCGCACAGAAAACGGACATGCTCACTCCATTGAGTCAATCCAGGTAGCGTGCAGCCCATCAATTGCAATTTGGCGGGGCTGCTGTCATATACGACGAATTGTTGCACAAACACGCAATTTGTGGCAATACGTGGGTTTGACGGGGCAGGCCAGAAACGCTCAAACCCCGCCACAATCCAGCAATACTGGCGATTCGCACCATCAACCTAACAAGGGCTTCGCCCTTGACCCGGTGGCGTGGATCGCGGCAAGACGTGGGACGTGCGAACCGCTCCGGCCAACAAGCGGACCGAACACGCACCATGAGCGCACCATTTTGATTACGACGCAAAAACAATATTTCTTCGATGCGCCAAGCGGCGTGCGGTTGCCGGCATTCGTCAAAAATCCGTCTCATTGGCCGCCGTATGTGGGCACTCTTTCACAGCATCATGTTCGACCATGCACCTATTCTGCGCCGCAGATTTCGCCAATATGATCTCGAAATCGGATTCGCTGTTTGCCGTCCAGTAAGATGCTGACATCGACCTGCAAGCCCAGCAAATACCAGTTTCCGGGCTTGACTGAGTTATGGCGAACATCACATTTAAAGAATCGCCAGCAATCGGTTTCATCCGGTACCGCGACGAAGAAATGCTTGTGTTTTAAACTCACGGGAGTCATCACTCCAAAACCTTCGCTGCGAAGGTCATGAGTCACCGCAGGCACTCCGCTGGCAATGTTGAGGTCCGCAGCTTTTGCCGTCGCTTTGCACGGGAAAAGCCACACACCTAACGCCACATGACGTTCGTCTCGGTCCCGACGCTCTACAGTGATTCCCTGTTCGTAACTGAGGCAAGTCATGTCATATCGGCTGATGATACGAGCAAGCCCCAGTCGGGCTTCGCGACGTGGGTCACGTCGCGTGAACAGATTTGCAACAACTTCCAGCATCCCGCGGGTTCCTGACGGTGGCCAAAGGCATTCACTTAAAAACAGGAATCGCCTCTGTATAAAACCTAGTTCAGGAACACGCCGGGATACCGCAAAATGCGGCCAGAGTCAGAACTTTGTGGTGCAAGGACACTGACGGGAGTGACAAGAATGCCGATTGTAGCAACCATGACATACTGAAGGCTGATCCGAAGCAGTCAGTCGTTCGTTTGCAAAGACCCCCACCAATCTGCATTCGGGCGGAATTTCTCAGACAGAAATTCAGCGTGCTGCCTTTCCAACGCTGGCTTCCGTTTGTTGCGGATCGCTGCCTGAGTCTCGTCGTGCAGCTTTTGATCGAAGCGAGCATCCAACTCAGGAATCGCAGCCTTTGTCGCCAGCAACCAGTCATCAAGTTCAGCGCGTAGCTTTGCTGTTATCTGCGGATTAACCGCGGCCAGGTCATTTTGCTCACCAATATCAGCCACGATATTATACAGTTCGTCGTGGCCATCTTCCCAATAGTGAATCAACTTCCAGTCACCGTTGCGAACAAAAGCAGATGGTTCGCCTCCTTGATTTCCATAATGCGGATAGTGCCAGAACAGCGATCTATCTTTGATCGATTCTCCTTTAAGCAACGGCACAAGACTAACGCCATCAACGTGCTGATCCGGCTTTGCAGGAAGCCCCGCAAGCTCCAGAATTGTTGGATAGAAGTCGGTTCCGGTAACGGGCGTTTCGTTAACCCCAGGCTTTATTCCGGGAGCTTTAATATAGTATGGCTCACGAACTCCCCCTTCCCATTGCCGTCCCTTCCCACCGCGAAATGGCAGATTCGATGTCGCAAAAGCATCGCCCGATGACACTCCACCGTTGTCTGATGTGAAAATCACAATTGTGTTTTCTGCCAGCTTCAAACGGTCCAGTGTTTCCAGAACCATACCCACTCCGTTGTCCATCGATTCAACCATGCCCGCATAGATTGGACAATCCTGAACCTGCCGAACGGGCAATGTACGATCCACTACAAACCGCTCCTGAGGTGTATCGAATGCGACAGCTTTGTCACGGTATTTCGACCACAGTTCACGAGTCGTCTGAATTGGGCTGTGAACAGAATAAAACGACAGGTACGCGAAGAACGGCTGTGTAGATTCGGCTGCAATGAAGTCAACTGTTTCCTGTGCCAAACGAATGGGCAACGATTCCCCCGCTTGTCCGTCCTTCATTTCGGGATTCTTGAATGGAGCGAAGAATCCGCCGGGAGGACTTCCTCGAAAATGCCCACCAATATTGACATCGAAACCATGATTGTCGGGATGAGAACCTTCTCCTCCCAGATGCCATTTGCCTGCAAAAAACGTTCGATAGCCACCTTCCTTCAGGGCTTCTGCCAGAGTTGTTTCTGAATGCGGAAGATTGTGCAAATATTCAGCTGGCAGGATTCTTCCATTGCGCTTCCAATCAAGGCCTGAGGCAGCACCAATGTAGTCCGTCATGTGTAATCGTGCCGGATACTTACCGGTCATAATGCTAGCACGAGATGGACTGCAAACCTGACACGTAGCGTATCCATTGGAAAACTTAACTCCCTCACGAGCGATCCGATCCAGATTGGGAGTTTCGTAGAACGAACTACCTTCACCGCTAAGATCTCGACATCCAAAGTCATCTGCCAAAATGAAGACGACATTCGGTCGCTGAACTTCAGCCGCAAACAACTGACCGAAAACACTCACGCCCAGAGCGATGAACAAAAATTTCATTTTCAAGTTCTCACCTTCAAACTTAAAGCCACCAATGCAACACGGCAGCAGGATCCGGCAATTGATATTGGAAATTCAATCACAACAAAAACGTCAACGGCAGCGAACGTCAGTCCCCAAGCGAGCCAATTTCAGCGTATCTCAAACAAACTGTGTCTTTGCCAACAAGTATTACTCGCCCCATGCTAGCAAAACGCAACGGAAATCCGAGCGACTGCGTCAACCATAATTAGTGCCAAATGCACGGCAGAATCCGCTTCGCAACCAGAACCACAGTCGACCTTTTCTTCGCCAAATATTCAAACATCGCCCCTGTTGTATTTCTGTGAACGGTAGCCATACTTCTGCACTGCCCGTGACTTAGGATTCACCTTGGAAAACATCCCGGAAGGCTGTTGGTCAATGTTCGTTGCTCGCCCAATGAAATGGAGTGCGTGTGCAATGCTGCTATATGCCTTTAGCATATCCGCTACGTCTCATTGCCACGCACAAACCGCCAACGAGGAAAAAACATTGCGTGTCGCCACCTTTAACGTGAGTCTGAATCGAAGCCGCGAAGGACGCCTTACTGCAGACCTGCGAACCGATAACGTTCAGGCAAAAAAAGTTGCCAGCATTATCAGGACAGTACGGCCTGATATCCTGCTGATGAATGAATTCGACTACGACGCAACGGGCGAATCAATTCAACTGTTCAGAACCAGATTCCTGCAGGCCGCAGCGGATGAAACTCACCCCATTACCTATCCGTATGCGTTTTCGTCGTCCGTTAACACGGGAGTTCCCAGCGGACACGACTTCGAGCACAACGGAAGTTCAGACGGCCCCGGCGATTCTTATGGTTATGGGAAATTCCCCGGTCAATACGGCATGGTTGTGCTGTCAATGTTTCCAATTGAACGCGACAAGGTCCGAACGTTTCAAAATCTGCTGTGGAAGAACATGCCAGACGCCGCGATTCCCATGGATCCAGTTTCGAAACAACCGTGGTACTCCGCTGACGCATGGAACGTTTTTCGCCTCTCATCAAAAAGCCATTGGGACATTCCGGTCAACGTAAATGGAAAGATTCTGCACGTGCTGGCATCACATCCAACTCCTCCTGCTTTCGATGGCCCGGAAGACAGAAATGGAAAACGAAACCATGATGAAATTCGACTTTGGGCTGAATACCTTTCCAACAAATCTGCTGACTGGCTGGTTGACGACCAGGGCCATTCTGGAGGACTGCCCGATACGGAATCGTTTGTGATTCTGGGCGACCAAAACGCAGACCCAATCGATGGCAATAGCCACAACAATGCGATTCAACAACTGCTAAACCACCAACGAGTCAATTCCACATTCGTACCGGGCAGCGAAGGGGCCACAGAAGCTACGGAATTACAGGCAGGCGCCAACTTACGCCAAAGCGGAATTGCACGCAGTGACACAGCAGACTTTTCAGATGGTGAAGTTGGGAATCTTCGAGTCGACTATGTGCTGCCCAGCTCTGACTGGACGGTGGTCGACGGCGGGGTCTTCTGGCCCGCAACCAACAACGCCTTGGCAGATGCCATCGATTGTTCCGACCATCGACTGGTCTGGTTGGACCTGGATTCAGAGTAGGCTTCGGCAGGTTTCCCGAAATCATTTTCGCCGTTTGATTCTTGCGCAAAGGGCTGGCGGTCGCGTGATGAACTCAGCCTGAATCAGGGATCCCACAACAAAACAAAACCTGTAAATCGCGAACGTCTGCGGTCGTACAATCGTTACAGACTCGCTTGTTTCCCTGAACGGATAGAAATTTCCCCTCCCACGGTGACCGTTGCGGCAGTTGATGCCGATTTCACAAGTCAGGAAGAACGCGTCGATTGTTTACGCGTTGGCTTTCATCGATCAACAACAAGAGCACAAAAATGCCCCCGTGCTGCGGTGAACGGATTTGATCGCATAACCCAGACCGCCGTTTCAGCAACGCGTCCCAAAGACTCGCCCCCCTCAGAAAGATTGGGTGTGCTATGCCCCAAATACTTACACGAGTTCGGCCGAACCGACCTTTCGCCGCACCACTTCATCACGCGCCGCTTCTTCACCCGTCAGTGCCAGTGGTGCGTCGCAGCGACGTGTCTGAAGTGCAGGCAAACACAGGCATGGCAGTCGCTGCTCGTAAGCATCATGTAACTGCTCCAACCAAAGGGACAGACACAGCTTCCAGGGAAACAGTGCAAAGAGTCGACGTTGCCCACCATGGCCGCGACGATTCCCTGGAAATGCAACTGCTGACTTCCGTTCAGCATAGCCTGCATGCCGTGCAAGCCGCAAACGCTGCTTCACGCATCGCAAGAACAGCGCGATCAATCGCAAAACCTGTACAGCCAGATTCAACACCACAACGGCCACTGCCAACGCAGTTAAAGACTCTGGATACAGCAAAGCCAAAAACCGTTCCGGTCGCATCAGCAGCCAAACCGGTTTCAGCGACAGATGACAAGTCCACGCAGAATTCAGCCCGGGTGCAGATAAGGCTGTCCAAAAAGCTTGTTCGCATTCTTGCGGCGTTTCACAAGGCCGGGCAGAAACCCAGCAATGTCATCGAAAACACCATGTGGCGAGATGCGAGAATTCAGGACGCAGCCACAATTCTGGGGATGACGGTTCCCGTGCACCAGACGCAGGAAAAACACAAACGCTGAATGCAATAGCCGCAGCAATCCCGCGTTAAAAAGACGGCGAAACTCCCGCTCCGAAACCCCTTCACGGCGTTGTGGCAGCCCCCTGCCACATGTCCCGCACCTCAACCGTCATTCCCGCCTGCGCGGGAATGACGAAAGTGTCAATGCAGGTGGAGGGCCGCGCATTCTGATAATATTTGCCTTGTTGCATCAAATTCGTGACAATTCCTGAACGGACTTAGCAGTAAAATTACTCTACTGTTGTGAAGACGCCATTCGCCGTACGGACCAATCGTTTAGCTTCACGTTTATTGACGAAGGCAAACACCGGGCGGTTCAGCCTGATGTGGCTTTGTACAAATTAGATACAATAACGGAAATCTGGAGTTCCCGAACGCAAAACGCGGCGAACATCAGCACCTTTCCCCGGAAGCAAATATGTCAACTGCAGCAGAGCCATCCAGCCCTTACGCTGATTGCGACGAATATATTGAGCATCGCATCAAAGCCGCCAGAGATCGGATCAAATGGACAGACCTGTTGACAGCTCTGTTGCTGGCTGGAGTGCTGTTGATCGGCTATGTACTGGTCTTCACAATTTTTGACCACTGGGTTGTCACCGGTGGCTTCCGCCCGTTTACTCGAGCCGCCATGCTGACGCTGGTTCTCGCTTCGTGTGCTTACATCGTCTACCGCTATGTCATTCGACCGTGGACGACCGAAGTAAGTGCGTTGTATGCAGCTCGCATGCTGGACAACGAAAGCCGAGGCATGAACGGCTCGCTGCTTAGCCTTGTCGACTTAAACGCGTCCGGTGCGGGAGCATCCGATTCTATTCGCAGAACAATCGAAAAACGCGCGGCAGTGGGACTGGCCAAAGTTAATCTGGACGAAGCGATCGATCGACGCTGGCTGATGCAGCTGGGTTTTGTGCTGTTTGGACTTGTACTTTCCACGTGCCTGTATGCGGTCTTCAGTCCCAAAGCCATCAACCTGTTGCGTCCATTAACGGTTGCCAACGCCGCGGTTGCCACGCAGACCCGAATACTAAAAGTTCAGCCAGGAACGGCCGTTATTCAAGCAGGCACAGAACTGGAAGTTATTGCAGACATTGGCGGAAACGTGCCCGATGAAGTTGTGGTGTTGTACACAACCGCTGACAAAACATACGTCGACGAAAAGTTCACGATGCAGCCCGCTGAAGGCGACGGCAGATTTCGAGTTCTACTGACAGGGGCGTCAGATCGAGGACTGCGGCAGAATTTTACTTATCGAATTACAGCAGGAGACGCCCAGACTGAAGACTTTCTGGTCACGATCGATCAACCGCCAACCGCCAGCGTTTTGCAGCTGACTTATCGATATCCAGACTATATGTCGCTGGTTGGTGTGACAACAGAAAACGGCAACATTGACGCATGGGAAGGTTCCGAAGTAATTCTGGCTGCGGAACCAAACGTGCCATTAAGTTCTGCTTCAATAAGATTCAGCGACGACCCGAGTTTTACCGTGCCGGCCGAAGAGTTCTCATTGGAAGTTCAGGGAACAAAGCTTAACGCACGCTTCCCATTAAACCTGCGACAGGACGGAACGTCTCCCAGGTACTATCGCATTGAAGTGGAAGATGAAATCGGTCGTACGGATCCACAACCGACTGTTTACGGAGTCAACATTCGTCCGGATAAGGCTCCCATCGTAAAACTGATCGACCCGATTCGAGATCTCCAGGTGGCCGCAAATGCTGTTGTGCCACTGCTTGTTGAAGCCGAAGACCCGGATTTCCTGCTGCGTTCTGTCAAACTGAATTACGAAGTCAATGGACAACTGCGAACCCCGGAACCACTGTTTGATGCCACGCGTCAAAGCCTGCAAAAGTCGTGGACCGGAACGTGGGAGTTTGATCTGGAACCACTTGAACTGAAACAAGGCGACGTCGTTCGCTACTACATTACCGCTCGCGACAACAAGCCGCCGCTGGGAAGTCAGTCGCGTTCAGGAACGTTGCAGTTCGAAATCCAGGCTCCCATTTCTGAAGATGAAGTTAAAAAGCAGCTTGCCAGAGACAAAGAGTTTCAGGAACAACAACAACGCGAACGCAATGCAGAACAACAACAGGCAGACGATCCAACAAAGCCCAAAGACAACAATCAGCCCCCTGCAGCCGACGAAAATGCGTCGCCCAACGACGCACCGAAAGATGGCGACCAATCCGGCAATGCCAGCAAATCCCCCAACGGCTCAGCAGAAGCCGGTGAACAAGCGGGCCAGTCTGGGAAACAATCAGACGGCAGTGAGTCCGGCAACTCAGAAAACGCCACCGGCAATCAGACGCAGAAACAGGGAGAAGGCGGCGAATCCACAGACAAGCCGACAGGGCAAACCGGCGACAACACACCCAGCGACTCATCGAACGATGCTGCCAGCGGAAAATCATCATCCGACCAAGGCAAGCCCTCAAACAAGCCTTCGTCCCCAATGGACGATAGCGACGCCATGCAGCGTCTATTGGAAAGCTACAAGGAAAAAGAAACTCGTAAATCGACAGGCGACTCGCCCAGCGATCCATCCCCTGAAATCAAGAAGGGTGATGATACGGGGCCTCAAAATGCATCCAGCAATAATTCCAACGACAGCAATCAAACTGATAGCAAAACAGATGATGCCACCGATGGAGTGTCGCCAGACCAACTGATGGACCCTGCCAAAGAAAAGGCAAACGAAAAAGACGACTCAACCGCAGACGCTTCAGCGGCGAACGAAAACCTGAAGGGAAACCAATCAGCAGACGGTTCCGAAACCAACAACGATAAACCCGCAACAGAAAAAGCGGGCAAAGAGAATTCAACTGACGACGCATCTGACGAAAGCCAGCAGGATCCAAAGTCGAACGACGCAGATGGCACGTCCGAAAAGAATCCAGATAAAACTGCCGAGCCTGGCAGCGGCAATGCTGCGATGGACGATCAGAAGCAGCCGGACTCTGGCAACGAAACAACACCGCAAAATGGTGAGAACGCAGACACCAACAAGCAACAGCAAAGTGAACAACAAGGCAACCAGCCCGGTCAGCAGGGACAAGACGGACAACAACAAGGAAACAAGCCCGGTCAGCAGGGACAAGACGGACAACAGCAAGGAAACAAGCCCGGTCAGCAGGGACAAGACGGACAACAGCAAGGAAACAAGCCCGGTCAGCAGGGGCAGGACGGACAACAGCAAGGCAACAAGCCCGGACAGCAGGGACAGGACGGACAACAGCAAGGAAACAAGCCTGGTCAGCAGGGACAGGACGGACAACAGCAAGGAAATAAGCCTGGTCAGCAGGGACAGGACGGACAACAGCAAGGAAACAAGCCCGGTCAGCAGGGACAGGACGGACAACAGCAAGGAAACAAGCCCGGTCAGCAGGGACAGGACGGTGGCAAGCAATCAGGCCAGGAGGGTGGCAAGCCAGGAGACCAGAAGACGGGCCAACAACAGGGCGACAAGCCTGGCGAGCAGGGACAGGAGGGCCAACAACAGGGCGAAAAACCTGGTGAACAGGGACAGGAGGGCGGCAAACAAGGAGGAAAAGAAGGCCAACAGGGCGGACAGGAAGGCGGCGATCAGGCTGGCAAGGAAGGCGGAAAGCCAGGAGGAGAAGGCAAATCAAACTCTAAAGGTGAGCAAAGCAAAGCAGGCAATGGCGGTCGCGGCGGAAAAAATCCGGCTGGCGGTGGTGGTTCCAACACATCTGGACAGGATCAGCCTGGTGGCGACGAAAACAAACCGGGATCAGGCTCCGGCGGTGAAGAAGCGGCTAAACCGTTCAAAGCCGACGACCCCAACGTTCAGGACGCCGCTCAAGCAGCTGACCTGGTACTGAAACGACTGCAGAAAGATATCGAACGAGGCACCGTTGATCAGGAATTGCTGGACGAACTGGGCTGGACGGAAGACCAGCTGAAAGAATTCAGCGATCGAATGCAACAACAACTCAACACCTTAAAAGAAGAAGGTGATGCAGACTCCAAAGCTCGCCAATTGCAGCGTCGTCGAGTTGAAGAGCTGCTGAAAAGTCTCAATCTGCAAGCTGCTCCCAAAGAACGAGTTGGAAAAACGGATCGCGATATCGAACAACAGGACACAACAACTCAACGTTCCGCACCGCCATCACAGTACAAAGACCTGCTGGAACTCTACCAGCGATCATTGTCGGAAGGGCGGCGGCGGTAACACAGGAATTCCGTCCCATTCACCGGCTGAACGCACGTCCGCTGTATTGCGTTTTGCATGTAAAATACGCAGTCTCGCAGACAGCAGCCCGGTAAACAATCGTCCGATGCGGAACGTTACACGCGTAGCCACGCCAAAGATAGAGGTCGCTGAAAACACAGCGTACGACGGTCAGCGTTGAGCTTCGGCGGCGGCTACAGCCAGCACATCGCAGCGTTCGTTTTCTGCGTGGCCGGAGTGCCCTTTCACAACGGTAAACTTCACGTCGTGCTTCGAAAGCAATTCGTCAAGTTTCTTCCAGTACTCAACGTTAAGCACGGGTTTCAGCTTGCGGCCTTCTTTGCGTTGCCAGCCGTTACGTTTCCAACCAGCCATCCAGGAATTACATCCCTGAGCCACATAGGTGCTGTCAGTGATGACTTCCACTTTGGTTTTGCGCGTCAGATGTCTTAGTCCACCAATCACCGCCTGCAGTTCCATGCGGTTGTTGGTCGTTTCCGGTTCGCCGCCGCTTAATTCGACTTCTTTGCCGCTGGCCGGATGGCGCAGGATACACGCCCATCCGCCTGGACCAGGATTTCCACGACACGCACCATCCGTGTAAATTCGAACGAATGGCAGTGATTCGGCAGCTGTCGTCATCGGGTTCCGGCCCAGATGTTTGGTCTGATGAACAGAGCTTCGTTTAGAAAACGGAGATTCTAACGTTCTCGATAAACGATACGACCACGATTCAGGTCGTAAGGAGACACTTCCACAACGACTCGGTCGCCAGGAACGATTCTAATAAAGTGCTTTCGCATCTTGCCGGCTACGTGAGCCATGACCAAATGGCCGTTTTCGAGTTCCACGCGAAACTGTGTGTTCGCAAGGGCTTCGACAACGTTGCCTTCGACCTGAATTGCTTCTTCTTTCGCCATTCTGTAATTACTTTTACTTTTTCACTAAGAGCCGTAAATGAGGAAACATCCCCATGGATGAATCGTACGCGGAATTCGAACCTCACCGGAATTGTAAAGAACAACTCTCAGTAATGCGCCGCGTTAAACACGATTCTCCCATTTGACCAGTGGTCAAAAATACGGGACGTCGACCGGCACTTCGAACTTTTTGCAGCGACACAACCACATGCGTCTGCGTGGAAGTGTCCGTCAGTACCGGAATCGTTACACTCCAGCATCAGAAACTCAAGGGGATTTCGCTTATCATCGTCACTCGACCATGAAATTCTCCGCTTTGTCGGCCTTCAAACATCAAATCCAACCGGATTCACCGTTTTTTAACGCATGAAGTTCCGCTGGACGCCCAAACAGCATGCACCCGTACTCCGATATCCCGGAACTTTCATCTTCTGGTCCAAACGTAAGTGTGGTGCGAGTTCCTGTTGAGCAGGACATCCCGTTCACTCGGCGTGTCCGAGCCATTGTCGACACCTCAGAATTTCAACGCCTGCGGCAAATCACCCAGCTGGCACTCGCTTCTCGCGCTTATCCGGGAGCCATTCATACGCGATTTGAACATGCATTGGGAGTTTACGACAACTCCCTGAAATATCTGGCTCAACTGGGAAAAGACGAACGATTTGCCGCAGCCGTCTCGGCCCACGATGCAGAAGTATTGATTGTTGCCGCCTTGCTTCACGATATCGGGCACTGGCCTTTTTGCCACCCGATCGAAGACCTCGAACTGGAAAACATGCCGCCGCACGAAGCCTTTGCCGCACAGTTTCTGGGTCCCGACAACGAACTTGCCGACGTACTGCGAAATCAGTGGAACGTGCAACCACACGAAGTGTTGCAGGTGTTAACCGGCAAGTCAGAAGATCCCAGCTTAAAGCTTCGACAATCAATTTTGTCCGGCCCCATCGATATCGACAAGATGGACTACCTAAACCGAGACAGCCAGCATTGCGGCGTTCCCTATGGCAGAAACTTCGACCGCAACCGATTGATCAGCTCGCTGATTCCCAATGAAATCGGCGACGGACTGGCCATTACTCACAAAGGCAAAACCGCCGCCGAAATGATGGTGTTCGCTCGCTACGTGATGTTCAGCGAAGTTTATTGGCATCACACTGTGCGGTCTGCCACAACCATGTTTGCCAGAGCGTTCTATGACGTCCATCGCAATCTGGACCTGGCGTGCCTGTTCCGAATGACCGAACCGGAAATGATCCGCACACTTGTCGAAGCCAGCTTGGGCATCCCAGCTGAATCGCTCACCGCCGGATTGTTCGGCCCCAAACGTCGCCTCCACAAACGACTCAGCGAATACAGTCTGTTCCAACATCCGGAACTATATCGCGCACTGCGTCAAATGCCGTATCGAGACATCGTCAAATGTTCCAACGAACTGGCTCGCGTACTAAGTCAACGCTGCGGCAGCAACATCAGCCCCGTCGATGTACTGATTGACGCTCCGCCGCTGCATCGCGAAGTGGAATTCAAAGTTGACATTTTCTATCCCAAAGAAAACACTTATCGAGCACTTCAGCAGGCATCACCGATTGTCGCAGCCATGTCTGACAATACGTTTGACGATTGCGTAAAACGTGTTCGAGTATGCGTTGCAGAACACACGCTTCCGCTGATTCCCGACAGCGCAACTGTTGACACTCTGCTTGGGAAGATCGTGATGTAGACCTGCCGCACAAAACGTGTCGCCACATTCGTCGCACAGTTGTGCAATCATCTAAACGGAATGGCGTACTGAGAAATCCCGCCACCGGGATGAAACGCCAGAATCTGATTGGGGGCTGGTCCGCACGTCAGATGTGTGACGGATTCCGATGCCACCGTCGATTCAACAAGCGTTGCCTGCCCGCGTGACAGGCGATAAAAATCGATTCGATTACTTACAGCACACGCGGCAGCCAGAATTCCGTTGCTGGAAAAAGCAGTCACCGGGCGAACAAGATCATGCCCGAATAAACAACTCCCATAAGCCGATTTCCAAACAACTCGCATCCCTTCCTCAAAAGAAAAGACAAGACGAGTCATCGTGCTGTTGGGCGACACTGTCATATTGATGGGCGAAAATGGCAGCGTTTCCAAAACCTTCGCGGACATGCGCGCGCCGTCCTGTGAATCCAGAACGTCTTTGACACTGGCAGTTAGACGTACAACAGTTCGTCCCGCTACCACGAAGAATCCCGTGCCATCAACGTACAAACGAAACCTTACAGGAGAAGCTTCGGGCTCCAGAACATCCAGCAGGTTTTCAATCGCTACGGTGCGATCAACCAGCCTGAATGAATTTATGATGTTCAGCCCAAAACTTCCACCGCCTGTTCCCGCCGAAACATCCAGGCAAAACAACCATCCGGACGACGTATCACACACGTCCAGCAAGGAACCCATATCCGGTAAATGGGCAATCACGAATTCCGATTCATTCACCGCCTGAATATTGCGAGCCGGGGTACACCATGGACCTGAAGTACCAACCGGCACAACCCAAATTCGTTCCGGGTCGCTGGAATTCAATCGGAGAGCCAGTTGGCTGGCTTCCAGGTCCAGAGGTACCGGCAGCAGCACCGCCCGATCCTGCGTCACCAGCCTTCCGTCCAGCCGTGTTCCAATGGTTTGCCTGGCGAAAACGACCGTACTTTGAGGCGTTATTCCCAAATAAAACACAAACGAACCATTGCAGACAATGTCCAGCCAACGCGTGCCAGGTGGAGTACCAGCGGGAGGCAGATCTATCCTGCTGATCAGCTTCGCCCCAGGATGGTTGGCCGACTCAGAAGAGACCACCGGAGATGATTTCTTTACACGTACCGCTGGCTGCTGCAATTCGGTTTCGAAACGATGAGCGTCAGCCTGAAGTAATCCATCGCCGGGATCCAGCCGTCTTAGCGCCGCCAACGCTGCAGTGCTTTGAACTTCTGACAACTGGCCGTCATCCTCTGGCTTCAGCAACACAGCCGCCAGACGAAACGTGTGCCTTCGAGCTGAAATACGAACCGAATCTTCCGGATAGCCAATCGCGTTTTCGCTGCAGACTGTCACGGCGTCAAGCAGTTGCGACGTATTCAGGTTATCAGATACAGTCAGGTTGCGAAGCACAGATTCCACTTCGCGATGCATGCCTCGACGCCCGTGCAGATTCATAATTTGCCGAAAACACTCGCGGCCATTCAGGCCCTGCATCCACCCGGTAATGAGCAATTCGGTAGCAAGCTCCGCATTGTCAAGCCGATGATCTGCCACGGTTGCTGCGGTGGAGTAATCGCGGCGACGTTCGCAGGCGTTTACTTCATGTTGAAACATTTCCGAAGCTTTGGCAGCGTCTCCGATTTCCTGATACAGCTCACCGGCAGCAATCCAGCGTTCGTGATTGCGATAAATCTGCAGAGCTTCTTCCCAGAAACCGCCACTTCGAAAACATGCAGCCGCCTTGCTGAAATCTCTTAAATGCTCAAGATAGATACTTGCAGCGTCATGATACAGCCGACCAGCTTCCAACGCGCCAGCAGCTGACGTAAAGTCATTCAACAAGCGAGCGTAAATGTAGGCGGCTCGACGGTACCTGCCCAGTCGCATTTCTCGCTGAGCGATTTCGCGATATTGCAACTGCAGTTTTGCCTGATATTCCCACGGAAGATCCCACGAATCGCCTCGCCCCGATCCTCGCCAACTATTCGAATGCAAATCAATATCATGCTCCCCCAAACGATCTGTGGGCCTCGAAATTCCTCGACTGCGATCTTCGCCGCCAAGCGGCAACGCAAACTTCAGACCTTTGTCGGGATCATTTTTCAACAGATTCAACAGGCGTTTGATTTCGTTTTCTCGTCGAGTCGACAGCCCCGAATCCATTCGCCCTGACGATGCCTTGCGACCTCCTGAACCACTGCCACCGGCAGTTCCCGCAAGCACAGATTCAGCCCATCGATGCAACTTGCCCAGCATTGCGTTGCCATTTTCGGCCGTCGGAAGTTTTGACGTTATTCCATGTATCGCCTTGGCAACCCCATCGGTGACCCCACGCATCGCATCACGAATAGCGGCTCCAGATTTTTCGTCCGGCGCGCGAGGAACATTCTCGATATTTTCAGACTCGCCACCGATATCATCCTTGCCCTCGTCCAGCATTTGCAGGAAGTCTGCAGATGCTTCCGGGCTTAGCGATCGCACAGCGCGGCTAAGCTGCGGTCCAACTTCGACAGCATCCCAAACACGTTCTGAATCGGGCGGCCCAGACAACAAATCGGCTGCAGAAAGCACGTGTTCCGCATCAAAGCCGATCAGTCCGCAAGTTGGGTGCCACACAAACAACCTGCCAGAGTCTCCAGGCAATCTTCCGCCCGGCAAAAGGGCGTCCAGTTCTGAATCGGTAATCGCAGCAGAAAGTTCCGAATTAACCGGCAAATACAATCGACCCGCTCGGCAACCATAATCAATGGATAGCGGGCTAGCCGCAGATGTCGCTGAAACAACTTGGGACGAACAGCCATTCGTTGTCGCCGGAAACAAGCACAGAGCCGCCACAACATTTGCAGCCGCGCCATGTTGTTCAGCAACAATCAGAAACCGCTGATCGCCGAATGGAACCTGCTCACGCAAGGCGACTGACAGCCATGCTGACACGTCGTCTCCAGGAATCAACAACCCGCAAACGGCGTGACGGCGTTCTGAACAGTATTTCAGGTGTAGTGGAAACTCCATGGAGCAATACCAATAAACGGCTTAACGGCAGACTCCCAGGCAACAGCCGCAGAAACCTGTTTTAGTTCGAGGCTACGGTCTTTGCGACCAAAATAATAGTCTTCGCCAAACACTTCTCCCGTTGAAAGCCAACCGGAAAGCTGACCATCCTGAACCGCAAAGCTGACTTGCGGATACTGTCCGTCATCGCATTTCAAGTGCAACAGTCCTCGCGAATCCAACCACGCACTACCGACGTCGGCAATCTGCGCGACCTGCAACCTGTATCCAACGCCATCCGGCGCTGCGCAGGATTCGAAATCAAAGAAACGACTGGTCCGGCTTGTTTGGTCAGCCGCAACCAACTCAATTCCTGCCAATGCTGAATTGAACTTGATTGCAAACAACAAACCACTTGCGGCCTGCAGAACAAGATGCCCAGCATTCCCGTCGATACCGATGCGGCGAAATTTCCAGCGCGGCGTACGCATCGAAATCGTTTTGCGAGCTTCCTGAAATTCAAAATCTGCAGCTCCCGTCCAGCTGTGCTTAAACGACTCAGGCTGCTCCGTCTTAACGTTCAGCAGAATAGCATTGTTCCCCAAAGATACGCTGTCTCCCCAGGATACATTGTCTCCCCAGGCCACGCCAATTCGATCGCCGCCGGGCAAATATCCAAACAGCCTTGTGGCAGCTCTGGGCATTTGTCTGCGAAATTCTTTGAATCGTAATTCACCGCCTGGATCGACGATCTGGCCGGCTTTATCAATCATCAAAAACTCACCGGCAGCCAATTCGACGACGTCCTTCGCACCGCTAAACTCCGATGGCAACTTTTGGCCCCCCAATTCCTGGCCGTCAAATGTAAGCAAGGACCACTTATTGTTTCCCAGCAGACAGCGGCCGTTACGATACACTTCCTTCGGCAAAACACGATTTGCCAACGTTCGTCCTGTTTTTTCGTCAATCGCAATTACTCGCTCGTAACCGTCGACCATACAAAACAGCAACAATGCGGCCCCCACAGACCGAACGTCCCGTACGCCATCCAGTTTTCCTTGAATGACCACCCGATTCAATTGCTCACCAAAACGACTTACAGTAATCAGTTCTGACGCTTCGCCCGGAACAAACAACCGAACTGCTGCAGCATCGCGACTAACCAGATGCACGTTTGTTTTGCCTCGCCGCGGAAGATCATCGCATATCTGTTTTGCTCCCAAACGACGGCCGGACCACAACATCAAACGACCATCATCCGCCACCGCAACCAACTCGTCACCCCAGGCAAACACACGGCCTGCACGAGTTTGATGCGACAGTCTGAACGGAAATTCCGCACGCCGAAAGATATCCGGCAACTCTCCCGAAACAAACGAACGACGTATCGTTGTGTTGGGTCGGCTTAAAATATCGTCCAGCCGCAGTTGAATCTGCTTGCGAACAGAAGTCCCCTGAACGGTACGTTGCAACACCGACAATCGACCGTCGCGTTCAACGGCAATCACCCACACGTTCTTCAAAGTCGAGCGTTCCAGTGCTCGCTTAAAGCCCGAACACTCCAACACGTCGCCCGTAGTAATAATCACAGGTTCCGCTGAATGCGACTGCCGCAGCACAGCATCCTCAAACGCTGAGATAGCTGCACCGGAATGTTCAACGGTTGCCAGCGATGTCAGCTGTTCAGTGACCGCATCACGACTTGAAAAAGAAACCCGCACCAACTGATCACCATCAGCCCGATAGCATTCGGCCTTCAAATTTGTGTGGGAATCTGCACATAGCGCCATAGCCATCGCGGTGGCGTACAGTTTCGGAATGCCCCACATCGGCAGACTGTTGTCGATAAGCACGGCACGAGATTCCACGCGCGGATTCGGTGGCGACTCTCGCCGAATATACATCGCTTCGTTGGACGCAATCCGAACGGCCAGCGTTAAATCGTCGAATGCCAGTTCGCTTAAGAGTAGCTTGTCCAACTGCCCGCGATTGCTGATGTCGGATATTCCGCCCGCAGGAATATCCAACGCAGATTCCAACGACCTCGGCAAAGTCACCGCTGCCATTAAGTTGCGTGACAATCGAGCAAAACCAGCCAGCTCCGGATCGTTGCGTAAGGAATCCAGCAGATTCGCCGCAAGCTGAGGCGAATCCAAGGGTGATTCGTCCACAGCCACAACGTCTGCCGCCACACCCGTCGAAACACGTTGCTTCAGATCTTCGCCTGAGTAATCGTGCAGACTGCTGGCCAGCACACGAGCGATTCGCAAAAGCTCCAGCACATCGTGCAATACGCGATGAAACAACGGCGGGCGAGAACGCCATTCGGCTTCTTCCTTGTCCGTCGACGGCAATGTTAGTGTTTCGCCGTCACCTTTCCGTTCAAAAAACCAGTCTTCAGGAAGTCCGGCCCTGAATGCCTTCGCCAATACCGTTTGCTCATCTTCTGAATAGCCGCTTTCAAAATGATCAAACAGCGTTGCCAGCAATTCAGCACGAGATTCCGGCGTCTGCACTTCGACTGCAGCGTACCTGGAAAGCAATGTCAACTTTTCAGCAGACGACTGCCAGGTATCTGTAAGATAGCGATGCTTTCTCATCGCTTCCGCGTAAGACGGAAGTTCAGATTCCTGTAATGCTCGAACAAGTCGAGTGATCCGCTGCGCGACTGCTGGCCATGTCGATCTTGACGCGGCCACCGCAACAATGATGGAAGAAAACGACGGCAGGCTGCCACGAGAAAGCCGTTCGATAACCACCGCAAGTTCCGCGTGAAACGAAACTGTCGTGCCATCCAGCCAACACAATTCGCGACCATTGTCGACCCACTTAAACAGGCCGGATTGTTGCGAGCGAAAGTATTTTTCGACAATCGCATCCATCATGCAAATCAGCTTCCACTGCTATGGGCCACAAAAACGCCGAATCAAATATGAATTTCAGGCAACGGCATCATAGCCACCAGTCGGTCGTTGTTTGCCTACACGCCTGGTAAAAACACTTATGGCGTTGGCGAATTCATCGGCGGAATCACCAAAGGCAGTCCGGGAGAAACCTGCGGCAACGGACCTAAGTTCTTCGAACTCGCTTCCGATTGCGTCGCTGGAAACTCTTCGCTGGCAAGTACAGGTTCTGGAGCACCGATCGCCGCATCCGACGTTTCCGCAGGCGAAATCACTCGACCGCCAATCATCCGAATCCCACCGTCATCAACCGACGAAACAGGAGGAAGCGGTATATCAATGGGCTGCGGAGCTTGATCAACTGGCGGCTGATTCGGCCCGGCCCCCGCCACGTTGTTCGCGGCCGATATTTCTCGCAAAGCACTAATGAGCTCACGGTCGAGGCCATTTCTGGACGCAGCGTCCGTGAGTTCCTGAGAGATGCCCGCATACCCACGCAGTTGCTGAAACGCAGCAACCAGCAGCAGACGATCTGTAGAATTCGGCTTAGCCTGCAACCACTTCCAAAGATCTTCGTTAAGTTTAACCATGTTCGTTTCAAAGCCGACTCCGAACAGATCTTTTCCATCCACCCATGAACTTGTCGGATCATCCCGTAGATGCAACGCAGTCTTCAGGCTGGCTAATGCTTCGCTGTTTTTCCGTAAGGCAACCTGAGCCCACGCCAGACGCAACCAGGGTGCTCGTCGAACAACGGCGGTATCCGATGCTGCCCTGTAAAGTGCTTCCGCAGATTCGTAGTCATGTTGGCGAAACGCCTGGTCGCCGGAGGTTTGGTAACGCAAACTTTTAATACGATCGACGGCAGAAATCTGCTGTTCTGGAATAGCTTTGTAATCGTCGCCGAACTCATTCAAAATCGGAGTCTCATCGCTTTGCAATGGTTGTGACAAAACAGCTCCATTCTGTCGCTCGGCTGCACTGGCTGTGCCCGCATCATAAGCCATCTCGGCAGCTACGGCTGCGGGACTCGGCGGAAGAATCAGCTGCGGTGGCGCCGGCTGTTGTGGAAAAAACGGACCGGAATCGTAGCTGCCATAGGGAACAACAATCGGAGCAGCGATGACTCCCGGAAAGCCGTTGTAATAGCCATTCCCGTACCCATAGGCGTTAAGGAATCCACTGCCCGTTGAGTACTGAATGGAAAGTCCATTATAGAATGGCTGGCTATAAATTGGCGACACGCCATAAGTACGATAGCCACCATAGTTATGATAGTTAATCGGACCGCCGACACCGCCATAAACCACTGATCCACCACGGCCTGAGGAATAGCTGATTCCGGGTGACTGCCTGCTGTACGTAGAACCGGGACCACGCGGAATGACGATCTGCCCCGATGTGAGCGTGCGAGTTGAACCCGAAGGCGCCCGCAAAGTCCAATCGGGTGATGACGAATGATTACCAGGCGATTGATACCCGCGAGCAGCTGGTGTTCCCCAGCGTTGACTTATACCGAAGCTGCCGGTCCCAATGTTTGTGGTGCTGGGGCCTCGATTTTGAGAGCCATGCGAGTGACCGCTGTGTGAACGTTGGGCCATTGCGTCAGCGGACGCGACAAACAGCAGCGTTACCACAAACACGGTAAAACGTGGAATTGAAACAGCCATGGTTATCGGTGCCGTATGGAAAGAATCGAATGCCCGACACCATTATCAGCAGCGAAAATCAGAACTGCAAACGCTATCTGCAACCACAGCCCAACTGCGTCAACAATTTAACGGCAGCGGCTATACCATCTGCCTTCTGCAAGTTTTCCTGCATCTAAGGCGATCTACAGCGCCCCGAAGCATCAAAACGCAGCAACTGTTGACCGTTAATCCTGCAAGCCGGTCTAAAAATCGGCGTTCGAAACAAGACCAGAGTCGTTGCGACTTCCAAGTTGTTGCAGGATCTCCAGCGAAATCATATTCCCGATAGTTCGCGTAGAACCGTCCGCCATCAGAAAATTACAGACAGCACCGTGATAGCTTGAAAAGCCTCGAACCTGCTGCGGTTTGCCGGATTCATCCAGAATCGTGTCAAGTGTCTGCCCGTTGTGAGTGTAGCCTCCGCGTGCTTCGTCGACCAACTTATCAAGCACATTGGTGGCGGTGCCCGTGTTCCGTAACGTGCTGTAGTCGCCCGTCAGGAATCCCGCTTCCAGGTTTGTCGCCAGCTTTTCTCCCACCAAAATGGTCGTGGAAGCACCGTCAGGAACTTCATACAACGATTCACTGCTGTTCAGATAAAGCAGGCCATCGTTGTTGGTGTCAATGGGCACAGACTTGCTGGCATGGCACCCTGCATAGTCGGAATTGGAAGCACCATTCAGAGGCGCAGAATAAGGCGAACTTGGGCAACGCAGTCCGGCAATGATTACCTCATCTGCAATGGGTGGCCCTTCCCCCATACCAAAACCAGATCCGCCACCATAGTCACCGTCGTCCTCCTGCTCAGCGACCGCCGTCTTACCTTCGCGAGACTCTTTTGCGGGGGGATCATAATACTCAAGCTGTTCTGCCGTCAGAAAACTCCGCTCGGGATTGATAAAATCCACGTTACGATAAATATTGTCCTGCCCAAGCTGCGGAAGAATCTGAGCGATCCAACTCATTCGATAGCCATAGTCAATCGCCGCTGGCGCGGGAGAACCATCCTGCGGCTCTTCAGTCTCGTCAACTCCATAGCCCTCCATTCCGCCCATACCATAGTCCTGTTCCATCCCGGCGGGCATGCCTTCGACAACGGGGCCGGTTGAGTTTACGCATCCCGGTGGCAACATAGAATGTGTCGTTTGATAGTTATGCAGTGCGATGCCCAGCTGCATCAGGTTGTTATTGCACTGTGATCGCCGAGCCTGTTCACGAGCCTGTTGAATGGCGGGTAACAGCAATGCGATCAGCACAGCAATGGTGGCGATCACAACCAACAGTTCCAGCAGAGTAAACCCCGGGCGTTTTCTGATGACACGTCTCATAACTAAATCGCTCAACTTCCACTTGAATGACAGCCACAGGCCTTAACCAAAAGAACCACTCACCGAACAAGAGTGGCCCCTTGAGTTTCAACAGACGTAACTTCAACAGACGTAACTTCAACAGACGTAACAAGGACCATG
>CALFSX010000008.1 GCA_937916515.1 uncultured Planctomycetaceae bacterium | reverse complement strand
ACCCCCGGAAAACGGACCAAAACCCGAGTGGAAGCCGGAACCCTGCGAACTGCGGTTTTGATTCTTGCAGGTGTTTTTCCGTTAGTTGGATTTGCTCAACTATTCAATTTGCCGGAATCTCGCCCAGACTTCATTACACAGCTGTACGAAGACTTTAACCTGCCGGAACTGGGAAAAGACACACTGCCGCAAACCATCGGCGGTTTTCAACTGGAAGACTATGAAACCGTGGCTCGCGTGCCCGGCGATCCATTGGGGCGTTCCAGTCAGCAATGGCAATATCGAAACGGTAATACAGTGGCACTTGTTTCGATTGATTATCCCTACGACGGTGTTCACGACCTGTGCGAATGCTATGGGGCAATTGGATGGGAGGTGCCAGAAAAACGAGTCGTGGCTCAGGAAACACTGACAAGCGAATATGGATCTTTGGCAGATGGACCAGTCGCAATCGGTCACCTGAACAGAGATCTTTACGGACACGCCATTCTGATGTTTAACCTGACAGATTCTGAGGGCGCAACAAACGCAATTATCAAAGAACTGGCAAGGGGAGATTCAGAAGATCGAGCTGCCCGGCGCCTGCAATCATTCGCAGCGGCTGAACAGATTGAAGAAAGTCACGGTGTGGCCCCATTCGTACAATTTCAGCTGTTCGCCCGCATGCCACAATCTGTGAACGAGCAACAGGAAAATGAATTGACGGAGTTCTTTCTTCAGGCAAGAAGTCTTCTAAAGAAACAGCTGGATTCCTCCTTGCAAGATGCAGCACAGCAGGAGGGCAAATAGTTATGGGATACTCTTCAAACAAATTCAGCGATTCTAAATCACAGGGATTCAAGGGCAAAGCCAAGTGGCTGCTGCTAGCCGTTTGGGCGATTATTATTCTGCCATTCAAGGCTGCGGCGATCATCGCTAAATGGGTATGGACACAGGCTGAGATTTGGTGGAAAGGCCGAAAGCTAAAGAACCTGCTGTTTGGCCTACCAGCTTTGGCGTTGATAGGAGGGTGCACTTATCTGGTAATAAGTTATCAGGCAACTTCAAGATTTTCACGAGCTGAAACTTACCTTGCTGCTGGGCAAACGGCCCTGCGTCAACAGAATTGGGAAAAGGCAAACCTGTTTCTGGGCCGTGCAATTGAACTTGGAATCAATTCCAACGAGGTCAAGTACACGCTGGCCCTGGCTGCAGAAAAAACAAACGATAACGCCCGCAAGTTAGCCATCCTTGACGAACTCGCTCCGGACGATCGTGGTGTTTACGCCCCGGCACACCTTTACCGGGCCACCAGCCTGGTAACCAAGCCACGAAAGACCGAGCTGGACATGCAGACGGCAGAAAAACAAATTCACTTTGCCCTGGACGTACAGCCAAACAACGTCATCGCCCACGCTCTGCTCGGCGATATGTACTTCCAAAAGGGTGTTCTTGACCCAGCCATTCTGCATTTGTCTCAAACCGATGAACGATCTGCAAAATACAGACTATTGTTGGCAAAAGCGTACGACGCGAAAGGCGATACCGTCAAGGCCAGGCGACATGCGTCAGAAGCTGCCGTCGTTGCAGAAAAAGAAAGCACTGCAAATCCCTCAGTTCCAATCCATCGACTAAACCACGCTGAGGCAACGCTGATTCTGAAGCAATTTGAGCGGACTGCTGAGATCCTTCGCGAAGGATTGCTTATGGGAGAGAACCCGGCGTTCCGAGACGCACTGACGATGACATTTATCCGGTGGTCGGATGATTTGCTTGAGGCTTCTCCAGACAACCGCCGGGTCGCCTTTGAGCTGATTGCTGCGGGTTTGGAAAACACACCCAACGAAATTCTTCTGTTCGATCGCCTTATCAAACTGCTCAAATCCGAGAGCGAGATTGCTGAAGAAGTTCGAAAATTCCTTGAACAGAACATTAGTTCTGGAAAGGCAGTCGCCATTAGCCATCTTGTCCTTGGAACGGCGCTCTACGAGATTGGGGACCGAACTGGGGCTGACTTCCATATGTCTCGAGCATTCAAAATGAGCCCCAGTTCCCCAATCATTGCCAATAATTTTGCGTGGCATTTGATCGCTCAGGATCCTGCAACGCCTGAACAAGCCCTGGAAATCATTGATGCCGTAATTCAAGACAATCCGCAAACGGCCGAGTATCACGACACTAAAGGCCACATTCTTTGCAAACTTGAGCGATGGAAGGACGCGATCTCAGAGCTTGAACCAACTCTAAAAGAATTGCCGGGGCGTCCACTGACACACCGGGCTCTTGAAAACGCATATAAACAGTTGGGATTAGAAAGCTTGGCAGAGGAACACCGCTCTATTGCCGCGACTCTGGAAGACGACGCTGCAAAATAAGAAACTTTGCTCCAATCCACCCATTTTACCAACGCAATTATTTGACTTTGCCTTGCCAATTGATTTACATGCATAGACAGGCCGACATTTTACCAACATAGTTGACTCTTAGGACCCCCGTAATGAAGAAGATTCTTTTTGTTGCTCTATTGCTATTAGGAGCAAGGGCTGACGCGGCCATGATTACTGGAGCGTCTGCAGGCGCCGGAACAGGTTGGACATTGGACAATGTCGCAGTTGCTGGCACGGTCGTGACCCTCGACATGACGGTGACCGAACTGCACACTAACTTTAACGTAAACTTTGATATCACATCGGTCGATGCCACGGGCGGCGTAGCCATCACCATCCCTCACACCATCGTGGTGAATGTAACCAACGGTTTGACCTATGCAAATGCTGCTCACAGCGCAAACCTCAATGGCTATGATGTCGTAGTCACGGATCCAGGCGCAATCGGTGGAGCTGGCATCCCTGGTATTCCATTGCCCAACATTGGAGCGTTTGGATTTACTGCCCCAACGTTTCCATTCACAAACATTGCTGGTGGATGGCGTTTTGGAGGTCTGAATGGCGGTGGTGGTACTCTCGCTGTTGGAGCAACAACTCAAACAGCATTCACTTTCAACACCACAACTGCGGCATTTCTGCCAGCAGGAGCAAATGACACAGTGACCCTTCAATTCACGGCCAATCCAGAACCAGGCACAATGGTTCTAGCAGGCTTAGCGTTGATTCCATGTGGAGTTGTTGCTCGCCGTCGACGTAAGAACCAGGTTGTTACCGAAGCAGTCTAAGACTGCTGTCGATTAGAAACTAAATCGAGATCTAAAGCCCCGACCCGCGTCGGGGCTTTTTGCGTTCACAGTATCGGCATCCAGGCATTGATCATTGGAATAAGTCTGGCGCCACAAACAACCATCTCCCATACCTACTTGCTTAAGCGAAGTGAATCACATCCGAATCGGAGCACCGTAGAAAGTTGTGTTTGAAGAATATCTGAACAACATAACTTGTTAAGCGAAGAATTGGTTACGCATATTAGCTAACAGTTCCTTCACGAAACTCAGATCGTCATCGTATCCAGAATGCCGATTCCGCCAATGACAACACAGATTCCAGAGATCCCACAGCGTCAGGCACTGTGACCAAATCTGATGAGAACGTGCACAGAAAAACGCCGAATACAGCCTTCAGTGAGAGTTGCAGGCAACGCGAACGATCGGACCGATATTGTTCACGAAAAATTGGCGACCCCTGTTATCCACAACGGTTCGACGCCGCAATGTCAGCTCCTTACCGGAATCTGTCGGGGGCTGGCGGCCAATTCTTGTGCGTCACCGGCGATAATGTGCCGACCGAGAAGTATTGATGCAATACCCAAAAAAAATTAGTACCAGTCGATCAGGTGGAATTGTTGGTTTGATTTTGAAAGTTATGTTGGCATCGTCTGGAGATACACGATGGTGGATAGACGATGGTGGATAGACGATGCCAAGTTGATGCGGCGTTCACGTCAATAGTTGCTTTGAAAGCTGTACGTTCCCCTGTCGATTTCGGATGCAGTAGCGGCACTCAAGCTGACAGTCGGTTAAAGTTGGAGCTTCGCTCGTTGAAGCATCGAAGGATTCGCCAACCGAACAACTCGATTCGATCGCACCTCTGACAATCGTCAGGCATTCCCTCAAATCGCAGAATC
>CALFSX010000007.1 GCA_937916515.1 uncultured Planctomycetaceae bacterium | reverse complement strand
ACGGTGCACTGGATCTGGAAGAAGCGGTTGACCTGACGTGTCAGTTGTGTGACGGACTTGGCAAAGCGCACGACGCGGGCATTATTCATCGGGACATCAAACCGGCGAACGTGCTGATGACCAATGACGGTGTTCCGAAGCTGACGGACTTCGGTTTGGCAAAAGATGAAGCGGCCGATTCGGGCTTATCGATGGCAGGTGCTGTCCTGGGCACGCTGGACTTTATGCCGCCCGAGCAGCGCAAGGACGTTGCATTGACAGATTCTCGCAGCGATTTGTGGAGTCTGGCCGCCACGCTGTACCAGATGGTGACGGGCCAAAGTCCGAAGATTATCCGATTCAACAACGTACCACAGTCGCTGCACGACGTGCTGGGTAAAGCACTCGAAGATCAAAAGGAAGATCGCTACCAGACAGCGAAGGAATTCCGCGATGCCTTGAAAGCCTGTCTTACGGCAGCTTCAACATCACGTGTGCCAGTTGTTGAACTTGGCGCGGGAGAATGCAGCAGGTGCCACACAACGAATGATGCCAACCGGAAGTTCTGTAGTAGTTGTGCGACTTCATTGCGTGTTAGTTGTCTTCAATGCAGTGAGTCGATTCCTGTCTGGGATAACGTTTGCGGTGAGTGTGGAGGGATACAGTCGGATCTGATTTCGGCCCGTGTTGCGGAGTACGCGAGTCAGCGTGAACAGGCGGACCAGTACCTGAGCGACTATCAGTTCGAGTCAGCCCTTAAACTTGCCCGTGCCGTGGCTGCTGTCGAAGACGAACGGCTCGCCGAGCATCAACCGTGGGCGAAATCCTTCATTACCGAGACTGAGACGGAATGGCAGCGACAACAGGAATCGTCGCGTCAGCACGTTGAGGAGGCTCACAAACATCGGGAAGCGTTTGATTATCAGGCGGCGATCGACGCGTTAGAACAGGTGCCGGAACCGCTGCGGACATCTGAAATGTCTAACTACCTGCAACAACTTGAAAGTGACCGGGCAGAGTCAGAGGATCTGATCACGACAATTTCAGAACGCGTGCAGCGACGTGATCTGCAAGGGCTGCTGAAGCAAGTTGAGCGGGCAGTAGAACTGCGTGGCGACCGAAAGGATTTGCCGACACTGGCTCAGCATTTGAAAGATCGTGAAGAGAAGCTTCGTCAGCACCGCGATGAGGCGTTCCAGCAAGCGGAAGCACTATTGTCAGCCGGTGACTCAAAGGGCGCTTATCGCCGTATTGAGTCTGTGCAAACCTCGGCGTTACGCGATACCGATGAAGAGTTACGCGAACGCGTGGCCCAGATGGTCGCAGACGAAGAGGCGTTGACGGCAATGATAAAGGAAGCGAATGCGGATGGTGTCCTGGATCCGGATGAGGTGGTGGCGATCTTTCAGTCGGCATCGGACTATCTGACTCTGAACCCGCACCACGAGAAGATCACGGCCATGCGGCAGAAACTGTTGAAGCGGATTCTGCTAGCCCCCGAGGCATACGAGAAGTTGCCCGCGAGCGTTTTGAGTCAGTTGCCGGCAAGCGTGTTGAGTCAGTTGCCCGCGAGCGTTCTATTGCAGTTTCCGCCCCGAAAGAACTCAATTGGCATAGAGTTTAAGCTGTTGCCTGCCGGTACATTCACGATGGGTGATAATGACAATGTTGATCAGGTCACGCTGACTAAACCGTTTGAGATTGGCGTTTATGAGGTGACACAGGAGCAATACGAACGCGTCATGCATTCTAACTCCAGTCGATTCAAAGGCGAGAACAGACCTGTCGAAACTGTCACGTTTCACGAAGCCGCAATATTCTGCCGCACACTTTCTGAACTATCGGCCGAGCTTAAATCTGGGCGACGTTATCGACTACCGACTGAAGTCGAATGGGAGCACGCATGTCGCTCCGGCACCCAAGCAACGTACAACTTTGGGGAGGATTACATTTCGCTTTCGGAGCTTGACGACGCAGACCATGAAGCTGGAGTTCGCGACCGTCTGTTCTTTGAATATGGCTGGTGCAAAGAGAATTCGAACCGGCAGTCGCATCCGGTTGGGCTCAAAAAACCCAATGCATGGGGCCTATTCGACATGCACGGAAACGTCGCTGAATGGTGCACCGACAGCTCTGCTGACTCACCCGAAGCCCAGCCCGTTCGTGGTGGTTCTTGGCAGAGTACTGCCGAAGAATGCAGCAGTGTATCCAGAACAGTTTTAATGCCACACTTGTCGCGTTCTATGGTTGGCTTCCGACTTGTCTGCGACATCAACTAACTCATAATAGCCTTGCGAGTTAATTCACTCATCCAGAGAGAAATATATGACTACTCCCGCTTTTCGTCTTGACACAACTTTGTCCCGTATATCTGCCGCCGTATCCGTACACATCAACGACACGACGAAGCAAGAGATTCTGGGTGAAACTCTCATCCGATTTGCTGCATCTGGCGGCGGCACGTCATTGTTGAAATTTGCAATGTTTGCAGACGGGTTACGCGCTGTGTACGACGCGATTTTTGCCGACCTTAAAGTTGACCAAGACGAGGTCGACTTGTGTGCCCCATTCATTGTCAAGCTGGCCCGTATGTTTGCGAAAACGAAATCTTCGTACAGGGAGTTTGCAGAGTGCTCGCAAAGCGATTGCGTCGCTTTTCTAGAACAGTACGCGTCAGATCCATCCATTTTTGGTTACCTACACTCTGCAAGTAAATGGTCTTCGCTTTCGTGTTGCGCAAGAGCAGATCGGATTGCGCCCGGAGAACAATTCAGGGCCCGGCTTGTTAACGCATTACTTTCTTCAACCGAAAGCCTCCTCAAGATCGGCGGCGTCACACCTGAAGAAGAACGACATTTGCTTACACTTCAAAACACAATTTCAACCTCCGGCCACAACAGCAAAATCGTTCAGCAGCAAAACCACCCGGGTAAGCATGTAGGTGCATACACACCCAGCCCTTCTCTGGACGCCAAGTACCGCGAGACTATCCCTGAGCTATTCGCGACATGGTCGAAAACCTTCCGAATACCGGACGTTTCCGAGGCTGAATTGGCTATTGTTGGCGTTTCTGATCTTTTCGCCGGCTCACTGGTGTTTGTATTTTCTGACTTCGACGAAACGGTAGCCAATGTGAATTATCGGCACGCTTGTGTCGTGGTTCGTCAGAATAATGTTCAACTCCCGATTGTATGCGTATCCGAAGAATTCAGTTTGCATGACAAGCATTTCCTTGGGTCTTTCGATACATGCGGGCATACAACATGGACAGAACTCAAATCGCCTCTCGTGATCGATGACTTTGTAGACTCAACAATCCAGCTTCTTTCTGAACTGGCTGCCAGTTGCCGTACAGAGTCGGATTTAATCGCAGCCTCTAAAATGACCGAGGAAGACTTTGACCGACGCTATCGAGGCTACGAGATGTCGCTGAAAATGTTTGGTTCTCCCGAGGGCCCCGGCTGGAACGATGATATCGTCAAACTCGCTAGAGAATCTCAGGCCTTGACAGAGTCGGAGATCTTTTGCGCAAAGACTGATTTTTCACAGGCAGTGATCAATCGGGTAATTGTGCGATGGGTGAGTGAAGGAAACCTGGAGCCTGTAAGTGCACAACCGCGACCCATTAGCGAAATAAACACTTCATCGGCTCAGCCGATATTTTTCGAATACAAGACTACTAGTCCGTCGGAATGCCTCTCGACCGAAGTGCCGGAGCCATCCGAAGATCGAATTCCGGATAATCCGCAATTATCTTGTCTATTCCTTGCCAAGGCGCTCACCGCGATCGATGCCGAAAGGTTCGAGGCGGCTGTTGAAAATTTTGAAGCAGCCGTAATGGCAGACTGGAATGGTAGTGAACCGAAGAGGACTAGAGTATGGACACTCCGTGCCGAAGCGTTGGGGGCGTTGGGGAATAACGACGCCCAAGAGGCGATTGCTGCATACAAAATTGGTTGCAATTCCTGCCGCGAAGGCGACATAATTAAAGGTCTTTCGGCGTTCATCACGGCGTATGAACGAGATTCGTTTTTCTTGTGGGCACTTAATGACTTAGCATTGTTTACTCTTACTCATAATTTAGACTATCAAATTATGAGGGACGTATCAAATTCGCAATTTGCTCTGACGTGTGCACAACTTGCGTGCCATGCCAGTGAGTGGCGCAGTTGGCCATTTATCGAGACGCTTGCAGAAGCATACTTATCGGCTGGTGAGCCTGAAACAGCGGTGAAGTGCTGGCGCAATGCATTGCTGTTAGCGCCGGCTGCAGCACATGAACAGATGCAACGACGAATAGCCGAAATCGAGATTTTAGCGTAGGCAATTGGCCCCCCGCCGGGATCGTACACTCTCGGCTTGAGCGGGCCGAGTTGATGTGCGTGGATCCCGCACTCGCCGCCGAAAAGACAAACGAGCTCACTACGTGCTGGAGATCAAGCTGGGGATTCCCGTAGCGGTTATCGAAGCCAGAAGGGAAGAATTCTCAGTCGGGGCAAGGCATGCCTCAGCCTCTGGGGGACAGCGAAATATTTCAGGTGCCGTTCGAGGCGGTCGCGTCCGAAGCCTTTGAAACCAATGCTTTTCTGCAACTACAAAACCGGCGATTGGCGAAAGAAGTGGGGATATTGGCTGTCGCGTGCTCGTTGAACGATCCACTCAAAGTTAGATTATCTAAATGCATTTTGGCGCATTCAATTAACCGACCAGACCGTTTTTCATCACAATCACAATTTCCAGAACACATGAAACCGGGAGATTTTTATGGCCGTTAACCTGCAGCACGATCGATGGTCCGTTTCCGATACGGATTTTGCCGTGCGTATCATGGTTCCTGACCTGAAAGGCTTCTTTGAAAAACTGCCGATCATTGGCGGGGCTCCCAAGGGGCGCTCCCTGGTGATTGAGCCGGGAACGCGTGCCCTGGTCATTGATGAAGGCATGCTGGTCGGCGAAATTCCCGCGGGCTCATATACACTGGAGTCGTTCACGGATCGACTCCAGTTCTGGCGAAACAAGCAAACGACCATCTTTTTGACTCGGTGCGATGAAGTGGCCATCGAAAGCTACTCAGCCGCTGTTCCGTGCATGGACAATGTCTGCTTTGATATATCTTACCGCTGGACTATTCAGATTAGCGATATCCTGCAGTTCATGGAAAACCTGATGGGGCCACGTGATGTACTGAAACTACCAGAACTGGAGGAGTTGCTGACGCCGATGATGTCTCAGGCGTTGTATTCGGTAGTGGGACATAATTCTTACGATCAGGTGCGATCACCCGATTTTGTTGGCCGACTGACCGAACAGTTGCATGAAGCATCGGGCGTCCGTCTTCAGCGGTACGGCCTAACCTTTATCGACCTGCAGACGGCTCAGTTTGCATCTGATGATGGCGATCTGCCGGAAAAAAAAGGTGACATGTGGCTGCAGACCCGGGAAACGCAGCTTCAACGTGCTGCCACTCAGGTGGAATCGGACGCCATAAAATCAAAGATTGAAGACGCACAGCAGAAAATCCCTCTGCGCCGCCAGCTTCGCGAGTCTGTCTTTTCTGACAAACTGAATACCATCGAATCTGCCGAGCAGTTTGAATCGGCCTTGCTGGAGATTGACAAAGGCAAACTGCTGCGTCGTGAAGAAATTGAAGCTCTGAAGACGGCTTATCAGGACCGCAGGGAAGATCGTGGCCAGCTGCGTGAACATCTACTGGCAACCATTGATATCCAGCGAGAACAGGACCTAGCCGAACTGCGTGTCGAACTGGACTACGCGGTGGAAGCGAAGTCACTGCAGAAGGAACTGGATCTTTCTCAGATATCGCAGCGAAAGGACAGCGAACAATGGCAGCATGAACTGCGGCGTGAACAGGAGCAGGCAGCTCATCGTCGTCAGCAAAAAATGGAAGGTGTTGAGGCTTCGCTGGCCCGAGCCAGAGAAGTTCGCCGTCAGAACCGCGACGATTCCTGGGAAACAGTTCTGCATGCCCGGAAGGTGGACGATGTTCGTGGTGACCTGGAGATCAGCCGGGCCGAGCGGAAAAAGCGAATTGTCATCATGCAGGCAGAATTGAATTCGCGCCTACAAACCGAAAAGCTGGAGATTCAAAAACGCCAGAGCGAATGGCATCTTGAGTTTCGAGATAAGAAATCCGCCAGCCAGCTGGATCGGCTGCAACGTGTGCAGGAGATGAACGCTCAGTTCGCCGAGCGGCAGCACCGCATGCAGGCGGAGATGGAGAATCTGAAAGCCGACAGCGCCAGTAAACGAGAGCTGGAACGTATCCAGACAATGGGCGGCTTAAGTACCGAAGCGCTGATTGCAACCGCTGGCACGGCCAACGCAGCTTTGCTGGCCGATCTGAAAAAGCATGAAGCAACTCAGGAAGCCGCAAAAGTGGCATCCACATCGGCTCCGTCAGAACAGCTAAACGAAGAACGACTGCAACTGTATCAGAAAATGAATGATGCCGAACGGGCCAAGGCTGATGCCATTTCTGAAGCCTACAAGATGGCCATGCAGGCTCAGCATATCAGCGTTAATCAAATGATTGGGGGACTGGCGCAAGCCGCTACACCGATTGCTCAGCCGCCGACACCAGGCGCGTTTCCACCGCCAATATCACACGCGGCACCGGCCACCTCGCCTCCTCCGCCGTTTAGCGAAACCTGGTACGTTTCGCTAAACGGCCAACAGTCGCCGCCCCTGCCTTTATCTCATGTGCTGCAATACATCCAAAGCCGTCAGGTGCACTCCGAAACGATGGTCTGGAAGAACGGCATGTCTTCATGGATGGCAGCGGGACAGGTTCCTGAATTGGCACATTTGTTTGCGGGACCGGCAATTCCGCCGCCGATGCCTGATGGCGGGACTTCGGGGCCACCTCCGATGTGATTCCGATGGTATTGGCGTTCAACAACCATGAACGGTATCCCCCAGCAAAGACGAATATCTCTGCCATTGTGCGATTGACCAACAAACATGACAACAGCAGTTGAAACGCTCTACACACTCGTGAAATCACAGCTTTCCGGTTCAGAATCACTTACAGATGTTTCTACGCAGGTCGCTGCCGTGGGGCAGATGGTGGCCATACCAGCGGATGTGATCGCTGAAGTGGTGGAGCGTTTTCGCCACGAGTTGCTACCAGTCGACAACGCAGTCGTTACTCCACGATTGCTGGTTGACTGGGGCGAACTGCCTCGAGTTGGCCATCAGGTTCGACCGGAGTTCAGCCTCATCTGTCCGAATTATCAATCGCGCCCTGAGATCGTGATTCACGTCGATCAGGATCTGGATCACGACCCGAACGACAAAAGCCGCATTCCACAGGCCGAAGAATCCGGCCTGTGGACCTTTCACGTGCCCTTTCGCATGACATCAGAAGGCATGGATTGTCGGCCTGGCCACTACCTGATTGACGTCGATCTGTCGTTTCGCGACGTACCGCCCGAGCTGCCACGATTTTTTCGCTGCCGTATTCGACTGAATGTTCCTGATGCGGCTCTTAATTCCGGCGGGGTGCTGGAAATTGACGGCGACGGCCAGTCCATGGTAAATCTTCAGGGATACAACCTAAAACAATTTTCGCGGGTGGTGCTGAAGGGCGGCCAGGACAGCGTGATTAATCTGCAGAACGATTTTTCCGACGAGGCCACAGCTGGTTCACAAAACGCATCGGACAAACCGGTGGCCACCTTCGAGTATCAACTGAAAGTGAATTCTGAAAAGCAACTTCGATTTCCAGTGCTGTCGGCTCAAGCCTCAAAACGCGTCTATCTGGATGCGGCCTGCCTGACCTTTGAAGACGGTCGGCGATCGCTGCTGTTAACTCGCCCACGCATTACGTTCGGACGAAGTCGTGACAATGACGTAATCATTCGTTTTCTTCCTCCCGGCGAAGAAAACGATCGATGTTCACGCAATATTTCGCGGACACATTTCATCGCGGAAGTCACTTCTGAGGGGGTGGAACTGAAAGACGAATCCCGTAGTGGCATGGAAGTCAATTACTCAGTGGTCACCGATCGCGAAGTCATTTCTGCCATTCACGCGGGTGACGCCAGCCACATCGATCTGGGAGTGACCGGCACCGTTTCTCGAAAGTTTGAAATGGAAATGCTGATCCTTTCACCGGATCGACGGCAGTCCCGCGACGAGCTTGAATACTGGGACGAAATGTACTGCGAAGTTGTCGGAGGTCGCTTGTCTCGTCTGGGGCGACAAGCATTAGACGTGGGCATCAACGCCGTCCGATACGATCGCGTTGACAACCTGCCAGGCGAAGAATCTTACGTGCATCTGTTACGTGAAGCCGTATTGGGAGGCTCGCCGGCACAATCTGCCATCATCCTCCGCGAATCCGGACCTCAGCCACAGGCGCGAATTCTTCATATCGATCGAACTTACTGGCTGGAACCACTTGCTGGCGGGTTGCCCGTGACTGTCGACGGCGTTGTAATGCAGCCGCGGACGCTAGTTGCACTGGCTCCGGGAATGGAACTGCAGTTTGGCAGCGAAAAAGTTCGTTTCGATCGACCCTCACAGCTTTATCTTGATTAAACCTTCTGACAACTTTGCAGCAAAGCGATGACAATGCCCGAAGACGACAAGAGTCTTTCTGATCAGCCCACGTTCAGCGGCGGACGTCAGCCACAGGATGAAGGTCCTCAGTCGTTAGGCGACGAGCATACATTTTCCGGTGGTGTGCAGAACGACCCGCAGTCCCTGGGCGACGAGGCGACGTTTGGGGACGTCGCTGGCGTTGGCGAGGCCGCGTTCGACGACGGGATGGAAGTCGTTGACCTTGCGGCCCGTTACACGACCGAAGGAGTGCTGGGCAAAGGCGGGATGGGGGAAGTGCTGCTGGCCACCGATACGCGGCTGGAGCGCAAGGTCGCGATCAAGCGGATGCTGGGTGACGGAGCAAAGAGTCGCACTGCTGTCAGCCGGTTCCTGACGGAAGCGAAATCGATTGCCGCTTTGAACCATCCGAACATCGTTCAGATTTACGATTACGGTCGGGCGACAGATGGTCCGTTCCTGATCATGGAGTATGTAGAGGGCAACAGTCTGCTGGGCCGCCTTCGCGACGGAGCGATCCCTCTGGACGAAGCGATCGACATGACGTGCCAGTTGTGTGACGGGCTGGGCGCGGCACACAAGGCGAACATCATCCATCGTGACATCAAGCCGGCGAACGTGCTGCTGACCAATGACGGGATTCCCAAGCTGACGGACTTCGGTCTGGCGAAGGACGAGACGGCGGATGCAGGACTGTCTGTGGCCGGGGCGGTATTAGGTACACTGGACTTCATGCCGCCGGAACAGCGGAAGGATGTGGCATTAACAGATTCTCGCAGTGACCTGTGGAGCCTGGCGGCGACGCTGTACCAGATGGTGACGGGCAAGAGCCCGAAGATCATCCGGTTCAATAACGTGCCGCAGTCGCTGCAGGATGTGCTGGGCAAGGCACTGGAAGACGAGAAGGATGACCGCTATCAGACGGCCGCGGAGTTCCGGGACGCGCTCAGAGCCAGCCAGCAGGACACTGGTTCTGAAGAACTGGAAGAAGGCAGCTGCCCAGGTTGCGGCACGAAGAATCCCACGAACCGGAAGTTCTGCCGGAACGAATCCTGTGGGATAGACCTGCAGGTTGCCTGCCTCTCGTGCTCAGAAAAGATTCCAATGTGGGAGGGCGTCTGCGATTCGTGTGGCACCAAACAGTCCACATTGCTGCAGCAGCGTCGCGACAGCATGGTTTCCAGTCAGTCGGAAGCCGAAAGTCTTCTGAAGAGCTTCGACTTCGACCGGGCCACAGAACTGGCAACGTCGCTGCGTGATGAACCGGACCTGCGACTGCAGCACCTGAAGGGCTGGGCCGATAAGTTCCTGCCACAGATCGATCAGGGCCGTCAGCAGCAGTTGGAGCAGATGGGTGGTCAACTGACGGAAGCTGCCGCTCACGAGCAGGCCCACGATTACGCAGCGGGACTGCGAGTTCTGTCAAAGGTGCCGGCCATCCTGCGTGAAGCTCAGGTGCCCGGCCACAGCGACACCGTATCCGGTGTGATGAGCCGCCTGCAGTCGACGCTGGACGAGATCAAACGGCTGGATGCTGAGATCCGTCAGCGTGTAAAAACACGGAAGCTCAACGGCCTGCTCAGCGAGTTGAACCAGCTGCTAAACCTTCAGCCGGATCGCAAGGACATCAGCACGCTGAAGACGCAGCTTCTGGATCGTGACCGAAAACTGAATGAGACGCGTGACGAAGCGTACGCGGCTGCCCAGCAGAAGCTGTCAGCACAGGATTACGACGGAGTTCTGGAAGAGGTTGCCCGGATCGATAAGTCGGTGCTGAGTGATGAGATCGCTCAGCTGCGTGACGAGGCGATCGAAAAGCGTGATCGTCTGAAAACTCTGCGAGCGGCGATCAGCGAGGCCGTGAAGACGAAGAAATTGCACGGTCTGCTGAAGAAGGTGGACGAATGCCTGTCTCTGAAGTCTGATGACGCGGACATGCAAAAGCTGCAGGCCCGTCTGCAGGCGCGTGACAGGAAGAATGCCGCTCAAATCGCGGATGTGCTGGAAAAGGCTCAGGGGCTGCGTGGGGAATGCCGTTTCGCAGCCGCGTCGAAGGCGTTAGGCCGCATTCCGCATGAGTTGCAGACTCAGGAAGCGTCAGACTTGCTGGACGACTGCGATCAGCTCGGGGCTTTGCGTGAGATGTCGATGCGTGCACTGAAGTCCGCGATGGACTCCGAAGAGTACAAGTCCGGTCTGACGAAGACGAAAGACTATCGTGACTCGCTGGAGAATGAGAATCTGGAGGAT
>CALFSX010000006.1 GCA_937916515.1 uncultured Planctomycetaceae bacterium | reverse complement strand
TTCAAGCCTACCTGCAAAAGCTCCGTTTGGAAAAAGCCGCCGAACTTCTGGTTACTACGCGGCTACCCATCGCGCGGATCGCCAGGCGAGTCGGATACTGCGATGTCTCGCGCTTCGGGCAGCATTTCAAGCGCCATCACGGCCACACGCCGAGCGAGTGGCGAAAGCGGTGATTGCGTTACTTGTCGAGGCCGATCTGCTCTCGCCCCGGATGCATTGTCGATGCTTATCTCCGGCTGCATGTTATCTTTTTGAATATGCCGTCGCTGCGGCTCAACGGATCGGTGACGTCCACCGGGGCAAACAACGCGAGCAGCAGGGTGATGATGAGTGCCGTTGGTGTGTTCATGTGGACTGATTTCTGGCTTCATCGAGAAGCTTGATCCAGGCTCCGACGAAATGGCCATTGTCGTGGAATGTGCGACCTGAAATCAGGTTGCCGTCAATCACGCACGGTTCGTCCACGAACGTCCCACCGCAGACTTCCAGATCGAAGCGACACTTGGCAACCGTGGCCATTCGCCGACCTCGAACGCAGTCAGCTCGCGCGGGGATCTCGACGCCATGGCAGACGCTCGCGATCGGAGCATTCTTTTCGAAGAAGTAACGCGTGATGCGGATTAGATTCCGCTTCCTGCGAGACTCCGACCTCAGCCTCGACCAGATCGCCGCCCGCACCGGATTCGCGACGTCGCAGTACATGCTGGAAGTGTTCCGCAAAGCGACTGGCGTCACGCCCGGCAACTACCGCCGCAGTCTTTCTTCCGGCAAGCAATAACGGGGATACGTCCCTGCAGTAGCTACGGTTGGTTTGGCCGTTGCGGTTGCACTGCGAGCATCAGTTTTTCCCACAACTGCGTGTTGAAGCTGGCCGAGCTTCCGCCAGCCGATTCGGCCTGGACGCCCTGCTTCGCTGTCTCGGGCGCGTCACCCAGTCGCACGACGACGAGATTCTGGCTGGGGACGATATAGATATGTTGACCACCCTTTCCGTTGGCACAAATCAGATCGAGCGGTGCCGTTGGAATGAGCGGGCCGTTTTTCACCGAGCTTTGCCTGCCAACGGAAACTTTGGATGCTTTGCCGTTGAGCCACCACAGGTAGCCGTAGGACGGATTTAGTTCCTGTGAGGTGTCGACCATCGCATGGAAATAGCTCTTGTCCTTCATGATTTGCTGGCCGTTCCATTCTCCGTCCGCCAGGATCAACAAACCGAATCGTCCCATGTCGCGAGCCGTCATCACGAAACTATGAAACCTGAACTTAGAGTGCTTCATGCCTGTGGGCTGGAAGAGCACTTCGTTGGAAAACTCCTGCATGGTTTTACCGACGGCTTTCTCCAGCAGCGGATGAAGGTCCTGGTAGACCGTCGTGTTGTAGAACCACTTCTTGTCCGGAGAAGTCTCGAATCTTCGGCCTGCGTTCAGCCCGCTGGTCATCTTCAGCATGTGCTCGATGTGAATGGATTGCTCCTGAACTTTCGACGCCTTCGACCAGCCTGCGCCCAGAAAGTCCGCAACGGGCTGTTCGATCTTCAGCTTCCCTTGTTCCTGAGCGATCCCGATCAGGAAGGCAGTGATGCTTTTGCCGCATGACATGACGTACTGCGCGTGGTCCGCACCAGCGGGCGTCCAATAGCGTTCGGCGACGATCTTTCCGTCCTTCAGGATCAGAAACGATTTGCCATTGGACTTCCCAACCAATTCGATGACATGTTCGAGGGCCGCCACATCCCAGCCAAGTGATTCGGGTGTGACCGTGTCCCAGTCGCGATCCGTGGAAGGGAAGTAAAGCTCCTCAGAAACGGCGGAAAGCGGTGCGCTGAATGACAATATGGCCAGAGCCAACAACTTGAATGCAAAGTATCTCATTGGCTATATCCTGAATTTACTCGGGGTTTGAACTAACAATGACCTAACACGTGAACTCGATGGGTGTTTCGGCCGATTGTGGATTCACTTGATGGATTTCAGCAGAAGCACTGCGGCGGCGGGTTTCTCGGGGAGCGTGATGTCATGGCCTCGCATCAATTCTGCTCCAGTGCGGACTTCTTTGCCGCCATCTAGATTCTCGATTTCGTAGCGCTGCTGCGGGATGAGGCCGCGCAGCTTTACGGTGAGCGTTTCGTTCGCGGCTTCAGGACGACGGAAGGCTTGCACAACGCCTTCGCCGAGATCGGCGCGATGGAACTGCCACGCGATCCACTGGCTTGTGTCGAGTGTGTGAGGTGTGAGTGGGTAGAAGTCGCCGGTGTAATTCGGGCGGACTTTAAGATAGCTCTCAAGATGCTCCCGCAAGGCGGCGACGGCTTTCGGATTGCGATAGTTGATGGAGAAGCCGCCGCATGCGCCCATCCCGCTGCGCAGGGCCAGGTCGTCGGTGGCGGCGGCGCCGAGTCCGTGGAGCGGCAGCCAGTGCGAGAGGCCATGCGTCATGGCCTGGACATTTTGGGGAAAGGTTTTGTGGCCCCAGGTGTTGTCGCTGCGCCAGAGCACGATGCAGCGACGCATCATCTCGAAGTCGAGACGTCGGCCTCCCGCCGCGCAGTTGTCGAGGATCAGGCTGGGATGACGACGGGCCAGTTCGTCGAGAAAATCGTAGAGACCGTTGATGTGACGGATCTCGCGCAAACCCATCTCATCCGGCTTCTCGTCGGTGTGCCAGAAATACGCGGGATAGAGATTGAAGTCCTGGCGGTAATAATCCAGGCCGGAGCGAGTGATCTCTTCCGAGACGGATTCGATGGCCCACTGCCGCGCGTCGGGATTGCCGAGATCGAGAAGGAGAAAACCGTCCCGCTCCTGATATCGCAGTCCCTCCGGTGTGCCCGTCGGTTTCAGCAGCCAGTCGGGATGCTCGCGCTCCATCCAGGTGCCGCGCATGGCACGCTCCGGTTCGAACCAGGCGAGGAAACGCATCCCGGTCTTGCGCACCGCTGCGCCCACCGGAGCGAGCCCGTTCGGGAAGCGGACCGGGTCAGCCTGGGGATTGCCCTGCCCACGGGGAAAGCCCCCTTCGTTCCACCCGGCATCGAGGTGATAGCAGTCCAGCGGCAGCTTGAGTGCGGCGACGTCGGCGGCGAGTTTGACGAGCCCTTCTTCGGAGGTTTCGTTGAAGGGAAAGATCCCATGCACCCCGGCCTGCACCGGCATCAGGGTCATGGGCGGGTGATTCTTCGGCGTGCAGTGCGCCAGCATCAGACGGCGGAACTCGTTCTGCCCGTCGATCCAGTCGCCCACGTAGTTCATGACGAGGATGGAAGGCAGACGCACTTCCTCGCCCGGCGCGAGACGGAAACGCGTGCGTTTCAGCCCGGCGGTGACGCGCACGCTGCCGTTGTCCTGAAGTTCGAAAGACGCCTTCCAATCCCCGGTCCAGCCAATCGCCACGATGAGCCCGCCGCTTTCGCTCGCGAGATTGAAGTAGGGCATCACGCCATCCGTAGAGCGCCCGCCGAAGGACTCGAGCGAGAAGGGCTTGCCAGCCACCAGCGGGTTTGCTTTCGGTTCGAAATCACCCGGCTCGGAGTGGCTGCCTTTGCTCCAGTGCAGCATCACCACAGCATTGGCTGGAAAGGCGACCTCGAAATCGGCGGACTTCAGGTTTTCGTAGAGCGGAGACTCGCCTGCCTCGGGAGCCTGAAGGTGGAATTGCCATTCGGTGGTGGCGTGGTCGGGATAGGCGTGTGTTTCGATGCGGAGACCGGGAACCGTTTCGCGCAAAGGTGCAGTGGGGCGCTCGATGGCGTCGGCTGCCGCCGAAAGGGATAACGCCAGAACGCAGAGGAGTGTGGGAAGGGTTTTCATTGGTGGCAGCATCTCTCTATTCGCGGGCGGGCAGGTGCGGCAGCAGTTGGTCGAAGAGGACTTGATGCTGTTTCACCAAGTTGGCGTGATCGGCTCTGTCGGCGAGGTTCTTGCGTTCCAGCGGATCGGTCGCGTAGTCGTAGAGTTCGGTGGCCTGCGCGTGGTTGCCAAAGACGGGTTTGTCCGCGCTGAAGTCGGCGGCCCGCCATTCGATGTAGCGATAACGCGGCGTGCGGATCGACCAGCCCATGGTCCCATTTTTTCCTCTCCCATGGCTCATCTGGGTGAGAGCAGCTTCGTGGAGAGTCACGTCCTCACCACGCATCAGCGGAACCAGGCTTTTGCCCTCGGCGTGCGATGGAATCGGCAGGCCTGCCAGTTCGCAGAGAGTCGGATAGACATCGAGAAATTCGGTGAGCGCATTTACCCGCCTGCCACCGGCGACACCGGGAGCGGAAATGATCAGCGGTGCGCGGGCGGCGTCTTCGTAGTTGGTCAGCTTGCCCCAATGCCCGTGCTCACCGAGATGCCAGCCGTGGTCGCCCCAGAAGCAGATGATGGTGTCGTCCGCCACGCCGCATTCCGCCAGCGTTTGCATGAGCAGCCCGACCTGTGCATCGATGTAGGAGACGCAGGCGGCATAACCATGGATGAGTTCGCGCTGTTGCGCTTCGGGGATCGGTCCCGTCTTGGAAATGTCCGAGTAAGCCCGCAGCTCGCCCGAGTTACTGTAAAACGCGAGGTCGTGGGGGCTTCCCTGTGGTAGTTGCTGGAACGGTGCGCGCGGAAGAGCGGCCCGGTCGTAGAGGTCCCAGTATTTCTTCGGCGCGATAAAGGGCAGGTGCGGCTTCACGAAACCGACTGCGAGGAAGAAGGACTGTTCCTTTTTGGCAAACTCCCGGATTCGTTTCGCTGCCGTGTGGGCCACACCGCCATCGTGGTAGGCGTTGTCCGGGATGTCGCACGCCTCCGTCGCAGGGCCTGAGGTGGGCTTGCCCTGCTTCAGGGCTTCGGCAAGCCGGGCTTTCGTCGCGGGATCCTGATAGCCGCCCGGCGCGGGCTTTTCACCCGGCGCCAGTTCCCAGGGACCGTAGGGCACCGTCCATGAGGCCGCGTCGTGCCCCTGATCCACGGTGCGGCCGTCAAAGACCTTGTGCAGCGGATGCGTGATGTAGTCGTGGTTCTTGAACTGCTGCGGCAGCGTCACCACATCAGGCAGGCGGGTGCGGAGGAGGTCGTGTGGCTGATCCGGATTGAGATACACGCCGGTGCTGTCCGGTCGCAAACCGGTGAGCAGACTGAACCGTGTCGGAGCGCAGAACGCCACCTGGCAATAGTTCGCCATGAAGACTGTCCCCTTCGCCGCCAGCCGGTCGATGTTCGGCGACTGAATCCACGACGTGCCGTAACAGCCGAGCAGCGGCTTGAGGTCGTCGGAGATGATGAAGAGGACGTTAGGCTTTTGTTTTGGAGTGTCGTCGGCGTGCAACGCGGCCAGTGGCGCGAGCAGCAGAGTAGTGAGGATGGTGAGTATGTATCTCATGCGATTTGCTCTTTCTCGGATTACTTCAGCGCCTTCGCCATCCCATCCACCTCACTCATCGTGAAGCGGACGCTGACGATGGAGCAGCCGATGTCTCCCTTCCGATAGTTCGCATACGTTGTGGCGACGATGGTGCCGTCGGGCAGAAGATGCAGGCCGGGATAGAAGCCGTCTTTGAAGGTCTTCAACAGGCTGACGCGATACTGGCCCGGCTTGCTTTCCTTGATGTCGTCGTAGGTGCCGACCCAGGCGATGAAGCCTGCCTTGTCCTTCGACTTGGGCAAGGCGTTGCGGAAGACAATGACCATGCGGCCATCAGGGAGGCGGATGCCGTGGTGGCGGTCGCCGGTGAGGCCCCAGGGCGCGTCCACGGCTTGCGACCACGTTTTGCCTTCGTCGCGGCTGAACATCACGAGGCTGGTGCCGCTGCGGCGGTTCTCGCGCATGAGGCAGCAGAGTTCATCGCCATCGGGCGAGCGGAAGACGCAGGGCTCGCAGGGATGCTTGCCGTCGAGCTTCGTGCCATCGCAGACCACGACGGGCTGCGACCACGTGAAGCCGCCGTCGCGCGTGATGGATTGCAGCACTTGCAGCGTGCCTTCCTCGCCGATGCCGGAGCCTCGATGAAACAGGCCGAGGTGCGAGCCGTCCTTCAGCCGCACGATGCTGGAGAAGGTCATGATGCAGCGAAACGGATCGTCCTTGGAGATGCGTCCACCGATGGGCGGCAGTTCGCGCCAGGTCTTGCCGTCGTCCTCGCTCATGATGCGCGGCATGAAACCTTCGTGACGGCCTGCGATGGGCGTTGGGTTCTCCTTGTCGGTCAAGGTGCGTGCCGCGAAGACCCAAAGGCGCTCTTTGCCCTGCGGATCGGTGAGGCGGTAGATGCTCGGGCAGTTCTTGAAGTTCACGTAGTTCGCCGGCAGCGCGTCGTCTATGCGCGTCCACGTCAGCCCGGCGTCATCGCTGCGCGCCATCGGCCCCGCGTGTCCGCCGTGGCCGATGTTCCACACGCAGAACATCGTCTTGTTGTCCGCCAGCATCGCCGTGGTCGGATGCGCGTGATAGTCGCCCGGCCCGCTGCCGCCGCGTGCGATGATGATCTGGCGTCTCGTGTCGTTCGCCAGGTCGATGTACTTCAATGCTTCGCGCTGCTGCTGCCACAGTGCCTTCTTTTCAGCGGGCGCGGATTCCCACGCACGCTTCGCAGCCTTGGTGGCGTTGGCGACAGCATCGGCCGCGTGCAGCGCGGCCAGCGGCGCGAGCAAAAGGGCGGTGAGGAGTGTGAGAGTGGGTTTCATTTTTCGGTTCCTTCTAGTGGAACGCGGATATCGGTCTTCAAACGCACGGACTGAATCTCAATGCCTGGACCGGCCTTGACTCTGAGCTGTTGCTTTCCGGCGGGAACGGCGAGAGTGCCGACCTTCAGCGGCGCGAACTCCTTGTCAGGCACTTCCCAGCGCGGAACAAGATCGCGACGCGGAATCTCAGGCGGGTCGCAGGCAGTGGTGATCGAGGTTTCGACCGAGTTTTCGCCGACCGAGACCTGAATCGTGCCGCCTGCGGCCTTGGCTGTGTGCAGTGCGGTGACCTCATACCGGCCGGCTCGTGGCACGTCCACGTTCCATACGACCGCAGCCGTGTTTGTTGGAAAGAGCACCCAGTCATTGTCCCAGCCCTGTCCGAAGAACTTCGCACCACCTTCGAGAGTGGCGTAGGGTGCGAGCAGTTCGGTGCTATCGCCGAAGTTGATCGGAAAGCGCTGCACTTTGCCCGCCGTGGCTGCGACGGCTTGGCGGAACCATTCGTCGTAAGCTTGCGACAATTGCGCCGCGATGGCCGGCTGTTGCGCGGCGATGTTGTTCTTTTCACCGGGATCGTTGCGCAGATCGAAGAGCATCTCCTGCTTGCCGTCATGCACCCAGCGATGCGTCTCGCTGCGCACGGTGCCGGGATACTTGGCGATGGGTGCGCCATCCTTCCCGCCACGCCCGGTGACCTCGAACAGCACGCGCTCCGGCCACACTACCGCCGTGTCACGCAAGAGCGGTGCGAGGCTCACGCCGTCGAGCGGCTGTGCCTGCGGCAAAGGCACGCCCGCGAGATCGAGCAACGTCGGCAGCACATCCACATGCTGGGCGATGTGCGCCACGCGTTTGCCCGCCTCCAACTTCCCCGGCCAGCGGATGAAGCATGGCACGCGCTGCCCACCCTCGAAGACGCTGCCCTTGCGACCTCGCATTCCGCCATTGAAACGGTCAGTGTTTGGCCCGTTGTCGCTCGCAAACATCACAATAGTGTTCTGCGCGACACCGAGCGCGTCCAGTTTCGCGAGCAGCCGTCCCACGTTGGCGTCGAGGTTCTCGATCATCGCGTAAACTGCGGCCGTCTTCGGCTCGAAACCCAGTGCGCTGTATTTGGCAAACAAGTCCGCCGGTGCCTGCATCGGTGAGTGACAGGCATTGAACGGCACATAGCAGAGGAATGGCTGCGACCGGTGGTTCTCGATGAACGCCATCGCCGCCTCAGCGAGCACATCGGTGATGAAACCCTTCCGCACCACCGTGACGCCATCGTGCTCCAGCGCGGGATCGAAATAGTTCGAGAAGAACCCGCCGTTGAAGCCGAGAAATTCATCGAAGCCCTGCCCCCGCGCGGTGGACGGATGGTTGGCGCCGTTGTGCCATTTGCCGAAACAGCCGCTGGCATAACCCGCCGGTTTCAAGGCCTCCGCCAGCGTGACCTCGTCGCCGTGCAGCACCTCGAGCCCAAAAGACGTGTTCAGGACTCTGGTCCGGAAATGATGGCGACCGGTCAGCAACGACGCGCGGGTAGGCGAACAAATTGGGCTAACATAGAAGTGGTCCAATTCCACGCTCTGGCGCTGAAGCTTGTCGAGCACTGGCGTGGAGATCTTTTCGTTGCCGTGGCAGCGCACGTCGCCCCAGCCCATGTCGTCCGCGAGGATGAGAAGGACGTTGGGCTTTGGCTTTGGCACATCGGCGGCATGCAGCGCGGCCAGCGGCGCGAGCAGCAGAGTGCAGAGAATGTGAGTGGTTTTCATTGTTTTCAATTCCGTGGTGCTTACTTGGGTTCTTCAGGCAATGTCGCCGCGTTTGCGCCGCCCCGGTTCATGCCGTGTGCCTTGCTTTTGACGAGATTCTTCAGCGCGGCGTCTTTGCTGACGAGCTTGCCGGCCTGCACGTCCTCCTCGCGAAAGCGGGCGAAGAGGATCTCGGCAGCACCGCCCCGGTCGCGATCGTAGTGGACGTAGATGTCGCCATTCGGAGCCTGCGCGATGTCGGGGTAGGAGACGGGGTGGCGCTCGTCCAAAAGCAGACTGCCAGACCATGTTTTTCCGTCGTCAGTCGAGAGGAAGGCGGTCAGATGGGAACGGCCTTTCCCCCAGTTCCACTCCTCGGTGCTGTCTTTTGGCTGCTGATCAAGAGCGGTGCCGTGCCTGATGAGCAGAAGATTGCCCGACTGGAGGCGTCGGAACACGGCCTTGCTGTTGACATGCGGGAAAAAGGTCGTCTGCGGCTGCCAGGTCTTGCCGCCGTCGGTGGAAAAGCTCTGGAAAGCCTCCTTCATGCCGCGTGAAAGCATCCAGAGCGTGCCGTCCTGCTTCTCGACGACGGAGTGCTCGTTGAAGCAACTGTCCTTGAATGTGATGCCGCCGCGGTAGCGCCAGTGGCCGCCTTCGTCGTCGGAGACGAACACATTCGCGCCGCGCACGGCGTCGAGTTCGCGGTAGCAATCGGCAAAGGGCTTGTCGATGTGCCAGCGCTCCCACAGCGACACGGGCAGGATCCACTCGCCGTTCTTGCGCACGATGGGTTTGTTGATCGACGCGCCGAAGCCGATGTAAACCGGCTCCGTCCACACGGGCTTCTCCGCATCGGGATCGTCGCAGCGCACAAACCAGTTGCTGCAACTGCCATCGAACATGCCGACGGACTGATGGAAAAACAGCCAGAGCCGACCCTTCGGATCGCACCAGAACGAGCCGAGCCGCGTGCCCATCTTCAAGCCGTGCGCCTGCGGGTCGATGACGAACACCGGATCACGCCACGACTTGCCCTGGTCGTCGCTGTAGGAGGCGAGGAGATACGCATTCGGCCCGTCCTGCCCGCCCGCCCAGCAGGTCCAGAGCCTTCCTTTCGACGTGGACTCCATGCTCGCGGCCATCGCGAAGGGCAGATACTTTTGCCCATAGGCGGGCATCGGATCGAAGATGAGCTTCGGCGTGACGTGGATGCTGTTGAGAAGCTCCTGCGTGACTTTGACGGCGGGCTTCGGCGCGATGGATGGCTTGTTGAGCTTGTTCACCACCTGCTTCAGGCTGACGGCACCGGAGACGTTCCGCCCTGCGGCCACGTCCTCTTCTTTGAACTTCGCGAGCAAGATCTCGCCTGCGCCGCCGCGATCACGATCATAGGTGATCCAGATGAGGCCGTCCTTGTCCTGCACGCCGTCGGGATAGGATACGCCGCCGCGTTCATCGAGCAGCAGGCCGTCGTTCCAGGTCTTGCCATCGTCCGTGGAGAGCCGCGCGGTGAGATGGCTGCGGCCTGTGAACTTGTGATGGTTCACGAGCAGCAGATGGCCCGAGGCGAGACGACGGATGAAGAAGCGCGAATGCGGAGTGGCGATGGTGGTCGGACTCCCGGGCGTCCAGGTGCGGCCCTTGTCGGAGGAATGACTTTCCCACAGCACCTTCTCGGTGCGAATGAGCATCCACAGCCGGCCGTCCTTCAGCTCGACGATCATGTTTTCGAGGCCCGCCTTCTCCGTCTTCACCGCGCCATGCAGGTTCCAGGTCTTACCCTCATCAGTAGAGACCGCCGCGCCGAAGACCTGTTTCGGATCGAAGCCCGCCCAGCCCGCCAACGGCTCCAGCGCGTGCACCACCGGCAGGATCCACTCGCCGCTCGAGAGCACGGTCGCTTTGTTCATCCGGAAGCTGAAGGGGCTGTCGAACCCGACGCGAAACTCCGCGCCCCACACCGGCGGCGTGGCATCCGGGGCGTCGCAGAGGCGCGCATAGACTCCGTGCCGGGTGCTGTCCTTGACGCTGCGGTTGAAGAGATACCAGAGCCGCCCTTTCGGATCGATCCACAGGCACGGGTCGTAGCAGCGTGTGCCGTCGCTCAGCGGCAAAGCCATCGCCTGCGGCGCGGAGAACGTCTTGCCGTCATCGTCGCTGTGGGAAAGCACAACGGTATTCTCAGGTTCGGGCTCTTTGGTTCCTCCCGTAAACCACGAGACGAACACGCGGCCCTTCGCGGTGCGCTCGAGGCCGGGGATACCCTGCCAGGTGCGTTTGGAGAGATCGATCGTGACCGGTTCGGCGGCGTGGAGCGCGGCCAGCGGCGCGAGCAGCAGGGCGGTGAGGAGCGTGAGTATGTATCTCATGGTTCGGAATTGTTCCTTTTGACTCATTTCACCAGCGCATCGAGTTGTTCTGCGAGCGCCGGGATTACTGCGGCGGCATCTACGGTTCCCGCCTGGTTCACGGTTTCCAGCGGATCGGTCTGCTCGTCGTAGAGTTCCTGGCCGACGATGTGGCCGGTTTTGAAGTCGCGCCACTCGTGGTAGCTCCAGCGGTCGGTCTTGAGCGCGTAGCCCATCACTTGCGGCAAGGCCTGCGGACCGCCGCCCCAGTAGAGCGCGGGGCGTGGATGCTGCGTGAGCGCGGCGGTCTTCACGGCTGCAGTTGGGTCCTTGAGCACGGGCACGAGGCTGGTGCCGTCGAGCTGAGGCGGTGAGGGAAGACCACTGAGGTCCGTGAGCGTCGGAAAGATGTCGATCAATTCACTGATGGCGCGCGACTTCGCACCGCCCTTTCCGATGCCGGGCGCGCTGATGATGAGCGGCACGCGGGCGTCCCAACCGAACAAAGTCATCTTTCCCCACGTGTCGTGCTCGCCGAGGTGAAAGCCATTGTCGCCAATGATGACGATGATGGTGTTGTCGCTGAGTTTCAGTTCATCGAGCGCGTCCAGCACGCGGCCAAACTGAGCGTCGGCGAAGCTCGTCGCGGCATAGTAGCCGTGGCGGATCTCGCGCTGCGCCTCGTCGTCGAGGGTGCGTCGGGCACTCGGTTCGCCGAGGATTTCGTGGTTCGCGTGAAAGGCGAGCTCGGGCGCATTGCGCGGGCGTGCGGTGGGATCGATGGCCGGGATGTCCTCGCGGCGATACAGGTCCCAGTAGCGCTTCGGCACCTTGTAGGGCGTGTGCGGTTTGAACAGGCCCAGCGCGAGGAAGAAGGGCTCCGGCTTCTTCGCGAGGGCCCGCAATTCGGTGATCGCGAGATTGGCCGACACGGTGTCAAAGCAGGCTTCGTCCGGCACATCGCGATTTTCGCAGAGCGGGTCCTTCGCCAGATTCGGCGGCAAAGCCACACCGTTAGGCATCGCGAATTCATCCTTCGTTTTCCCGCCGGTGCGACGATCCCACACGCTGAGTTTTTTGAAGTGCTCCGGATTGCCATAGCCGCCGAGCACCTTGCCGATGCTCATGGCCGTGTAGCCGTGCTGCATGAACCACTGCGGAATGGTGACCGCATCCGGGTGCAGATCGTAGAGATACTTCGTCATGCTCCAGATACCGAGCGAATCCGGCCTGCGTCCGCTCATGAACGAAGCCCGCGATGGGCCGCAGATCGGCTGCTGGCAGTAAGCCCGCGTGAACACGGTTCCCCGCGCGGCGAGCCGGTCGAGATTTGGCGACTTCGCAATCGGATCGCCGTAGCAGCCGAGCCGGTTGTTGAAATCATCGAAGACCACGAACAGGACATTAGGCTTCTTCGCTGCGGAGTCGTCGGCATGCAGCGCGGCCGGCGGTGCGAGCAACAGGGCAATGATGGAAGTGAGGATGTATTTCATGCTCCGTCTGTCAAGACATTGATTGGTTCGGCCTGACTTCATCGGTTTAGACATCCTCAAGCATGGCCTTTGCGTCACCGAATGTTTCCGGACGCACGTCCATCTTGTTCATCATCGAAAGGAACAGACGGCACAGTTGACGTTCGGGTTTTTCGGTGTAATCGAGGGAGCGGCCCCCTTTCATCTTTCCGCCGGCGCCGCCCAGCAGGATCACTGGGAGCTGGTCGTTGTTGTGCAACGCTCCGGCCATCATGCTCGAACAGTGCATCAGCATCGTGTTGTCGAGCAGCGTGCGATCGCCTTCCTGAATGGAGTCGAGCTTCCGTGCCAGGTAGGCAAGCTGCTCCATGAAGAACTGATTCACCTTCAGCCAATCCCGGCCGTCGCTGTGCGAGAGCAGGTGATGGATCATGTAGTCAATGCCGTGTCCCGCCTGCTCGACGCTGGTGAGATTCGGGAATCGCAGCGCACTGTGGTCGTTGTTCAGCTTGAGCGTCGCCACGCGCGTTGTGTCGGTCTGAAAACCGAGGACGAGAATATCGATCATCAGTTTCATGTGCTCGGCGATATCCTGCGGAATCCCGTCCGCCGGGCGTTGGATGTTCGGTTTGTCGAGAGTTGGCTTCCAACCCTGCAATTCGCCACGTTTGTCGGCATTCGCGATGCGGATTTCAATTTCGCGAACGCTGTCGAGGTACTCGTCCAGCTTCTGTTGATCGCCCAGGCTGATCTTGCGACGCAGGTCTTCGGCATCGGCCAGCACCGCATCAAGCACGCTTTGATCCTCGGGCGACGACGCATCCTTGAAGAGCCGATCAAAGGCCAGCGCGGGATACAGTTCGAGCGGTGTCGGAGTTGTCGGGGAGCTCCACGAGATGTGAGAGCTGTAGAGCATGCTGTAATTTTTATGCACAGAGGGATTCGAGGTCTCGCAGGCCAGAACCAGACTCGGGACTTTGGTGCTGCGGCCATAGGTCTGAGCGATGACCTGATCGAAGCTAGTCCCTGAGCGGATCTCGCCGCCGCTGGCGATCGGAGCACCGGAGAGCATGTTGCCGGTCTGCGAACTGTGGATGTTCCCCTTGCGAGCTTCCTCGTGATACAGCCCGCGCACGAAGACCAGCTTCTCGCGAAAGTCAGCCAGCGGCTGCAGGACCTGGCCGAGTTCCATATTGCGGCCTTCCCCCTTGGACCACCACTCTTTTGAATGAAAGCCATTGCCGGAGAAGGTCACGCACAATCGGATCGGTGCGTGGCTGGCGACCTTGGATGAGTTCGTCTCATCGCCCCAGACGCGCAGCGATTCCATCCAGGGGAGCGCCATTGAAACCCCAAGACCGTGCAGGAATGTTCGCCGCGAGAAGTGATGCTGATTCATGTTGAGTGCTCCGGAAGTGGTTAAAGAAGTGGATGTTCGTTGCTTGGTACGACGGACTTCCAGTCCGTCGCGATTCTGGCCCGATTGGAAACGACGGACTGGAAGTCCGTCGTACTAGAAAATTTCCTTATTGCCCGGTGCCGCGAATCTCACGGAACTGAGGACTGAGAACGATTTGCTCGATCATCTTGCCGACATGACCACCTTCCGTTTTGGAGATGTTGTCGATCAACGGTTGGTCGGACAGTTGCGCGCTTCGCCCCAGTGAGTAGCCGAGCAGTTTGCGACTGAACTGCCGGAGGAAATCGGCTCGACGCTGGTTGGCCAGATAATCTCGCAAACCGGCCAGGCCTTCCACAGCCGTGCCGTCGAAGGTCACGGACTTCGTGTCGGCCGCCCGCGTTCGACCGA
>CALFSX010000005.1 GCA_937916515.1 uncultured Planctomycetaceae bacterium | reverse complement strand
CACAGTGCATGTATCGGTGCGACGCCGGATCATCCATCGGTATCGGCGAGCAGTCGGGGTCGTATGCATCGAAGTAACGGCTCCGAGGATCCATGTCGATGCCGAAGTTGGCCGCCGACCATCGCGGATCATGATTCCGTTCGGCAATGGTGCAATACGCTTCGCGGTCCGCTGCCAGTCGATGTTCCGTCTGGCTGCAGCCAGCGATTAGTGCCGCGACTATGGAAGCTCCATAGACGGTGTTTGCAAGGTGGCCTGAGTTAAACACGCGCATAGTGGATCACCGCGATGGCAGTCAATCTTTAGGCTGATCTGCGACTTTGATTAGTTCATGTCGAGTCCACCTGGTTTCTCCACAGTTCTTATCGTTGCTCCACATTGACCGGCATTAACAGTCGTACCGGCCCTGCGTGCAGCTTTCCCAATCGGTATTTCCGGACCTCGGTTCGCCGTATTGGCGGCTCAAAAGTGTAAGATTCGTCTGTTTCTCTGAAAATGACTGTCCACGAAATCTTCCGCGTAGACTGTAAGGCATGACGGAACAGGAGATCGAGGGCTGCTCTTGGTGCGACACATCTGTTGATGGTCGCCTTTCGCTCCGCGAACGAGTGCGAGGAGAACGTTCTTTCGCGGAGCGAAAGGCGACCAAAAAACGACAGTCAATTTCGTAAACTATTCGGCAAACACTGCGGCTCTTACAGCTCCCAGAACTTTAACGGCAACGTGAAATGAGTGATTCAGACAACAGCCGTGATCGCATTTTGAAAGCGGCATTCGATTGTCGGTCAGAACTCGTGGCCTATGCGTGGTCTTTATTGGGCAATCTGGCGGCCGCAGAAGACGCTGTGCAGGAAGCGATGCTGGTCGTTGTTAAGAAACATGACCAGTTCGAAGAGGGTACGTCTGTGCTGGCGTGGTGTAGAGCCATGGTGCGAATCGAAGTGCTGCGAGCCAGGCAGTTGCACGGAAAAGAACGCAGTCTGGTTGAGCGATTGCTGGACGATGCTGTCGATGCCGCGTTTGAAGAGTTTCAAACAACATCGGATCATCATCAGAATGGTCTTCGCCACGAGGCGCTGGCTCATTGCTTTGAAGAGTTGACTGATCGAGGCAGACGTTTACTGAACGCCAGGTTCGTTGATCAGCTCAGCTATCCGCAGATCGGAGATCGGTTGCAGATGACCATTGAAGCGGTGCGGAAAGCCCTGTTTCGCGCAAAACAACACGTAAAATCCTGTGTGGAAGCCCGACTGGAGGCGACACAATGACCGACAACAATCGCGACGAAGTATTGAATGACCTGATTGACCGGCATTTGCGAGGTGATCTAAACGAGTCGGAGCAGGGGCAGCTTGCCGAATTGCTGGACAGTCGACCGGATGCCAGGAAGGCCTTCGTGGAGGTTGTTCGGTGGGAAACCGAATTGTCCGGATTCCTTCAAGTGAAGGATCAGAAGCCCGAAATCGAAAAATCGCATGCGTCGCGACCTGGTGATGGGCAGCGAAGCAGAGGCCAGCGGCTTCTTCGGAGTCTGTTGGTCCTGTCAACGGTTGTTATTATCGGCCTGACCGCACTGCTCATCCGTGAACGCAGTGGTCGGATGAACGAAATCGCTGCCACCAACGAAGCGGATTCGTCAATCGCTCGTATCACGGGCTTGAGTGGAGCTCTCATCTGGACCGGCGACCGCGGGCAAATTGTGCGAGATATCTCCATCGGGACAGAACTTGCCGGAGGCACTATCGAAGGCATGGCCCCGGATTCTTGGTTCGAACTACAGTTTAACGACAAATCAACGGTGATGATTTCGGGCACGTCGATGCTGACGTTTGCGGACTCCGGTCAGAAGATACTTCGGCTGCGAGAAGGACGCCTGTCGGCTGATGTGATGCCTCAACCCCAAGATCGCCCCATGCTTGTTCACACTCGCACCGCACTGCTGAAGGTGCTTGGCACTCAATTTGACGTCGAGGCCGAACTCACGTCAACGGCACTCAATGTTAGAGAAGGTAAGGTGCGAATTCGTCGATTGAGCGATGGTAGTGAAGTGGATGTTCCGGCCGAACACCTCTCGGTCGCCGATGGTGAACGAGAATTGACTCCCGAACGTGTTTCGCAATCAGTCAACGAATGGAGAACAGACTTTCAGAACAAGCGTGAATGCTATGGCAAGTGGCAACCGGCGACCAACGACAGTCCTGCTTCCGTAAAAGCCATTCCGCTGGTTCCGCCCGGTGCCCCTCATGTCACATTGCATCTGGCTGGGATTTCGGTGGACCGTTCCGACGGATCTCCTGTTGTCATCGAGTCGGGATCTCGCTTCCTCGTGAAGGGACGGCTTCAGCACGATGCAGCAGTGCACTTTGGGATTCGAGTCGCTCATCCAAACGGCGAATTCGCCGGCATGTTTCGCGGTGACCTGCATGACCAGCAACCACCGGCTGAACGAAATGAAGCCGGTGTTTTCGAAGAGGTCTATGAACTCACGAACTTCACGGTCGACCCAGCCGTGTGGGACAAGCGAGACGAACTCGCGCCGCGTCCGGATGGTCTGGTGCTGACCGGAGTCTGGGCGTTTACTCATACCGAATCGTCTGCGGGACTTGAATTGACGAAGGTGGAATTGCTTCCGCGTGAACGCCAACCTTGATTATTCGGAACACCAACTCATTTAATGAGTAGCGAAAGTCGTCAAGACTTTCGGCATTGATCGGAGCCTGCTCCAGTGGCCGAAACTCTTGACGAGTTTCGCTACACCCAAACATAACTACCAACCCGCACACATTTTCATAACTTCCTTCCCTCCCAATCATCCCGCCTTCGAAAGCCTCCCCATGCTTCGACACAAACGAGCCTTTACGCTCATTGAGCTTCTGGTGGTGATCGCGATCATCGCCATCCTCATCGCACTCTTGCTTCCCGCCGTTCAGCAGGCTCGTGAAGCCGCCCGACGGACTCAGTGCAAAAGCAACCTGAAACAGATCGGTATTGCCATGCACAACTATCACGATGTTCACCGTTCGTTTCCTCCGTTCTTCATTCACCGAACGGGAGATCTGACGAGAATCGCTGATCCTGACAAAGGAGCCAACTGGCTGGTGTTACTGCTGCCTCAGTTGGAACAAGCCAATCTCTACGGACAATGGGATTTCGATATTCCCGCCAACCAGAATCCAGGTCGCTCCGAAGAACTTTCCGTGTTCAAATGTCCGACCGATCCGCAGAGCGACGGCGCTCACTGCAGCTATGCAGGCGGCGGCTGGGCTCGTGGTAACTACGGGCTGAACGTTTCGCCTTGCAGTCATGGAGTCGGCGACGGCGGTGGTCTTGGTGCGGCGAATCATGTGGTCCGCATGCGAGACATCACCGATGGCACGTCGAATACAGTGGCGGTCGATGAACTGCGAGGAGGACTGAACGAACGTGACCTACGTGGATGCTGGGCCATGCCGGGGCTCGGTTCCGGAACGGCGGCAATGTTCAACGACGCGAGTGCTCCGAACAGCAAAGAACCGCAGTCCGACGACATGGAAAACTGTGCCGTTGCCGGGTTGCTTGGCGTACCGCCGATGGGCTGCTTCGACAGCACTTCAACCGGCCAGATGACCGCACGCAGCCTGCACACCGGAGGAATTCTGGCGTTGCTGGCGGACGGTTCGGTGCGATTCGTCAGTGAAAACATAGACTTTTCAAAGAACCCCAGCGGCTGCGGGCCGGTCAGTCAGCGCGGGGTGTGGCAGAAGATTCACACTCGAAACGGCGGGGAGGTCGTCGGTGAATATTGATGCCAACTGGAACATCGACCTGCCTCAGAAGCAAGATCGCCCGCTGTGCGTAGCGAAAGTCGTCAAGACTTTCGGCAGCATTTTATGTGGACTGCCGAAACTTTCCAACAGTTTCGCTACGGCTTCGAGGCCTTTCCGGTATTTCACTACGCGCGCACTGCTCGCGGGTCTATTGATGTCAGCCGCCTCAGGATGTGGATCCAGCCTGCCGGATCTGTATTCGGTGAAGAAGCAAATGTCCGCCGAACAATTGGAAGTCGCGGAGCCCGTTGCAAACAGTGTTGGAATATCGCTGATTCCCATTCCGGCTGGCGAATTCTTGATGGGCACTGCCGAATCAAAAGTAGTCGACGGAAAGAAGGAAACGAAGAAGAAGGAAGCACCGCCGGGTTCCGAAGGCGAACACCCGCAGCACAAAGTTCTCATCACTAAGCCATTCTTCATCGGCATGTGCGAAGTGACTCAGGGGCAGTACGAAAAAGTAATGGGTGAGACACCGTGGAAGGGGCAGCCGCTTACGACCGAAGGCAAGAACGTCGCCGCCTCGTACATCAATTGGGACAACGCAGTCGAATTCTGCAGCAAACTTAGCAAACTCGAAAATGCCGTGTACCGACTTCCGACCGAAGCGGAATGGGAATACGCCTGTCGGTCGGGCACGGCAACAGCGTTTACATTCGGAGACGATGTTTTCCTACTTGACCAATACGCCTGGTTCGATCAAAACGCCTATCAACAGAGCGAACAGTATGCTCACGCCGCTGGCCAGAAACTTCCCAATGCGTGGAGTCTCTACGACATGCACGGCAATGTGTATGAGTGGTGTTCCGACTTCCACGGTTCGTATGCGGATCGTATCAAGCAATCAGAAAACGACGTCGTCACAGACCCACAGGGACCGGGCAAGGGGCGGCAGCATGCGTGGCGGGGTGGCGGATTTGCCGACAACGCTGTAAATCTTCGTTCAGCAAGTCGCAATAGTTATGGCCGAGTTGGATACCGCCCTGAGTTTGTTGCGGGTTTTCGAGTTATCAAAGAAATGGATTCCACGCCATGAAATATCTCTTCCGACTTCATCTGCGATGCGCTGCAGCCTGCACGCTGTTGCTGATTTTTACGCCGCTGGCAACGGCCGCTCGACCAAACATTGTCATATTGCTTGCCGATGATCTTGGATCGAAAGACATCGGCTGCTATGGCGGCCCCGTCAAAACGCCGAACCTGGACGAGCTTGCCGCCTCCGGCGTTCGTCTCACCAACTTCTATTCGGGAGCTCCCGTTTGTTCGACCGCGCGGGCTACGCTGCTGACCGGACGACACCATGTGCGGACCGGCGTCTACACCGTGATACAGGATCACCTGCACGACATGCATCTGCTCCGCAGCGAAGTGACGCTCGCAGAGATTCTGAAGAAAAATGGATACGACACTGCTCATATCGGTAAGTGGCACCTGGGGACTCCGTTTCGCGGCCGCGACAAACCTTGGGTGGATGAACATGGTTTCGACTATTGGTTCGCCACCGACCTGAATTCAGCGCCCAGCCATCGTGATCCGAGGAACTTCTGGAAGAACCGAGAACGGGTCGGCGAATTGAAAGGTTACGCATGCCAGCTCGTCGTCGACGAGGCCATTTCATGGCTGGACACACAGCACGGTGAAGACAAGCCGTTCTTTCTGAACATCTGGTTCCACGAACCTCATGCCCCGCTGGCAGCGCCGGCAGAAATTGTCAGCGAGTATGGAAAGCCGAATGATCAGGCGGCAATCTATTCTGCGACAATTGATAACACAGATCGAGCCATCGGTCGTCTGCTGAAGAAGCTTGAGAAACTCGGCGTGGCCGACAACACAATCATCGTGTACACATCCGATCACGGCAGCTATCGCCCCGAACGCAACGGCGATCTAAAAGGAAGCAAGGGGTCTCTTTACGAAGGAGGACTGCGCGTTCCCGGCATTGTCTCATGGCCGAAGCAGATTCCGGCCGGTGGCGTGTTGAATACCCCAGCCGGTCACATCGACCTGCTGCCGACACTGTGTGGATTGTGTGAAGTCGACAAACCAAAAGGCGTTCAGCTCGACGGCCTGGATCTGTCGTCGTTGTGGTCGGGGGACTCTGATGAAGAACGACGGACGCAACCGATCACCTGGCATTCACCGTGCTCGCAGCCGGTTGTTGGTGTTCGCGATAACGACTATTCGCTGGTCGGGTTTCGCGCCAACGAATTCCCCAAGGATCAGGAAACCATTGCGGCCGTGATGAAAAAGATGCGGGTCATCATGGAACAGGAACTCGACCGAAAGCTGACTCAGGGGGAACTGTTACATCAGTGCTGGAACTCAGAATCGAAACGCCCCGACTGGCTCAAGCTGCGGAACGAGTTTGTCCACCTGAATGCATTCCAGGAGTCATGGACGTCGATCATCAAAGAAGGTTCCGGCGGCATCTCGCGTTGGGAACTCTACGACCTGTCGGCGGATCCGAACCAGAAGAAGAATCTTGCGAAGGACCAGCCAGAGATTCTTGCGAGACTGAAGGCACATGCGCTGAAGGTCAACGGGAATGTGCTCAAAGAAGGTCCGCTGTGGAGCCCAAAGTCAGAGCCGAACCTAACGACTGCAAAACGATCGGCAATACCCACCGCCGCGCGACCGTCGCCCGATGAGAACGCCGCCGACGCGGAACTCCGCAAACTCCTGGCAAAGATCGAAACCACAGATCTGCCGGAGAGTTATCACGGCAGCACTCATCAAGAGTACGTCGACAAACGAATGGCGGGTATGACTGAACAGCAGCGCGGTCGACTGGGACGGATGTGGAAGGACAAACGGCGGCTCGAACCAAAGATGAAGAACGTGGGAGCGTCCTTTGTTCGGATTCTGGAATTTGTCGCGACTGATGGAGCTCCGCAAAAGAAGCCGAGCGCGAAGCCGATGAAGAAGCCCGCTCGTGTTACGGAGCGTATTGGCGAAGCCGGCCCCGTTCCCCCATTGCGTGACACTCCGGATCCGGTCAACGTGGGCCCGATCGATCGTGGTGGCAACAACTGGCATCACTGGCGTGGTCCCGAAGTGACGGGTGTCAGCCGCACGGCCAATCCGCCGCTTGAATGGAGCGAAGATCGCAACATCAAATGGAAGGTTGCGGTTGAAGGACAAGGCAACGCGACGCCGATTGTTTGGGGCGGCAAAGTTTTTGTGCTGACGGCGATCGATACAGGGCGAGTTGATCCGGCATTGCCGAAACCGGAAGATCAGCCGGACCGGGTGTTCGGTATCAAATACCCAAATACGTTCTATAAGTTCGACGTCGTTTGTCTCAACAGAAACACGGGCGCCGGACTCTGGCGACAAACCGCTAGCGAACATGTTCCGCATGAAGGAACACATCGGGACGCCGACTTCGCTTCCGCTTCCCCCACCACGGATGGAAAGCGACTGTATTGCTGGTTCGGTTCGGCAGGGTTGTACTGCTACGATCTTGACGGAAAGAAACTCTGGCAGCGAGATCTCGGCAAAGCGTACATCGGAGCCAGTCTGGGCGAAGGTTGTTCGCCTGTGATCCACAATGATCGTCTGATCATCGTCCGAGACCAGGCCCGGCAGTCGACCATCGAAGTGCTGAATGCAGCAGATGGCGAAACGGTGTGGAAAAAGGATCGTGACGAACCGAACGCGTGGTCCACTCCACGAGTGATCGAACACAACGGTGCAACTCAAGTCATCACGACTGCTTCGAAGATGATCCGTAGCTACGATCTGGCCACTGGAGAAATCATCTGGCAATGCAAAGGCCTAACCGGAAACTGCACGCCATGCCCGGTCGTCGATGGCCAATTGGTGCTGTGCATGAGCGGCTATGAAGGTCATTCGCTGATGGCAGTTCCCCTTGATTCCAAAGGCGACATTTCCGAATCCGAAAGCATCGCCTGGACTCGCGACAAAGGCACGCCGTATGTGCCGTCACCTGTGCTGTACGACGGACTGCTGTACCACACTCAATCCAACCAAGGGATCCTGACCGTAGTTGATTCGCAAACCGGAGGCACGGTACTCGACCGAACGCGTCTGCCTGGAATCAGCAATCTGTACTCGTCGCCCGTTGGTGCTGCTGGTCGAATCTACTTCACGGGCAGAAATGGCGCAACGGTTGTGCTGAAGCGTTCGAGAGAATTCGAAGTGCTGGCGAACAACAAACTCGACGATGAAATCAACGCATCACCGGCTATGGCTGGAAGTCAGCTTTTTCTTCGCGGACGAAAATGGTTGTACTGCATTGAAGACGCATCCGTTGCTGCCGCTGACGATAAGGCTGGCAAATCGATGGAAGAAAAGACACGCATCCATCGACTTGCGTCAACAAAGCGGTCTGTCTTCGACGCCTTTACCTATATCAATCGTATTCCCGACGAACCAGAAGACGGTGAGTCGACGGCTGATTTCTCGGGCCGCATCTTCAGTCTTCTTGCGAATCAGGAAGGCCGAATTCTCCTGAAGGCTCCGCCGGGAATGACACTTGCCGCCTACGAAGGGTTTAAGGCATTTATTCGAACGGAAGGAGACCAAAGCGTCGGAAACTGCATCGCATGCCATACGTTGCCCGGCTTTTCGGATGGCCCATCCCAAGTGACGGCAAAGGCCGCGAATCCAGCACCCTCACTGCGGAATCTGTCAAATCGCAGAATCGCCACTGAACAGATCATTCGAGAGAAAATATCTGCATCACCCAACGATAGCAACAACGCTTATGCCGCCTTAAAATTGAGCGACCGCGACATCGGGAATGTCGCTTCGTTTCTGACGCTGCTGGAAGACGTCTCCAACGAACGATTCCGCGAACTCATCATCAAGGCGACCGTCATGGATACGTCCGGCATCATGAACGAATAACGCAGGCCCAGTCTTTTCACGCAACTGTGCCGCACAAGTGTACGGCGGAAGCCTGAATTGCAAACGCCGACCGCCTCAGAAAACGAACACGTCTTTGAGAATGATTCTCGACAAAGACAGAAGGAATGAAGAAATGCAAACAACCAGATTTCGGACTGCAATTGTTACGGCATGCTCACTATTCGCCGCGCTGTTGTGTTGTGACACAGCGTCTGTCGACGCGCCTCCGTTGTCAGCAGATGAACTGTTCGCGCCGTACCACCTTGTGGAAGTGAAGATCTCGGTCGCGGAAGACGACTGGGACACACTGCGGATACAGGGACGATCTCTTACGGAAGCGCTGTCCCGAGAACTGCAGGATTCTCCATACACGTATGTGAAGGCAGATGTCACGATCGACGGCGTGTTGGTTGAAGACGTCGGCATTCGGAAAAAGGGTTTCCTGGGGTCACTGGACGAACACCGGCCGTCTCTGAAACTCAAATTCGACAAGTACCGGAAGCAATCGCCGGTCGCAGGATTGGATCGCCTGACGCTCAATAACAACAAGCAGGATTCGTCGCGGCTCAGTCAGTATCTCGGCTATCGATTCTTCAACGCTTCAGGAACGTTCGCTTCCCGATGCAACCTGGCGAAGGTGACGGTTAACGGCGAATACCTTGGAATCTATTCAAATGTCGAATCCATCAAGACGCCCATGTTGAAACGCGGATTCGGCGACGGCTCCGGAGCCCTTTACGAAGGGACAATCACCGATTTCTATCCGGACTACGTGGATAAGTTTGAGAGGAAGAACAGTGCGGCGAAGCGGAAACCAATTGAGACGGTTGCCGAAGCCATGACTGGCGATGAGCCGGACCTGAAGACGTTGCGATCCATTATCGACCTCGACGCATTCGTGAAATACTGGGCGACCGAAAGCCTGCTCGGTTTCTGGGATGGATACACCAACGATCAAAACAATTTTTTCGTCTACCAAAGCCCGGCGAACGCGAAGCTGTATTTCATCCCATGGGGCGCCGACGCGCTCTTTACCGAACACATGCCTCTTCCGCCGTACCTCATTCAGCCCCAGTTTGTTTACAACCGAGCGCTATTGCCCAACAAGCTGTATCGCACACCCGAAGTACAACAGCTCTACCACAAGACAGTGGCCGAACTGCTTGACACTCACTGGAACGAAAAAGAACTTGTTGCCGAAGTCGACCGCATGGAAGCTTTGCTGAAAGATCACATCCGCAAAGACAACCCGAAGTTTAAAGGGGCTGTCAACAGCATACGAAACTTCGTTAATGCTCGGCGTAAACGGTTGAACGCGGAGATGAAGAATGGGCCTGTCGAACTGAAGTCAGCGGCACGGCGGCCAGCGTACTTCAAGGAAGTAGGCCGCGTCGTCGCGTCATTCGAAACAATGTGGTACGACGCAACTCCCGCGAACACAAAGAAGCTTGGAAAGGCTCAGCTTGTCCTTGAACTGGACGGCGAACGCGTGGAGCTATCTGAAGTAAGCGTCTATGCAGAGCACGCGAAGTGGCCGCCCGTTCCCGCAGGAAAGGCGAAACCGCCAGCCATCGTTTTTCTGGGCACGCGAAAATCAAACGGCCATAACATCATCGTGGGGACGGGGCTTTCCATTGAGAAATTTCATCCGACAAAGCAGAAGCCTGTAGAAATTGGCGGCATGATCATCGACGGCATCTTTGGTGCTCCAGGCACGAAGACGATTATGCTCGGCGGCACCGTCACTTTCGAAGAAGCCGAAATGAAAGATGGTGCGAAAATCAAAGGGCGAATGGAACTCACCGCATCAGAACTCAGCGATGGTGAACCGAAACTGTAATTCTGGATACTGGTGGGTTAGCCGCATGGCCCTGCAAAAGACAGTGTGTTGACGGCCGCCAAATGGAAGAGTGTGACAAATCATGGTCTATCGACATTTTGGATTCGGGATTATCGCGATAGCGGTCGTGTTGTTTGTGATGAATCCTGATGCCGATTGGCCATGGCCGGCCGTGATTACGCATTCGCCTCACTGGCATGGCACCAACCACGCCGTGAGAAGTCGCGAGTATCATTACATTCACTATCAAGACGGAGGCGAAGAACTCTACGACGTGGCAGCTGATCCCTATCAGTGGAAGAATTTGGCAGACGACCCACAGTATGCTGACGCAAAGAAAACGCTGAAGAGCCATCTTCCGAAAACGAATGCTCCGCACTTCCGTCCGTCTATCAGGGAATAGTTGAATGATAAGTGTGAGATGTGCATTATGCCTCGCTGTCCTGTCGTTTCTGTGTTGCAGCGCCGCACCTGCAGCAGACTGGCCACAATTTCGTGGAATCAATTCGTCAGGCATTGCAGCGAACGACTCAGTGCCGGACGCATTTGGTCCGGGGATTAATGAACTGTGGAGCGTATCTGTCGCCAGCGGGCACAGTGCACCGTGCGTGGCAGGAGATTCTGTTTATCTCACCACATTTGATGCGACCAGGAAACAGCTGGCCGTTGTCTGCCTGGAGCGTGTGACCGGAGAAACTCGCTGGAGCCAAAATGTTTCGGCGGATGCAATCGAAAAGGGCCACCCGTCATTCAATCCAGCCAGCAGTACTCCAGCAAGTGACGGCGAACGAGTGGTTGCCTACTTTGGTTCGTTTGGCCTGATTTGTTTTGACGTCGCTGGTGAGAAACTGTGGGAGATACCGATGCCGCTGGCGAAGTCGTTTGGCGGAAATGCGACGTCGCCAATCATCGTTGGCGAACGTGTGTTTCTTTATCGGGGAAACTACGTCGACCACTATTTGCTCGCCGTGGACAAGCATAGTGGCGAGGAATTGTGGAAGGTTCCTCAACAGGAGAAGTTCACAGGAGAAATGGCCTGCACGGCTGTGCCGATCGTTTCCGATGACCGAGTGATCGTCCACAGCGCACGTGCGGTTCAGGCGTTTGACGTCGCAACTGGTAAGCGGAAGTGGATCGCACGCTGTGCGACCACAGCCACCAGTACACCGGTCCTTGTGGGAAATAAAGTGATTGTTGCTGCATGGAACAAGATGGGGGAGCCGTCATTGCGACCGCCGCTCCCCGACTTCGAAAAGTTGCTCGCAGAGCACGACCAGGACGGAAATGGTTCAGTGAACAAGGAAGAGTTCCCGCAGCTGTGGATCTTTCACCGGCCTGATGGTGCTGAGGCTCCGATGAACGGCGCGACGGTTCGTTTTAAATCCGCAGATCACGACAAAGATGGAGCAATTCGGAAAGACGAATGGACGAACCATCTGCGTGGTGTGGAAAAGTTTCGGTCCGGCTATACGGCTCACGGAATTCTTTCGATTCCTCTCGACAGCGAAGGCGTGCTTGAAGCGACACAGATCCGAACCCTGGCCACGCAGGGCATCCCTGAAGTACCCTCGCCGTTGTGTGCCGGAGATTATGTCTATTTTGTTAAGAACGGCGGCGTGCTCACGTGTCTTAATCGAGAGACTGGCGAACGTGTGTACAGAATCCGAACCGGTGGCAGCGGTACTCATTACGCTTCGCCGCTGATTGCGGGAAACCGACTGCTAACCTTCTCGGGCGACGGCCGTATCAGCGTTGTGGGGCTGGGACCGAAGCCGAAATTGTTGAAAGTCAATCAGATGAACGAAGGCGTTTATGCGACACCCGCAATTGCAGACGACACGCTATACGTGAGAACTCATTCGCGGCTTTACGCCTTCAAAGGCAAAGACGCGACGAATTGACGTCATGCAGCAGGAATTGATGTCCACGATCTGAATTTTCTGGCGGTATTGAACAGCTAAAGCAGCCTTGTTTTTTTGTGAGAGACATATGACGACTTCACGCATCCTGTATTTGGTGCTTTTCCTCTTCATAACGCAGACTTCCACCGCGGATGACATTCGCGGGAAAGTCGTCGACAAAGATGATCAGCCGGTCGAAGGCGTCATGGTTTCGGCCATTGACGACGAACATCGAAAGTGGACCTCTGTGTTCAGCCAGAAGGACGGTTCCTTCAAGATTGAGGGCCTGCGAAGCGTTAAGCACAATGTACGGACTCGCTTACAGGGGCTCGCGGATGAATGGGTCAGCGATGTGGCGATCGGCAGCAGCGATCTGGTTGTGAAGACTCGTCCGGCCGTTGGCGAAGAACTGGAATTGCAGCGACCAGCCAGCAGCGCGTTCGACATGCTCGCGTTCGACAACCCGCGAGACAAGCTGAACTTCAAGATGAATTGTTCGTATTGTCACCAGGTTGGGACGCTTGGGTTTCGCACTCCGGAGAAACCGGTCGACTGGGAAACGATGTTGCGGCGGATGGATGGGTTTGGCGGGCTGTATCCGCACACGCAGGACACCATCATCGATCGTTTGATGAACACTTACAAAGATGACGCGGTAGACAAATGGCCCACATTTGTTCCGCCACCGGCGCCCACAGGAATGTCGACCTCGGCCACGATTACGTCGTGGGAAATGGACAAACCGCTGGAAGGTTCCTTTCATGATTTGGAAATCGGTCCTGACGGGCTTATCTACGCGGTCAACATCAGTCGAGGTCGGATGATCGCATTGAATTCCAAAACCGGCGAACAGACAGCTATCAAGTTTCCGCGCGGTGCCTATGCACCACATTCCATTGAAACTGCAAATGACGGCAGTCTGTGGACGACGATGTGTGCCAGCGGCCACATGGCTCGCTACGACATCGAAACGGGTAAGTTTGACGTATACAGCAGCGCCGAAGCGCCAAAGAAACGGGGCGCCTATCCACACACTCTGCGAATCAACCCCAAAGATCCCGAAGGGCTAATCTGGTACACGGATGCTGGTTCCAATTCCTGCTTTTCGCTGCACCCCGACACACACGTGGTGAAAGAATACAAGCTGCTCAGCGCTGGTCAGGCGGTCGGAGCGGGGCGTGGCGAGTCACGAGGGATCACACCCTATGGGATCGATTTCTCGCCGATCGACGGCATGATTTGGTACTCAAAACTGAACGGAAATCGTATCGGCCGCATCGATCCCACGAAGGACGATGGCGACATCACCGAATGGAACCCACCGTTTCGCGGCCCGCGTCGTTTGCACGTTGCCCCCGACGGTATGGTCTGGGTTCCGGGCTTCGGCTCGGGCGTGTTCGGTAAGTTCGATCCCAACACCGAGTACTGGACGGTTTACGAATTGCCGGACGCCGAAAATCAGATTCCTTACGCGTTGAACGTAGACAAAGACGGCATCGTATGGATCTGTGGAACCGGCAACGACACGATTAACCGCTTCGATCCAGAAACAGAGACATTGGTCGAGTTCCGATTGCCGACACGCGTTTCGTACACACGCGAAATCGAATTCGACGACGACGGCAACGTCTGGACCAGCACGTCCGGACCGGCTCGGCATATGGAACGCGGTGTCGGTGCCGTGATTCGCATTTCATTGCCTAAGACTCTGCCGTCGGGCGGCGGAATCAAGTTGGCTCCAGAACACTACGAAGGAACTCACGACATCGGCAACCTTGCCACCGCTCCGAAGGTAGAACGCAAGATGGATTCCGAGCGAGAGAAACTATTCGCGAGAATCGACGTCAATCCACTACCCGATGCGTATAAAAAGATGCCTCACCAAAAGTGGGTCGACTCACGCCTGGCCGCCTTCCCAAAACACAAACGCAGCCTCGCGGGTTCATTGTGGCACGAGTTCCGACAGACTCACCCGGACCGCAAAAACGACGGGCAGTTCTATGTGAAGATCATCGACTACATCATCAACAACAACGACATGCCAGTGAAGCGACGCTTTATCAAAAAGTGGCAGCATCACAACTTTGGTCCAGCGCCGGATCAGTTGAGCGGGCGATCAATTGAACGAGGCAAAATGATTTTTGAACAAGCGACTTGTAGCCGTTGCCACAAGATCGGTGGTAGCCAGGCGACGCTTGGCCCCGATCTGTCGGAAGTGACCAAACGATTCCGGGGCGGCAAATTGCTGCAGCAGATCGTGAAGCCATCCGCTGAGATTCACAAGGAGTTCCAAACGCAGATGATCGTCGGCGATGACGGACGCATAAGAACCGGACTGGTGATCGAAGAAACCGCCGACGTTGTCCGTCTGGTGCCGAATTTGCTTAAACCTGACAAGATCGAAACGATCAAGCAGTCATCGATCGAGGAACGCAAGATCGCAGACGTATCGACGATGCCCACCGGACTGCTGGACACATTCTCCGTCGAAGAGATCTTCGACCTGCTGGCATTCATTCAGGCCTCTGCGTCCCAAACCGCGAGCGCATCAGCAAAATGAAAGGACTACAGACTCTCGTGCTTCTGCTCTGCCTCGCAGTACCACTGCATGCGCAGCCTGAAGAATTTGTCACAGCGATGCAGCCGCTGATTGATGCCGCCTGCATTCAGTGTCATGACGAAAACACAGAAACGCGGCTGAACTTTGCTGCTCTCGGCGATGAACTCAGTGACGCCGAGACGTTTCGTGTCTGGGAATCGATCTATGACCGAATCGAACGCGGCGAAATGCCTCCGGCTTCCGAGCCCCGCCCGGACAAGCAGCTTCTGGCCAACGCTGTTGCTTCGCTGAAGAAGCGATTGCACGACACCAGTCTTGCCGTTCAGCAGACGGCGGGCCGAGTTCCTTCACGGCGGCTGACTCGAACAGAATACGAAAACACGCTTCACGACCTTCTGGGAATTGGCGGTGATCTGGCGAAGTATCTTCCCCCGGAAAATGAGTCCGGTGCGTTCGATGTGGTCGCGGCGACTCAGGAAATGTCGAGCGTTCATGTACGCGGTCTGCTGACGGCGGCGGATCTGGCGCTGGATGAAGCGATTCAATTGGGGAAGAAGCCCCCAATGGCGAAGCGGAAGATCGACTATTTCAATTCGCGCTACATTCAAATGTGGGTGGACCGAGAGGTGCGGCGCGGGGGCGGCACGATCTTCAAGACGGATACGGATGTGGTGACGTTTCGGGGTGAGAACTTCGTCTTTCGTTCTGATGTCAACGGATTCATTCCCCCGGTAGCGGGCCGATACCGCATCACAGTCAAAGCGGCCGCCTATCAGCCACGATCATCGATCACGGTCAGCCTCAAACTTCAAAACGACACACAAGGTGACAGCGAATTGTTTGCCGCCTGGGATCTTGCGGGGGAAGACTATCGAGAACTTGAGACGACGAAATTCCTTCGGCCAGACGACTACATCTACGTCAGTGCTGATGAACTGGAGCCCGCACCGGATGGCAAGGTGATCTACAACGGACAGCCGGCCAGTACATTCGGTGGCGAAGGAGTCAAAATTCGGCGTGTCACGGTCGAGGGCCCTTTGGAAACGACATGGCCTCCCGAACGCACACGAAAGTTATTTTTCGGCGTGGAGTGGAAGGCTCGCGGCGCAATTGTGAATTTCTTTCAGCAGGGCTCCGCGTTCGAACCAGAACTCGCTCAGTCGCCGCTCGAACACGTTCGACGCATTGTCTCAGAATTCGCCCCGCGAGCGTTTCGGCGAAACGTGAGCGATGAAGAGATCGACGGTTTGCTGCAGCTTGCGAAACTCAGCGTCGATGAAAAGCGTGATTTCGTTCAGTCAGTCCGAATCCCCCTTCGAGCGATCCTGGTGTCGCCTCAACTACTGTTCCAGGCCGGCGAGGCCGGGCAGCTGGACGACGTGGCACTTGCCAGCCGCCTGTCCTACTTCCTTTGGCGAAGCCTTCCTGACGACGAATTGCTGAGGCTGGCTGACAATGGGAAATTAAGCGATGCCGATGTGCTGACCGAACAGGTCGATCGAATGCTAAACGATCCCAAGTGCGAACGATTCGTACACGACTTCCTCGATCAGTGGCTGGAACTCGACCGCATCGACGCGACGACTCCCGACGCGTATTTATATCCTGAATACGACGACGTACTGCGACGAGCCATGTTGGCGGAAACTCGTGAATTCTTCGCTCACCTCATCGAAGAGAATCTCAGCGTTGAAAACCTGGTCAATTCCGACTTTACGTTCCTCAATCGTAAGCTTGCTGAACATTATGGCATCGAAAACGTTGCTGGCGAAAAAATGCGCAAGGTCACACTTGATCCGATGAGCGTTCGCGGGGGGATTCTGACTCACGCGTCAATCGCCAAGGTGACGGCAAACGGCACAGTCACAACTCCCGTTAAACGCGGCAACTTTGTGCTGACTAATCTGTTGGGACTGCCGCCGAATCCGCCACCACCAAGCGTTGGCTCGATCGAACCCGATACGCGCGGAGCCACCACCATTCGCGAAACGCTGCTTAAACATCAATCGGTTGAAGCGTGTGCTGTCTGCCATCGCCGCATTGATCCGCCGGGGTTTGCACTGGAGTGTTTTGATCCAGTGGGAACGTTTCGCGATCGCTACCGCAACAGCAAAGGGATCAAAAGAGAACTCAACGCGGGACTTCGGTTCCTGCACAAGGACTATAACCCCGGACTTCGCGTTGACACATCCGGTACGACAGAAGAAGGTTTAAGATTCAAAGGCATCCGCGACTACAAGAAACATTTGCGACAGTCGACTGAACAGGTCGCGAGAAATTTCATATTCAGATTGATAGCATTTTCAACCGGCGGTGAGGTCGTATTTGCCGATCGAGAAGTTGTTGAAAGAATATTGCGGGAGACTCAGAAGGACGGTTATCCGCTGCGGACTCTTATTCATCAGGTCATCGCCAGTCGACTGTTTACAGATCGTTGAATAGCGTAGCGAAAGTCGTCAAGACTTTCGGCGGAAGCCTGACGTGATCGTCGTTGATAGCACAACGTAACGGCCGAAACTCTTGACGAGTTTCGCTACAAAGGACTTAAGTTCATGCACACTCCCCTCTCACGACGTACTGCACTGAAAGCGTCTGGCATTGCGGTCACGCTTCCACTGCTGGAATCTATGAACGCAGTGATTGGCCAGGAGGTAGTAGCATCGCCCAAACGAATGGTCATGATTTGCAATACGCTCGGATTACATCCGCCGTCGTTGTTTCCTAATGCCCCAGGCAGCGACTACGAAAGCACGGAGTACCTGGATTTACTGAAGAATCACCGCGAGGATTTCACGCTGTTTTCCGGTTTGTCACATCCTGATCAAAACGGTAAGCAACCACACGATACTGAGATGACGTGGTTGTCTGCCGCCAGAAACCCAGGTCTTGCCGGATTCAAAAACTCCGTGTCCGTCGATCAGTTTGCAGCCACGCAACTGGGACACGTCACACGTTTTCCGTCGATTTCACTCAGCAGCAATACGCAGAAGAGTCAGTCGTACACAAGCAATGGAGTGATGATTCCTGCCCAGGACAAACCGTCGTCCGTGTTCGCGAAATTGTTCCTGACAGGTAACCGACAGGAAGTTCGTCGACAACTCCAACGGCTGGCAGACGGCCGCAGTATTTTGGATTCCGTCGCTGAACAGACAAGAGCGCTCAAAGGAAAAGCCAGCGCAGCAGACCGTCATCAACTGGATGAGTATTTCGCCGCCATCCGCGCTGCGGAAACGGAACTGGTGGAAGAAGAAGCGTGGCTGGAACGACCTAAGCCCACCGTGGACACAGAACGACCGAAAGACATTGCCGATCTGTCAGACCTGACCGGCCGGACGCGAACACTGCTAAACCTCATTCCACTGATTCTGCAGACCGATTCTTCCCGCATCGTGACGATTGTGATTCAGGATCATGGCGTCGTGCCCAAAATCGATGGTGTCTCGGCAGAGCATCACAACCTGTCACATCACGGTCAGGACCCGGAAAAAATCCAGCAGCTGAAAATCATCGAAACCGAAATCCTAAAGTGCCTGGACGGCTTCCTGGCCCAATTGAAACGCCCTGCTGAAGCCGGTCAGCGGCTACTTGATCAGACATCCGTCTTGTTCGGCAGCAACCTCGGCAATGCCAACGCCCACGACCCTAAGAACCTGCCGATCCTTCTCGCAGGCGGCGGGTATAAGCACGGGCGCTTCATTGCTCACGACCGAGACGACAATAAACCGCTGTGCAACCTGTTTGTCGACGTCCTGAACAAAACGGGCGTCGAAACAGAATCCTTCGCAACCAGTAACGAAGCTGTGATCTGGTAGCGACTTGTTCTGCTTCCCGTCCCTTACCCACAAACACACGTAAGTCGCGCTAACCGAGCCCAGATATGGATATTCGACCTCGGGGGACTCCTATCGCCAGTGTAGTCAAATCGATGGCGTGCCAGTAACGTTTCCGCCAACGCCGAAGGTGTGCCGTAACTGACTCAGGACGAACCG
>CALFSX010000004.1 GCA_937916515.1 uncultured Planctomycetaceae bacterium | reverse complement strand
TACCTTAAAACTACCTTAAAACTACCTTAAAACTACCTTAAAACTACCTTAAAACAGCAAAATCACATCTTGAGTTCAACAGTTCGGGGCATGATTCGACGAAACTTGACTTCATCTCAGACTCTGGTAGCGACAGGTTGGAAAATGGGGAAAAATGATGTTATTTCCAAACGCCACCGACAGCATGAATGAGACGATTTCGCAACACTTGCGTTATCACTGTGGAGTGATCGCATCTTGGTGGGTAGACAATACTGGAACTTCGTTCACACGACGAAATCGTTACTCGCCGTACATAGTGCCCCCAAGTAACCACGAAAGGCTACCAACACATCAAATGATCAATATCGATCAACTGTTTTTTTCCTACCCAGGCAGCACCTTCGACCTGGAAATTGCTCAACTTAGCTTGGCGAAGAATACGGCAACCGCTGTTGTTGGACCAAGCGGGTCAGGTAAGACGACTTTGCTGCACCTGATAGCAGGAATTCTTACGCCGACCTCGGGATCGATCTCCGTTGGCGCTTCCTTTGTGTCTTCACTCAGTGATGCACAGCGCCGAAGCTTTCGTTTGGAAAAAATCGGACTCATTTTCCAGGACTTCGAGCTCATCGAATACCTGAACGTCTTGGACAACGTCTTGTTGCCATGCAGAATTGGAAACGTGCTGAGCATTTCCCGGTCTACGCGATTGAAAGCTGAACGCCTGTTGACGTCAGTGGGCCTTGAAGGTCATCAACGGAAGCCGGTCACTAAATTGTCGCAGGGAGAACGGCAGCGAGTTGCAATCTGCCGAGCGATGTTGGCGAACCCTTCTATCCTGTTGGCCGATGAACCCACAGGAAATCTGGACCCGGTCACTTCAGAACAAATCATGACACTGCTGCTGGACGCTGTCCGTCAGCACAACACAACTCTGATTATGGTCACTCACGACCACTCGCTGCTTAGCCGCTTTGACAACACGATAGACTTCGCTCAGTTTCTGACGCCGGTCGGCAAAGTTGACGCTCACGATGTGAAGGAGTCAACATGAACTTCACGAATGCACTTTACCTGGCAACGCGTTCTTTGTGGTGGTTTCGTGGTCGAGCCATCACGATCATGCTGTGCCTGGCCCTGACGCTATGGCTGCCGATAACCGTCCGTTTGCTGCTGAACCAATTTAAAGCCGAAATTGTAAAAAGAGCCGATGCCACACCGCTGATTATCGGTTCTCGCGGCAGCCAGATCGACCTTGCTCTGCACGCTCTGTACTTCGATTCGGTCTCGCCCGATTTAACTTCAATGAGCGAAGCGGCCTACATTCAGGAAACCGGCTTTGCGGTTCCCATTCCGGTTCACATCGCTTATAGAACTCAATCCACAAACAACGTCGATGGAGTGCCCATTGTAGGCACCACGGTGGAATATTTTGAGTTCCGAAAACTGTCATTACAAAGCGGCGAAGGGCTGGCCATTTTGGGTGATTGCGTTGTTGGCAGCAACGTCGCCAGAAAGATGAATCTGCAGCCCGGAGATCGAATACTTTCCGCACCGAAAAATGCCTTCAACCTTGCTGGCGATTATCCATTAAGAATGAACATCGTTGGAGTTCTGGCCCCAGCGCACTCCCCCGACGACGACGCCGTTTTTGTTGACATCAAAACCGCGTGGATTATCGACGGCATCGGACACGGCCATCAGGACCTGACCGCTGCTGACGTCGATCAGGACATTCTGCTGGACAAAACTGATCAATCCGTAACAGCAAGTGCAGCCGTGTTGCCGTACACAGAAATCACGGCAAAAAACGTGAATTCGTTCCATTTTCATGGAGACGAATCAACCTTCCCTGTGTCCGCAATCATCGCTGTTCCGCACAGTCGAAAAGACCAGACGCTGCTGCTGGGGCGATATGCGTCAGATCGCAGCGAACTCGCTCAGTGCGTCAAACCAGCCAAAGTTGTCGAGGACCTGTTGAGCATTGTATTTCGAGTGGAACGACTTATCTGGATTAGTTCTTTAATGTCGGCCATTGTTACGGCTCTACTGCTGGGACTTGTCCTGCTGCTGTCTATTAGACTTCGCGAAGCAGAAATGCGAACGATGCACAAACTGGGATGCAGCCAATTTACAATTATCACCTTGGTTGGCACCGAAATGGCGATCCTTAGCCTGGCGGGTCTGAGCCTGGCGATCATCGCCGCATGGGGAAGCCACTGGCTGGCATCCGACTGGCTAAGATCTCTGGTTTTCTGACAACAAATACCCCAAACAAATGTAGCCACCACGCTTCGCCGTGATGAGCCGCGAACCTGGCGGCCTCTTCCAGGAGCCGGGCAAGGTTCGAAGAAACGGAAACTGCACGTGCGGGAGCATCATCCAAACAACGTTCTAATCAACAAAACAGGCAACGCTCAGCCGCTCGTCACGGCGGAGCGGCGCGGCTACAATCAACGACGCTCGGAACACTTGCTCAACGTGAACAAGTCAGGTGCAATAGACCAATCAAATAACACAAACGTCTCATCAGCTTTTAAAGGTATCGTATAATGTTTGATCTTGTGGCCGTCCAAAACGCATTGAAGCAGTTTGGTTTTGATGGTTGGCTGATGTATGACTTTCGAGGCAGCAATTTACTGGCTCAGCGGGTCCTGAAGCTGCCAGACGGGTTCGTAAGTTCTCGCCGGTTTCTGTATTTCGTGCCGGCAGAAGGTGAACCTCAGAAACTGGTACATCGCATCGAAAATGATGTGCTTGATCATTTACCCGGACAGAAAAACATCTATCTGAAATGGCAGGAACTCGAAGCTGGCATTGAAAAGATGGTATCCGGCTGTGGCAAACTCGCCATGGAATACTCACCACGCAACGGCAATCCCTACATTTCACGTGTTGATGGTGGTACGGTCGAATTGGTCAAATCTTTTGGTTGCGACGTCCAGCCGTCGGGCGACCTGATTTCCATTTTCGAAGCCACTCTTAGCGAAGAACAACTGGCTTCTCACTACGCTGCCTGCGACGTCTGCAACGCCGCATTTGGTGTCGCATGGAAGTTTATCGCAGAACAGATTCGTGCCAACGGCAGCGTGGAAGAAGTCGCCGTGCAGGACGCGATCATGCAGCACTTCGCAGCTCACAAGCTAACGACGTATCACGCTCCGATTGTGGGAGTTAACGAAAACGGTGGCAATCCGCACTACGAAACGGGTCACGGCAAAAACACGTTGATCAAACAAAACGATTTCGTACTGGTCGATCTTTGGGCCAAACAAGACAAACCCGGCGCGGTCTACTCAGACTTAACCCGAACCGGCTTTGTCGGAACTGAAGTGCCTGAAAAATACACAAACATCTTCAACATCGTGGCAGCGGGTCGAGACGCAGGCATTGCGTGCGTCAAAACCGCCTTTGCCGCGAACGAGCCACTTCAAGGCTGGAAAGTGGATGATGCCGTCCGTAACGTCATTGAAGCCGCCGGCTACGGAGAATACTTCTGTCATCGCACTGGACATAGCATGGGCCAGGAGACTCACGGCAATGGAACTCACCTGGACAACCTTGAAACCCACGAAACCCGACTGATCCTGCCACAAACGTTGTTCACAATTGAACCGGGCATCTATCTACCGGAATTCGGCGTCCGCAGCGAAATCGACATCTACATCCACGCGGATGGCACCGTAGAAGTGACGGGCGGCCCTCTGCAGACCGAAATCGTAAAGATTCTGGCCGAGTACTAACCCAACAACGTCGCTTCGTGCAAAACGAAACTCGCTGGCGTCAGGTATTGACAGACAACAACGCTGCCAGAGACTGACGTCGGCGGGCCATGCGAGACCTGGTATTTGCAGTTCAAGGTAACTGCGGCAACAGCCAGGCAACGGTAACGCCACAGAAATGATACGGCGTGAGACTCAATCAATGCCTGAAAGTGCATCCACGATCAGAGTGGCTCAGGATTTATTTTCGACACCAGCATTGTCTACAGCCTCAACAACCACAGGATCAGCCACAACAGCGCCCTTCGGCTTGCGGTAAACAAACCTCAACGTGGCATAGAACGCTGCAAAAACAACGATGGGAATCCAGTGCCTCACGCTGACAATAAAAGCGGATGGACCTTTCATGCAATTGATGCCGGGAAATGGCTGAGTGAATTCAGCAGACTGCAGGTCCTTGTCCGAAGGTTCGAAAACCCAGCGAGCCTCACCGACATCTTCCGGGGTGGAAAACCGATACTCCAGCGGCAACCCCGCAAGATCGCTTTTCGCCACCGCGATGCCTTTGTCGCAAACCACCAGCTCAACGGATCGGCCCAACACGCTCCCGGTACAGTCAAAGCCCCACCAGAAACTGGCAAGCCAAAGCTCAACGGCGATGAACAGCCCCAGCCTGGCAACCATGAATAAGAAGAACCGAGTCAGATAATTCATGGCCAGCTTGATTTGATTCAGGATAAGTTGACAGCGGCGTCAGGCAATACAGTTTCAACACTGATGATAGACATTGGTTGCCACCACTAAAGTTGGAACGCACGACTAATCGCATTTTCCCGGCTGTCGCGCCGACAGTCTGACTACGGCTTAGCAAACATCACAAACAACTCTGCGATTGGCGAATCTTAAAAGAACGTTTTCCGGCCAAATCCAACAATAAGCCACAAACCGCTTTCAGCAAACAACTTGCAAATACTCCGCATAATGCGACAAGGGCCGCAAAACGGTGCCAACGAAACAGATTGTGCGTACGTAAGCTTACAATATTCGTGTTTCTACCAAAAAACGGCAAAGGATCCGAATCGCCGTTGACGACAGCGTGGTCCCCAGGATAGCCTCGGCAATTACAGAAAACCGCCGTTCACTGAAACGCTCACACTGAACAGATTTTGATGTCTTCATCCGCCCAAAACCAGCTATTTCGACTCGCCCGCATCGCGGCGTTGATCGCAGCTTGCCTGGTAATTTCGGGCCCAATCGTTCATACACATGAACATGGTGAAGGCTGTTGTTCCAGCGTTTGCAGTGACACACCAGCCAAACCGGTGACCAAGCCGTGTCCGTTTGGTTGCAGTCATCACGGCACACACGATTCCGCTCCGGAAGACGAAGACAGCAATTCAGAGCATGACCAGCATCATTGTGCGGTGTGTTCGGTGCTTGCTCAAGCTTCGTCATGCCCCGTCATCCTTGGCATGCCTCAGCAGCTCCAGGATGTGGTCGCAATCGTTTCGCAACATTCCGACTCAGCCATCGTCGGCACAATCCTTGAGACCGACGCTCGCGGCCCACCAGCTAACGCATAGCACCGTGTCTCGGATTTCCTGATGAACTGTCGTTCGACCTCCATCAGGACAGCAGCATCCGCGTTCGTCACGTTGTGCGCGTAAAGAAATCGCTACTTGAGGCACTTTAAACAGCTTTCACGCTGTGCGCGAAGTCCTCAAACAACAGCACGCCACACTTCAACTGGTGGAGAACATCAAAAGCCTTGCGCCGCTGTCAGCAACTGGCGCAGCCAATGATCAACCGCCGCGCGATTGGCAAAACTGTCACATGAATACAGCCCCCGCTGGCTCCATGCGAAGAACGTTTGCCAGAGTCTTCAATCATCATTCGTTATCCATTGATACATACAGAATCGAAATAGACATGAGACCATTATCCAGACTGCCGCGTTCTCGTGGCTTCACACTGATCGAACTTCTGGTGGTGATTGCGATCATCGCCATTCTGATTGCGTTGTTGCTGCCCGCCGTTCAGCAGGCTCGAGAAGCAGCTCGTCGAACTCAGTGCAAGAACAACATGAAACAAATGGGACTCGCTCTGCACAATTACCACGATGTCCACAATGCGTTTCCACCAGGCTGGATCGCCGTCAACAACCGAGTCCAAAACGCTCACGACGGATTGAACGGAGCAGGGTGGGGCACCATGATTTTGCCTTATCTGGAACAGGCTCCGCTGTACAGCACGTTCAATCCGAACCTGGCAATTCATGATCCGGCCAACGTGCCGTTTATCGACAACGTACTGCCTGCGTGGCAGTGTCCGTCAGATCCCAAACCGGACAAATGGCAGATCGAAGAAGAAGGCAGCCCAGGCACCGTTTTGGCAGAACTTCCAACCGCCAATTACATCGGAGTTTTTGGAACAGACGACCTTCACGGCTGCGAAAATTCTCCCGGCATGGCCCCGGTCGCGTCCAACGGCCAATGCAAAGGCGACGGCATTTTCTATCACAACAGCAAGGTGAGAATTCGCGACATCACTGACGGAACAACCAACACGCTGCTGGTTGGTGAACGAAAAACCGACATTTCGTTGGGCTGGTTCTCCACATGGCCCGGCATGGTGGCGGAAGGCGAAGAGGCTTTCCAAAGGATTCTGGGAGCAGCCGATCACGTCCCCAACGACCCAGCCGCTCACCTTGACGACTTCAGCAGCAATCACGTCGGAGGCGCGCAATTCGTATTGGGTGATGGCTCAGTTCGCTTCATCAGTGAAAATATTGACAAAGGCGTTTATCAGGGGTTGGCAACAATTCAAGGCGGTGAAGTCATCGGTGAATTTTAAGACGCTTCCCAAAAACGTGCTGTGTGCAAACGCTCTTTAGCATTCTTCATGCCGAGTGCATTGGAGTGCCTGACAGCACAGAGCTGACTGAAAATAAACGCTTGCGTTACGTCGTAGCAACAGCGGAACGCCTGCAACCCGAACGTCACACTTGCTGACCACTACGCCGATTGACAGATTCCATTGATGGATTCTGTCAATCGGTTTCGTTATGTTCAGCGTTCCGGCAACGTAACCACTTCGCCGCGATCCACGAACCACCATCCGGCTATATCCCGCCCGACTCATCGTAAGCTTTCCACCATGCTGCACCACGCCTTCAAAACACCGCTGGCATTAATGTGTATCTTTTCCATCTGCTCCACTTCCGCTCAATCGAAAGAGAATGCTCGCTGGGACTTCCAAACGGAAGCTTCGGGTTGGATTCCCAACGGACAACTGGACATGAATGTTGCGGATGGAATTCTTAGCATCAATTCCAAAGGCAACGATCCGTACTTCAGCACTGAAGTGGCGGCACCAGCTGGTTCTCAAAAACTTACCGTAACAGCCAGGTTTAAAGGCAAAGCAGACTTTCAGGTCTTCTGGACAACACAAAAAGCACCAGGCACTATCGAAGAACGATCAGCCAGAGCTGAATTTACTGGTGACGAATCAAAGTTTGTCGACCTTGTAGTTTTCTTTGAAACCGATAGCCCACTGACTTCACTGCGACTTGATCCGCTGAATCGCACAGGACAAATGGCGGTCGAATCCATCGTACTTACCGATGAAGCTCCACCTCAGCCAACAGCGACACCAATAGCAGACATACGGCTGCCAGACGGATTCAAGATCGAACTGCTACATTCCGTAAACGCCGCCAAACACGGATCGTGGGTCAGCATGACATCGGACAACCAGGGGCGACTGATCGTTTCTGACCAGTACGGCAAACTGCACCGAGTGACTCCGCCGGCCATCGGAACAAGCAGTGAAGTGCAGATTGAATCGATCAATCTGGAAATCGGAATGGCTCAGGGGCTGCTATACGCCTTCGACAGCCTGTACGTGATGGTCAACGGCACAAACCAGGATAAGCAGGGTCTATATCGTATCAAAGATACTGACGGCGACGACAAATTCGACACCGTTGAATGGCTGCGAAAAATCGATGGAGGTGGCGAGCACGGACCTCATTCAATCATTCTGTCTCCCGATGGAAACTCGATTTACGTATGTGCCGGCAACCACACCGACCCAACGGAATTTTCGTCATCACGAGTACCTCGCGTTTGGCAGGAAGATCAACTGTTGCCTCGGATGTGGGACGCGGGCGGACATGCAGTCGGCAAAATGGCTCCTGGCGGCTGGATCGCAAAAGTCAGCCCGGACGGTGCTGACTGGGAACTGGTTGCGAGCGGCTTCCGTAACGAATACGACATCGCGTTCAGTCCGGAAGGCGAACTGTTTACGTACGACGCAGACATGGAATGGGATGTTGGTACGCCATGGTATCGACCAACCAGAGTTAACCATGTCACCAGCGGCGCAGAATTCGGATGGCGTTCAGGAACCGGTAAGTGGCCAGCATGGTACCCGGACAGTCTGGGATCCGTTGTTGATGTCGGCCCCGGTTCCCCAACGGGAATTGCGTTCGGCACAGGCACAAAGTTTCCGGAAAAATATCAGCGAGCACTTTTCATTTCCGACTGGAGCTACGGCATCATCTATGCCGTCCACCTGACGCCGGATGGAGCCTCATGGAAGGGAACAGCAGAACGTTTCTGTTCCGCCGCACCTTTGCCGGGAACCGACATCGTTATCGGCAAAGATGGAGCCATGTATTTCACCATCGGTGGCCGAAAAACGCAGTCTGGACTTTACCGAGTCACCTACACGGGTAACGAATCAACAGCTGCTGTCACGTCCTCCGCCACGGAAGGAGCCGAACTGCGATCGCTGCGAAGGAAGCTGGAAACACTTCACAATCCTAACGCAGAGAATGCCATCGCCATTGCATGGCCCCACCTTGGGCACAGCGATCGGCATATTCGCTTCGCTGCCAGAATCGCCGTCGAATACCGGCCAGTTTCCGAATGGGCTGAGAAAGCTCTGGCGGAGCACAGCAGTGCAGACGCAAAGATCACGGCGTTACTCGCACTGGCCCGTCACGGCGATCCTGCGTTGCAGGAACCACTGCTGCAGTCACTGGCAGGCATCCGCAGCTTTGACCTTTCCGAAGATCAACTGCTGGCAGCATTGCGAGTTCTGGGATTGACGTTTATCCGCATGGGTGAACCAAACGACGATATAAAAATGCAGGTTGCCGCAACTCTAAGCCCGCTGTACCCAGCCTCATCAACATCAGTCAACAGAGAACTGTGCGCACTGCTGGTGTACATCGGCGATAAAACCGTCGCGGAAAAGACACTGGCTTTGATGAAAGCTGCTCCCACCCAGGAAGAGCAAATGTTCTACGCTCTTTGCCTTAGAGCACTGAAAAGTAACTGGACTAACCAGACTCGCACGGAATACTTCAACTGGTTTTTAACGTCCACTCGCATGAGCGGCGGAAATTCCTTTGGTGGCTTCCTGAAGAACATTCGTCAGGAAGCAATTGACGGCCTGACGGAAGATGAAAAAACGGCACTGCAAGACGTGTTGTCCAGGTCTCCTCAAATGGAAGAAGCCGTGATCGAAGCGGCCAGTCGCCCATTTGTCAAAGAATGGAAAGTTGACGAACTGCTGGCCGCTGTCGAAGCCGAAAATTCAGGACGGAACTTTGCCAACGGTCAGAAGATGTTCACAATTACCGGTTGCTATAAGTGTCATCGATTCGCTGGTAAAGGAGGAATCGTCGGGCCCGACCTGACTGCCGTCGGTCGCCGATTTAACGCAAAAAACATGCTGGAATCAGTTTTGGAGCCCAGCAAAGTTATCAGCGACCAATACGAAGCAACTGTTTTCGTCACAGAAACAGGAAAACAGATTGTTGGACGAGTGGTCAACCTGAATCAGGATCACTTAATGGTCAGCGAAAACATGCTGAACCCAGGAAAGCTTACCACGATCCAGCGAAGCCAAATTGATGAAATGTTCACATCAAAAACCTCAATGATGCCGAACGGCTTGCTGAACAATCTGTCCAAAGATGAAATTCTGGATCTGATCGCCTATGTAAAATCCGGGGGCGCCCCCGCTTCAGATTCTTTTACAGGCCAATAAAAACTGGGGCAAAAACAGGGTGACGTAACTTCACTCGCCTTTGCAAATCCGAACGAAAAACTGAACACAGAACTGCAAGTTCTGCCCCTTTGTGGCTCTACCATAAACGGGCACACTAAACACCACGTTTCCGATACAAATCGAAGCCTAACTCTTACCCCAACAGAAATGAATCTCCCATGAAATACTTGCCTTTAGTCATGCTTCTTTGTGTACCTACGTTCGCAGAAGACGCAAAGATCCCAAAATCAAAATTCACTGCGGACGGACACACAGAAGACGCTCTGGCAGATGTGAAAGCCAGAGTTGAAAGCAAGAAAGCGATCCTACTTGACGTTCGCGAAGACGACGAATGGCAGGACGGACATTTGAAGCACGCAAAACTGTTTCCGTTTAGTATTGTGAGGAAGGGCGAATTGACGCCAAAGATGAAGGAAGCACTCACCAAAGACAAACCAATTTACCTTCACTGTGCCGCTGGCGGTCGAGTGCTTTCTGTTGCCAAACTGCTTCGCGACAAGGGCTACGATATTCGCCCACTGAAATCCGGTTACGACGATCTGCTGAAAAAGGGCTTCGAAAAAGCCGACGAAGAGGCAACCAAAGAGTAAGTTTGGGACAGCCAATTCGCGTCCAACGAATGAGATATCTCAAAAGATCGCAGCAGGCACGCGCCGTTCGGAACGTGCCTGAATCTTCTCTGTTCTGCTGCAATTGCACGTCGCTTCAGGCGTGCCTGTTACTATGATCTCCGGAACGGTATTGTCCTTTCTGCACGTTTCCACGCACAGTGGCATTCCGTTTACGGCGAGGACGACAATACTTTGGCGCCAACAGACTCATTCGTTTTAGCGTGTCGCAACAATCGAATTTACTCGGTTATCACAACCTTCGTCTTGATAACTCACGCCCTGCTGGCGTTCTTCACAGCTCAATATTGCTCGGTCACTCACGACGAATACTGGCACATCCCGGTCGGACTGCTGAACCTGCAACAGCAAAAGTTTGACTACGACGACCTCAATCCGCCGTTGGGCCGCATGATTGCTGCCTTTCCGCTTCTGTTTTTAGCCGACACACCAGCCAACAACGCGCAGCAGAATCAACCTGCGGTTCCAGAAGGCAGGCACACACTTACGGACTATGGCGACAACTTTCTGGAACAGCAGGGAACGCGATATCATTCACTGATTGTCGCAGCGCGCATACCCACAGTCCTGCTTTCGGTCGCATTCGCCTTTGCTGCAGCCACATTTGCAACCGAACTGTTCGGCCCGCGCAGTGGACTGGCGGCCCTGATTCTGTGGAGCTTCAGCCCCGCAATGATCTCGTTTGCAGCGCTTGCCAGTAACGACTCGCTGGTATCGGGCCTGTTTCTGCTGACGTTTTGGCGAGCGTGGAAACTGGGGCAACGTTACCAACGCCGTGAAATCGCCTGGATCGGCGTTTGTATTGGCACGGCCTGCCTGGTGAAGTTTACAGGAGTCCTGCTGTTCGCACTCGCACCGGCAGCAGTTTTTATCTCCGGAAAAGCCGGACAGAACGCAAGCCCCGTTAGACGCACAGTGATTGCAATGCTGTCTTTTTCAGCGATCGCCGTCGTTGTCATCAACGCTGGCTATTTGTTTCAGGGGTGCGGCAAATCACTCAATGCCTATAACTTTAAGAGCTCGTCGTTACTGAATCTTCAACAAACATTAAAAGCGGTTGGGTCGCTGCCAGTTCCGTTTCCAGCGGCTTTCATGACCGGGGTCGATCACCAAAAAGCAATGATGGAATCAGCTCACCCGGTTTACTTAAGCGGGGAATGGAATGAGTCCGGATTCCGTTCGTACTATTTCTGGGTGCTTGCCTGGAAGATTCCTCATGTACTGCAACTGCTGTTTGCCCTGACAATCTGGATCTGGTTTCGCGGCAGAAAGCTGCGAGCAACCAATGCGAAAAGCGTGGCGGGGACGTTTTTGAGTGAGAAGTTTGGGATGCTGTTGCTGCCAGCGATCGTTCTGATTGGTATTGGTACGTTTTCCGGCATGCAACTGGGGCTACGTTACGTACTTCCTGCGATGCCGCTGTTAATAGTGTTCGTTTCGCAATGCGTGTCGAGCCCATGGCTGAATCGTTCTCGACTATTGACGATTCTGGCCTGGACGCTGGTCGCTGGCTCAACGGCTTCCCCCCGCTTTCACCCTCATCACATTGCGTATTTCAACGAATTGGCGGGTGGCCCAGACAACGCCGTCCATCTTCTTAGCGATTCAAACATCGACTGGGGACAGGATCTGCGGGCGCTCAAGCTGTACTTGGATGACCATCCAGAAATCGACAATCTGAAACTTGCCTATTTCGGAACGTTTCCGCCGGGAAAACTGGACATCAAGTATACGCTTCCGCCGCCTAAACCTGAGCCTGGCTGGTACGCACTAAGCGTGAACATTATCCAGGGACGCCCCAATCCACTGCGAAGACAGGACGGATCAACCGACAGCACGTCGATTGATCCGTTTACCTACATTCGGTTCTTTACACCGCTGGCGACTATTGGCAAATCAATTCGCGTCTACAAAATTGAACAACAAGACATCGACAAGTTCTCCAGTGCTGTCAGACGAGCCAGGGCAGGGCTGACTGCGGAATAATCGCACTCACCAACCGCACGGACATTGCCGCGGAAGCACTATTGAAAGATTGGCGTCGCTCCGAAAATTCAGCAGTTTTCAGACGCTGGGTGTTACTGCAGATTACTTGCCAGACGGCTTGTCATTGTCAGCAATATCATCCGTTTGAGTATCAGTACCAGCGATGGTGTCTGATTCAATTTTTCCAGACTTGTCGCTTGCCAGCTCATCGCCAGCATTATCGGTATCCTCCTCGTCAGGTTGTCCTGGTCGTGGCCCAAGAATGCGTCGCACCTGCGGACGCTCAAGGTCTTCGTGTTCCAGAAGTGCTTCCGCCAGTTCGTCCAGTTTTTCACGATGCTGAATCAGCATATCGATGGCGGTTTGATTCGCTTCCTTAAGAATTTCCTGCACCTCGATGTCGATAATGCGAGCTGTTTCTTCGCTGAACTCGCGATAGGAATGCATTTCCTTGCCAAGAAACGGATGCTGTTCTGACTGCTTAAACGAAACAGGACCAACCTTCTCCGACATTCCCCAATGCGCCACCATATGTCGAGCAATGCGAGTTGCCTGTTCGATGTCACCGGAAGCTCCAGCGCTGTATTCGTCGAACATAATTTTCTCAGCAGCTCGCCCACCCATCGTCATCACAAGTCGCTTAATCAAAGCACTGCGACCGACGATGGGAATTTCCTTTTCAGGAAGCAATCGAGTCACACCACCGGTGTTGCCACGAGGCACAATCGACACCTTGTGAACAGGGTCCATGCCTTCCTGATACCACGCCAGAACAGCATGTCCAGCTTCGTGCCATGCAGTCAAGCGTCGCTCTGCTTCATCAACGTGCTCGTCTCGGCGAGCTCCCATCACAATCAGGTCCTCGGCGTAATAGAAATCTTCCATATCAACCACGCGTTTCTTTTCGCGCGCGGCACGCAATGCTGCTTCGTTAACCAGTTTCTGAATTTCTGCACCGGAATAGCCCATCGTTGTGCGAGACAAAGAGTCCAGATCAACGTCTTCAGACAACGGCACCTTCTTGGTGTGAACCTTCAAAATGCCCAAGCGCCCCTCGCGAGCCGGAAGATCCACGGTTACGTGACGGTCGAATCGCCCGGGGCGAAGCAACGCCGGGTCAAGAACATCGCTGCGGTTTGTGGCCGCCAGCACAATGACCGTATGAGCCTGCTCAAAGCCGTCCATTTCGCTGAGAATCTGATTCAGAGTCTGCTCACGTTCATCATGACCGCCGCCAACCCCCGCGCCTCGCACGCGACCAACAGCATCAATCTCGTCGATAAACACGATGCAGGGAGACGCTTCTCTGGCTGTCTTAAACAGATCTCTCACACGGGTGGCACCGACACCAACAAACATCTGGATAAATTCAGAACCGTTGATTGAGAAAAATGGCACACCCGCTTCGCCCGCCGTAGCTCTTGCCAGCAAAGTCTTACCTGTACCGGGAGGCCCCACCAACAAAACGCCCTTCGGGATTCGGGCGCCAAGCTTCGTGAAACGCTTCGGGTTCTTCAGAAATTCGACAATTTCCTGAAGGTCCTGCTTCGGGCCTTTCAGCCCCGCGACGTCGTCGTAAGTTGCATGCTCGTCACTTTTTTCAAATTTTCTAGCAGGGCTGCGAATGAAACTGCCCATCATGCCACCGCTGAACGGGTCGCCGGATCGCCGAATCATCATCCAGAACACAAGGATAAAAATCACGGGAATGATCAGCCATGTAAGCATCTCTGTGCCGCTGTTCAGCGACTGACGTTCTGCGTTTAGTTGCAGACCATTAACTTCCGACTGATGCTCCAACTCCTTAGCCAGGTCGCTGTTACCAGCAAATGGCGAAATCAAAACCGTGTTAAACTCTGGTTCCAACTTGCCGACAAGCCCTTCCGGCTTGGGATCCGGAATCGTCTTCCATTCGCCAACCAGCACTTCGCCTTTAACGATGGCAGATTTTACGTTGCCGCTTTTCAGCTGTTTCCAGAAGTATCCATAAGGCACCTGCGTGCCCACGCTGGACCTGCTCGATACTGCCCAGATGATCGCGAACGCCACGATGGCAATCAAAATGAAAGGACCGGGACCACCGCTTCTACGCTGTTCTTCGGGCTTCTTGCCGGCTTGCGGTTTGTCGGACGAAGATTTTTCCCCCGATGGATCTGCCATCTGATTGAATTTCTATATCCACGCCTGCGAAAATCGCAGGAGGGCTTAAACTGATTTAATCGTAAGTTCCGAGCGACATTTCACGCTCAGTCTGAGAAGCAATTCCCCAGACTCCAAGGGCACTAGGTTAGCGGACGCTGCAGTTCGCTGCAATTCGTGGATGCGATCGTCGCGGACGTAAGAAGACACAAATTACTGCAGTGACCGGAATCGCAAAATTCTGACCGTTTCAGAATCGAGAGAATTTCCCAAGCCAACACTCACTTTTACGCCAAGCCGTCTCGAACGTTTACCGAAAATTTGCCACGCACAACGATTTCCGGACGCAAATGGAATTCAAATGGACTATTTGCATTTCGAGAATTCACCAGGGTTGGTTTACCGCGTCTGCCCCATTATCATCCGCGCCAGAAACGAGCACCGCTGATTCGTTTTTGTTGCCGAATCGCGAAAAAAACGGCAATGAATTTGCTGATACGCACCATCTGCACGAGCTTTTCCAAGCATGGAAGAACTATTCCACGAATGCGGCATTGCTGCCGTTTCTCATCTGGATCTCGAACCCGCCAGCTTAATGGTTCCGGGCGGTGACCCAACTCAAACGTCACGACTGATCCCGGGAATGCTGCTTGATATGCAGAACCGAGGACAATTGGCGGCGGGATTTACCACCTATAATCCGCACCGTCGACAGATCATCGACACCCACAAAGACGTCGGCGGGGTCGCAGAAGTTTTCCGGATGAACGATCCGGACAATTACCTCGACCTCATGAGCGAGTACGCTGGTTACGCCGCGATTGGTCACGTGCGGTACGCAACCTGCGGACGAAACGATCGCAGCTATGCCCAGCCGTTCGAACGACATCATATTGCTCGATCAAAATGGTTTAGTTTCGCCTTCAACGGCCAACTTGCGAACTATCTGGAACTGCGGGAAGAAATCCTGCAAACAACAGACTTCCACCTTGCTCGCGAAACTGACACCGAAGTTCTGAACCACCTGATCTCTCAGGAATTATCCGACAAACCGGGTATTTCACACATCGAACTCCTGAAGTCTCTGGCCCGGCGGCTGGATGGATCATGGAATCTGGTTTACCTGAACGCCAACGGCGAAATGTTTGTCTCTCGCGACCCAAGAGGCATCCGCCCGCTGTGCTATGCTCTGGAAGGCAACCTGTTTGCCGCCGCAAGTGAAAGCGTAGCACTTACTCACCTGGGCTTTTCAGAAGAAAGCATTCACGACGTCCCACCAGGACATGCCGTGCTGGTTGAAAAAGACGGCATTCGATTGGAGCAGTTCGCGCCGTCGCCCGGAAAATCGCACTGTTTCTTCGAATGGATCTACTTCGCCAACGCTGCCAGTCAGTTTGACGGAGCTGGCGTTTACCTTTCACGAAAACGGCTTGGCGAAGAGTTAGCTCACCGCGAAACGGTCACAATCGACGAAGACACAATCGTTGTCCCCGTTCCAGATACCGCCAAGGCAGCCGCCGACAGCATGGCGTTTGAGCTGAAAGTGCCATCTTTGGAAGGCCTGATTCGCAATCGCTATATCGGACGCACCTTTATTGAAGGCAGCAATCGAGCGGACAAGGTTCGCATGAAGTACACTCCGTTGCCGGAAATCATGGAAGGCAAGCGAGTTCTTCTCGTTGACGATTCGATTGTTCGCGCAACCACTCTTAAGGAATTGCTGCGCCTGCTGCGTGATCGAGGCAAAGCAAAGGAAATTCACGTCCGCATTGCCTGCCCACCAATCATCGCTCCGTGCTTTTACGGTATCGACATGTCGACAATTAGCGAACTTTTCGCCCCGTCGATCATGAAAGGCACTGTGATCACTCCAGAAGAAGAACAGGAAATGGCCGATCTGATCGGTGCAGACAGCCTGAGATACCTTCCGGTTGAATCGCTCGCAAAATGCGTTGGATTGCCGCGAGCAAACTTGTGCCAGGCCTGCGTCGACACCATCTACCCGACACCAGCAGGTGAAGAACTCTACCGAAAAGCGGTCATCAGCCACGAACGAGGCACCGGCACGTGCAATCGAGTTTTCGACGCCGAATAAAGCGCAAACGCCTAAAACATGGGCCGCTGGAACAACTCACCTGTTGCCGTAGACGGTTATGGCTTGTGAGAACTAGCCTACATCGTCCGGTTCGCGTTCTCCACGGCCACAAGTCAGCGAAATTCGCCGTGACTCCGCGAATCGGCCTCACTTCAGCAGTGCAGCTCGGATGATTTTCCGCGACAAACGCGGCAGCGGTGAGCTCAATGGTCGAGAAAATTCGTACAACCACTGAAAAGTTCAGCAGAAGCCGAGGCCGGTAGGTCGCCGAGCATAAACGACTTGCGACAATACCGAAGCGAACTTCATCAAGACGTTAGCCGGTATGCGGAATCGCGTTCGATCGGCCTAACAAGAGCTTCGACCTTGCCCCAGTGGCGTGGCACGCAGGAAGACGTGGAGTACTCGAATCGCCGAGACGCTCAGTTGTCGCTACGACCAACATGCGCGCACCATGCTCGCATCATTTTGAGTAAGACTCTAAGACTCAAATCTCGCCGCCAGCAGAACCGATCTTTCCAATCCACTCCAAAAGCTTCGTGATCGGCACAGCCAGGCGATTGCCCTGGCAAAACATTCAACGCGACAACGTCACGACGAAAAGTACCAAAGCACGCCGTACAGCAGACCAAGCCCAAAAAGCGTCTTCACAAACATCACTGATGCACCTTGGAAGATTCTGGACGGAAGTTCATACCTGCTGGTTGTGTAAACAAGGCTGATAACCGCCGCCAACGGAAGGGCGTAAAATAGAGATGGCATCTGTCTAACCTTCCGACGTTTTTGATTTGGATTCCGAACTGCCAGCCTCGTCCTCTTCTTCCGGCTTTTCGTCGCCGTAGCCATAGGCGGGCCCATCAAATGCGTCCCAAATCGCCATCAGGTTCAAAAGCCCTGCAATCCAGGTAAACACACAAGCAATCTCAAACTGACGACTCAACTTCCCGTGCAGACGATCCAATTCAGCGCTATCACGAGGTGCCTGATACCAGTCGGAAAATGAGCGAGAAATCGATCCTCTCAGCTCAAGTGCTTCAATCCCGTCAACCGGAATGCCATCCAAACTGGACACAACGACTTCTCGCCGAGGCGATCCGTAGACCTTCTGCCCGAGCTTTATGCCACCGGAAAAACCAGCCTCAACCGGCTGTCCGTCAGAAGTCACTCCTTCAAAGCTGCAGTTAACCATCCCGCCCTGTCCAGATGACAGGGTTATGTTTCCAGAGACCGGCCTGAACACATTCCCCTGGCGAAACGCGCCAACAAAATCACTTTGAAGCTCTCCATCAAACGCTTTCACAGAACCGGGATCGGAACTGAAACGCGACTGCTGCAGCAATGACGGTAACGCTGGCAGCCCAACCAGCACTTGAGCTGCATAGCCGATTGAAAAATTTGTCCGAACCTGATCGTCTGAACTTCGCATTTGCAAAGACCCGGGCTTTGTTAGTGAAGCAACCTGGCTGTAGACCGGCTGCCAATCTCCCAAAATCATGCCAGCAAAGAACAAGCAGACGATGCCACTGAAGTAAATTCCAGCTTTCAAGCGACGTCCTTGATAGAAGTGACCGCATCCCGGAATCAGAAACGCCAAAAAGGCAGCTAACTCGCGGCTTCGAAGATTGATTCGCGGGTCTCTCATACAAACCTGACAGACATTTCAAGAAAAAACGTGATCAACTAAACGCTATTAGTCAGCCAAAACATATGGATGACACGTGTTAGAAAAGGAAAAAGCCCACTCGGCAAATCGGCGACTATCATATTACTTCAAGACAACTTAACGCCACCCGGATGTCTCAAACCTCGCCGTAACACCCTGCACACGAAGTTCGCTGCCCCAAAACAGAATAATCCAGAAAGACTTCAAGTTGCGGTAAGCCACGGACGATACCCTTGAGACTTTTGCAGAACTAGCCACAACGCGAAGACAAATGAGACTGTTAAACCATTGGTATTCGCGGGCAAACGAAAAGCATCAGACGATTTCACATCAGAATTGGTTCTCGGGCTGGACAAAAGCGAAATTCACTCATAGAATGCGCGGCTCGAAAACGGGTGTGTAGATCAGCTGGTTAGATCGCAGCTCTGATAAAGCTGAGGTCGGAGGTTCGAGTCCTCCCACACCCACTCTTCGAAAGGGGACGTAGCTCAACTGGGAGAGCGCCGCCCTTGCAAGGCGGAGGTTGTCGGTTCGATCCCGATCGTCTCCACTGGGACGAATCTTCTAAAAAGAAGATTCAGTGTGTTGACGAACAGCAATGTTCTCGATACAGTGCCCGACCCGCCGAACGAAGCCGCAAGGCTAAGTGTGGCGGATTGTTCTTTGACAATTTGAAAAAGTCTAAGTGGCATCTGAATTGCGTTTT
>CALFSX010000003.1 GCA_937916515.1 uncultured Planctomycetaceae bacterium | reverse complement strand
CCAAATCAATTCGACAGGTTCTTGAATCAGGAAGTCAGTTTCTGATTCCGTTTTTCCAACGCAGCTATTCCTGGCGAAAACCCAATTGGAAGCGACTATGGGCCGACATCGAGCAACTAAGCGAAGACGACCATCATCGAAAACATTTTCTCGGGCCTCTGGTCTGCACGATCGAGAAAGCGGTTCCCGGGTCGCCCGCGGTTTTTCACCTGATTGATGGTCAGCAGCGCCTCACCACGCTCACGCTTCTGTTGGCTGCACTACGGGATGTCGCCGAAGAAACAGGAGACGCGAAACTCGCGGCGAAAATTCATGAGGGCTATCTGGTGCACCGTCACGAAGAGGGGCTTCAGCACTACAAGATCCTACCTCGCATCGGTGACCGTGAAATTCTGATTGGCATCATCGGCAAGGCCATCAAGAAGGACCAAGAACATTCCCCGTTGGTTACCGCTTATCGCTACTTCAAACGGCTACTGACTCAGTTTGCATCAACCTCAAGCGACGCATCATCATTGCCGAAAATGTTCGCCATCATCGCTGATCAACTGGCTTTGGTGGTGATCACGATTGACGGCGAGAATCCATTCGAAATATTCGAAAGCCTCAACTCAACGGGACTACCTCTCGAAGAGTCGGATCTGATCCGCAACTTCCTGTTCATGCAGGTGCCGTTGGAGCAACAGGAGGCGTTTAACAGCCAATGCTGGAAGGACTTTGAAGCCGTCTTCCCTCAGGCGGATGCCGGAAAACTGGCAACAGCATTCTATCGTCAGTACCTGATGAGAAACGGTGAGTACTCAAAAGCGAAATCGACTTTCGTTGACTTCAAAGACGTCTGTCACAAGCTGCCGATGTCACCGAAAGAGCGACTTCAGGATCTGACTCGCTTTGCGGCATACGACCGTATGCTGAGAGAGCCTGACTGCTGCGATCAGGCCAGCATTAGGGAAAAACTGCGGGAGATTACGCGACTGGATGTCACGACCGCTTATCCACTGATTATGCACCTGTTTGATCGAAACAGCAGTGGCAGCATCACCGAGATGGAATTTGGAGGATGTCTGTCAGACCTGGCGTCGTTCGTGCTGCGACGGACCATTTGTGGTGAAAGCAGCAGAGCATACGGTCGCTGGTTTGTGGAGGCGATAAAGTCCCTGGAAACACAGCCACGAACGGACTTGCAGCAGTATTGGTTTAAACGAGGCTGGCCGGATGACGCGGCCGTATGCAGAAATCTGGCGTCATTCCCAATCTATCGACGTGAACCTAAGAAGCTAAAGCTGATTCTGGAATCGATTGAGATTGCGAAAGGGCACAAGGAGAGAGTGTCTTTTGACAATCTGCAGATTGAACACGTGATGCCGCAGTCAATCGGCAACAATGCAGATGGACAGAATTGGAAGGCAATGCTCGGCGAATCATGGAAAGACGTCCAGGATTCGCTGTTGCATACGATCGGGAACCTGACTCTCACGGGCTATAATCCTGAGTTATCGAATCGGTCATACGACTGGAAACGTGCCGAACTTGCCAAAAGTCATTTGGAACTGAATACGCATTTTTCGAGCGTTCGGGCGTGGACGAAAGAGGCAATTGAGAGTCGCACTCAGCTGCTGACAAAGGAAGTCACGACTCTTTGGCCACGCCCAGAAGGTGGCCCGGCGTATGTGCCGTCTCCGGAAGGGGCTGAAGCGACCCGAGACCTGTTTGAGCAGTACTGGTCTGCGTTTGCGGTCAGATTCGAAACTGCGTGCCCTCAATTCAAATTGGATCGTCCATGCATTCCGTCGTACAAAGGTCTGAAAGGGCCACGACAATGTTTCTGGTACATGTTTTTTGTTGACCCGGCGGAACGCATGATCTCTGTCGGGATTGAGACTACCGGCAAGTATCGCCAACAGTGGCTCGCGTTGCTTTGGGATAACATCACGTCGGACGAACAGGAATCCCTCGAAATCGAAACAGGAGCTTCGTGCTGTTGGCATTGCGATTACCCGCAAATGTACCTCCTGCGCGATGAGGTGGATGTAAGGAATCAGCAGGATTGGGCTGACCAGCACGATTGGATGTGCAGGACGTTCATTCGCCTTCATAGTCTGGTGGAGAACCGAATCACTGAATTAAAGTTGGCTGACTTCAATGCGGAGAGTCTTCTGGAGATTAGCAAGTGCGAACAAGGGGATGAGGACGAGGCGTTCGAGCCAAGGACTCATTCTAATGAACTTGCCGGTGTGGAACCTGACGAGCTTGAGGTAGACGAATGAGCAATCCATCGACTTTCATCTTCGAATGCAGCAGTTCGACATATCTGGATTGTGTCGAAAAGAATCTGTTCGGATCAAACAAGCCCTGGCCGCTGGAGATTAAAACAGGTGACTACTGTCTGCTGCATCACTACGAAATTGGCGGTCTGCTGGGACTCTGGCAGGCAACCTGTGACGGTGGCAAGAATCTGGTGCCAAAGATCTGGGGCGGCAAGTTTCCGTATCAGGTGAAAGTGAAACTGGTGCTTCCGCAAGTCACGGAAGTTTCACGCAGCGTGCTGGCGCAGCTGGGCGTCGATCCCGCTCGCGGACGATTCGACAATTGTCTGGACGAAGAAATGGCAAAGGACCTGATCGCTGCGCTACTGGCAGCGGATGCTTAATGCCGGTTGGTTGGTATGAACTACATATTTCCGGAGTAACAATGACGACGCCCATTTCACTGCAGAATGCCCAAACAAGCGAACAGAGGATTCGGGAACGCATCCAGAAGATGCGTTTGGCCCTGATGACGCCGCAGGCCGCAAGAGCCGCGGAAGTGTTCCCAGAATGCCGACAGGCCGTCGATCGCATGTCGCGTCGGTTGACTGAGTTTGAGTCAAAGCTTGAGAGCATTCCGCCTATTGATGTCGCAGTCCTTGGACCAAGCCGCCATGGCAAAAGTACTCTCTTGAATGCTGTCACGGGGATTGACCTGCTACCAACCTCCGACGTTAAACCCTGCACAGCCTCGATTCTGAAAATGCAATGGGCCAGTGAATGGTCATTAAGCGTTCGTTTTGTCACGAAAGAGCAAGTTCTGAACGACTGGCGTGAGGCAGTTCACGTGGCCACTGAGGCTCTATCCCAGCAGCGAGCTGGAGAAGACGAGGTGTCGAACGATGATCCGCGTTTCGTGAAGACAGTTCTGCAGCGATTCATTCAGCTGTTTCAGATTGACCCTGACCTGCCACCGGATGCACTTCTATCGGCGGTTAGAACGGCGGAAATCCCTCCCAAACTGGCTAAACTCTTGGGGCAAAATACGCGTCCCAAAGTCAATGACCGTGAAAGCATGAAGGCCACGGTCGAGCAGTATCTTTCGACGACAGACGTAAATTGGACGATCGTTGAGGAATGCCAGATCTCAGGCCCATTCGAGGATTGGCATCCGAGTTTAAGCCTTGTAGATCTTCCTGGAACAAACGACACAGACCCTCAACGTACGGCTGTAACAAACAGCGTGAAGGAAAGCGCGACCGCTGTCGCAATCGTGACAAGCGATAGCAATCTTGGGCCCGATATCGAATCTTGGCTTCGACACTCTTCGGTGCTGGCGAATTTTCTGGAGGCAACCAGCAAACGCAGGCAGCGACTGTTTATCATTCGCACCAAACTGGACAGCTATCATCCTAATATCGACGAGAGACTGCTCGACGGCGTTTCAGAGGAGGAAGAATCTCGGATTCATACAGACGCCGTTGATGCTTACAAAGCAGAGCAATCCAGAACGTTTCATTCTATGCTTCGTGATATTGCAGCACCGAAGCTGCCCCATGGTGACGACGACACATCTCGGCGTCAGCGGACTGAACTACTAAGTCGAATTGACGACATCCAGGTCTTTTTTGTATCGGCGCTTGCTCACGAAGTGTTCTGTGATCGCTATTCCGCAAGCCGAAGAACTCGCCGTCAGTTGACAGACTATTTCGATGAAGACGTCAACGCGACCGGCATTCCAAAACTAAGGAACTTTCTGACTGACGTAGCGAAGACATATCTGTCTGATAATTTCTATGAGGATATCGAGACCGCTATCGAAAGTGAGGTTCGCCTTTTGGCGGGGGCCTTTCAAAAAGCGGCTTCGACCACCAAAGCAGAAATAGCCGGGGGCCAGGAAAGTCTGAAACGAATTGTGGCGACGGTTCAGACAGAGCTCATTCCCTGGTTGCATAAAGAAGTAAAAATCCGGGCTGACGACTTTCGTCTAAAGTCTCTGGACGGCGCGAACGGAATTAAACACCGTTTGGGCCAGGTCGACGCGATGTCTGAACGTCGCTTTGAAGACAAAATCACGATTTGGACCAGTTTACACTGGGCCAGCCTGCGTGCGGTCGCCCGAAAGAACGGGACTCATGTAACAGCGCGAGGCCGGAATATTGATCTGAATGAAGATGTCTGCTCAGTTCTCATTGACGACGTCCTGCTGGCATGGACGCACTTTCGTGACCACTTGATTTCGGACCAAATCTCCCGGATCACGATCGACCTGACTAAAGAGATCAACTTACGGCTGCAGGAGCTTCAGGATGGACATGGAATCCCGGAGGTTGCCGAAGCGATTCACTATGTTTCTCAACAACTGATGGGAATTACTGACCAGCAAAGACTTGAGCTGTTGGAGGCAGTCAACGATAAGATCTCACAGGTGGAGTCCATCAGAAAACCCGCGTACGGCATCGCTCAGGAGGAGCTCAGCAGCGTGTTGTCTCAGATCGCGAATGAGTCTGGAACCGGCTGTTCTTACCGAATGCAGACCACGCTCAGAGCAAACGCACCGGCTGCAATTCTGAGAATCAGAAAACGCATCAACACGCTGGTTGAGACTGCTGTTTCAGAGTTGTCTGAAACCTGCAATGGCGCATTGACACGGTTTGGGCAATCGGCCACTGTACAGATTGGCGAAGCGATCACGTATGTATCGAACTCCCTGTCGGAACGAGGCCATGAAGAACTGGAAGCTCGAGTCGAAGTAGTAGACTCGGCCCTGAAATTGCTACCAGCCCCCGAATAATTCAACAATCAATTGGGGCGAGCCATGGCCATTCTCTCTCAGCCAATCGAATTCAACCGTGTCAGCGGCGTTACGCTGACGCGCGAGATGAAGAATGCAATGCTGGAAGTCGCGAATGCGACAACTCCCGTATTTATCGGTGGCAGTGCGGGGACGGGCAAGTCCACACTATTGCGTTCTATTCTTTCTCAGGCCAATAAGACCCTTGCCGTATTGGCACCGACCGGGGCGGCTGCAGTCAACGTTCGTGGAACGACAATTCACTCGTTCTTTCGCTTTCCGCCTGCGCTGATGACACAGCACAGTTTCAAAGTCAGTAACTCTTTCCGGGACGTCTGCAAACGACTTAGCGGCATCGTCATTGATGAGATTTCTATGGTCCGGGCCGATCTGCTGGACGCGATCGATGTGTCTCTTAAAATGCATATGCAGAATTCAAAGCCGTTCGGCGGGATTCCAATGGTCTTCTTTGGGGACACCGCACAACTGCCGCCTGTAATTGCAGATGGCAACTTGAAAGATCATTTTGCCGGTCTGTATGAGTCTCCCTTTTTCTTTGATGCTGCGTGCCTTCGATTTGCCGGATTAAAACATGTCAGCTTAACCCAAACTTTTCGACAGACGGATCCCGATTTCGTAGGACTTCTCAATCGAGTTCGTGATGCATCAGCGACCGCGGCGGATATCGCGAAGTTAAATCAGCGCATGGATTCGCGAGCAAGCCTTGTCAACGACGGTGCGATTGTTCTAACCACCACGCGTCGAACCGCGAACGACACTAACACACAGCGTCTAAGTGAAATTCGGCACGCCGAGACCGTCTTTCAGGCGAGAATTCGCGGTGATGTTAAGGAGAACGCATATCCCACGGACAACTACCTCCGGCTAAAGCCCGGCGCCAGAATCGTGATGTTGCAGAACAGTTCGGACTTCTGGATGAACGGCACTCTGGGAACAGTTGTCAACTTTGGTCAGCGCGATGGAGAAGATGCCATCCAAGTTGAACTACCGACCGGTCTACACTGGGTGAAACGTGTCACGTGGGACGTCATTCGATATGCAAAGTCCAAAGACGGCCCCGGACTTGTGGAAGAAGTCGTTGGGTCATTTGAACAGTTCCCAATGAAGCTGGCGTGGGCGATCACTATTCACAAGTGCCAAGGGATGACGTTTGATGAGGTTATCGTGGACCTGTCACATGGTGCCTTCGAGTATGGTCAACTGTACGTCGCTTTGAGTCGTTGCCGTGCTCTCACTGGATTACGACTTACGGCGCCAATTCGACCGTCTGATCTGAAATTTCATCCCCGAATTCAATGGTTTGAACAACAAAGATAAAAGATCCATGTCTGAAACTTCAAAACCGCTCGGTCGGTTACAACGCGTTGATGTCCGCGAAACCTGGCAGACTGAAGCAGGCGATTTCACTCCGTGGCTCGCGGATGAAGCCAATATTTCATTGTTGGGCGAAACCATCGGCCTGGAGCTGGAGGTTGAGGCTCAAGAAAAGTCGGTTGGACCGTTTCGAGCTGACATTCTCTGCAAAGACACGGCAAGTCAAACCTGGGTGCTGATCGAGAATCAGCTGGAAAAGACAGATCACACACACCTCGGTCAGCTGATCACGTATGCAGCAGGCCTTGAAGTGGCAACAATTGTCTGGGTGGCGACACACATCCGTAATGAACACAGGGCCGCACTGGACTGGTTGAACGAACACACGGCCGAGCAGTTTAGCTTTTTCGGGCTGGAAGTAGAGCTATGGAGAATCGGTGAGTCGGCGATCGCACCTAAGTTCAACGTCGTATGTCAGCCCAACGATTGGGCACGTTCAGTAAGCTCTGCAGCGAAAGGAACGAGCGATGCTGGTCTGTCGGAAACACAACAACTGCAATTGGAGTATTGGTCTGACCTACGCGACCTGATGATCTCCGCCGACGGTGCAGTTCGCCCCACCAAGGCACACCCGCAAGGGTTTATCGATTTCTCGCTTGGCAAGTCTGGAATCTGGATCAGCGCAGTTGTCAGGATGCGTGACAAAGGTATCTCGGTCTTGCTCACCATAGGCACATCTGAGTCTCTTGCGTATTTCAAGTTGCTGGAAGCGAATCGGGACGAATTCGATGCGAAGTTTGGCGAAGCCTTAGAGTGGATGGAACGACCGGGGAACAAGCAAAAGCACGTGCGGATATCGCTGCACGATGCAGATCCCCAGGATCGCAACGACTGGCCACGTCAGCATGCGTGGATTCATGACAAGGTGGAAAAATTTCACGCTACGTTTTCTGCAGCTGCTAAGGCGTTAGACTCGTCTGAATACATTCCCGATAACGACGGGACAGCCGCATGACAGAATCGAGCGGACTGTCGTCTAACATTTGCTGATTACAAGAAAAGATACTACTGGGCTAACCGAGTACAAGTGCTGTATTGACTCATTGAGACCGAACAACCATGTCGCTATTTGAATCAGATATCGAAAAGGCAGCCTGCGAATGGTTTGAGGACATTGGCTACACAATCGCCCATGGCCCGGACATCGCGCCGGAAGGCAGTGAACCGGAACGTGAGTCTTTCGAAGATGTTGTGTTGCACGAACGCCTGCGCAACGCCATTGCTCTGTTGAATCCCGGCATTCCACTGGATGGCCTGGAGGAGGCGTTTCGGAAAGTCACGCGGCTGACGGCGCCAACTTTGGTTGGCCGCAATCGTCAGATTCACAAGTGGATTCGTGATGGCGTTGATGTGGAGTTTCGGCGACCGGATGGTTCGATCGGTGGGGATCAGGTTCGTCTTGTTGATGCGGTGGACGTTG
>CALFSX010000002.1 GCA_937916515.1 uncultured Planctomycetaceae bacterium | reverse complement strand
GAGCGCTGCACTTTTCGCCCGCCAAGCGCCACACTTTCCCGCCGCCGTTTACACCAGGCACAGCGTCCACGCTGGTGGTAGACAACCACAGGCTTAACGATTCATTTGCTTCGGCGCGGGAATCGTTGTTGATCGTCAGGTTGACAGGAACTGACGTCGCCAGTGTTCCGTCGTAGATACCGATGGGAATGACCACGGTCGCAACGTTCGTGAAGTCACCATCGGCAACCGTTGCTGTGCCATCGACCGCTGTTACGGTGACCGTTTGAGGGGTCGTCACAACACCGTTGACCAACAGCCGCGGGGTTGCATTCAGATCACTTTCCAGTGTCTGACTGCTACCCAAATAGAACTCAACTCGGACGGGACTCGGATCGTAGACCGCCGTCTGTAGAGAAACGGGCTGAGATGTCAGCGTTTCGTCAGAGACGGATACCGCGATATCGGCGGTTCCACCGACAACTTCCGTAAACACATAGGTATGAGTGGCTACAAGGCTGCGAGCCCCCGGCGTCGCAGGCAGTTCTTCCGATGTTCCGTCGCCCCAGTTCACATGAACCGTATGCACGTCCAGCAGTCCGCTGTCGCTGAAATCAACGACCAGTTCAGCAGTTCCGTCGTTGGCCATCGCTGATGTTACCGTGGCAGAAGTAATCTGCGGGCCAGCATTGCTCACGTTAGCCATGATCGAAGATTGGGACGAACCGCCGCCATTCACACCGGCTCCGGAAAATGTGTCCAGCAGTTGCTGAGTATTCGTAAAGATCGAAGCCGTCGGATCGATCGCCAGAAGCTGCGGCAGACTCGCCCCTGCACCAACTCCGAAGGCACGGATGTTTTGCCCCAGCCCAAATCGCAGTATTTGAACTTCGTCAAGGAAGGTCGTTGTCTGTGAAACTCCGTCCGACAAAAAGACAACGTTCCCCTGCCCGGGCTGTGTGCCAAGCTGCATCACGTCGTTGATGGTTTCCTGCAAAGCTGCTTCAAAATTCGTCTGCAGCACAGGTACAAGATTCTGCAAAGCCTGATCAACGTCGAGAACACCGTTGGCGTCGCAATCTGCCAGAGGGGTTGTTGAAATCTGCACACCGGGAGCAACCGGATCCAGGTCCAGAGTGCTGGCAGTGCTCGAAAACGCCACAATGGAAACATTCGAAATATCGCCCAGCCCTCGATTAATCAAGTCCTGATTCAGTGCAATAAAGCTGGCGATTTCCGCATCCAGAATCGTGTTGGGCTTTTTGTCATGATTCAGGTCACCAATCGGATTTCCCGCAAAGACTCCACTGGTGCTGCCGCTGACATCAATCACAAACACCGCGTCCGCACCAACAATCAGAGGCGATTCGCTAATGGTGGCCGAGATCGGATACATGCCATCGTCGGCATAGTTATGGGAGACCGTAAACTTATCCAGGCCATTTCCAACAGCAACACCGGCTATCTGTTGAGTCGCTGAACCGTCTCCCCAGTTGACGTCAATTGTATACGAATTCCCCGGAGTAACTCCGGCGATCTGACCATCGAAATTCGTCAAGTTCCCTTCCAATCCAGCGACAGGATTCAGTGCCAACACAGGGGTCAGCAACAACCGGGACTCCACCGACTCCGCCGCCATGCACACCGACGCCCGTGCCTTAAGTCGGCGGTGCTTTCGCTTGCTGAATAAAGCAGCGACACGATTCCGGAAGTTATCCAGTGAGTTACCAGATGAGAATGGCTGAGGACGGCGTGGCATGTTGGTCAGTTTCCGGAGGCAGGGTTTGTGAACGACACAAAGAACGAACTGCTACCGGATACTTCGCCAACTGAAACTTCTTGCGCGGAATTGTGAAAATTCTTTTCCCGACTTTTCAACGCGACATTCTGATAAACAAATGAAAACAGCGTGTGCCTGATGCCTGCCAACTGTGACGCAGCAGACCATGTTGTTGATCACGATTCCATTAACATGCTAAACCGCCAACCAACATGCCGAATGAAGAACAAACGGACTCGACCCAATCAACGCAGCCTATGCCGGATATCCCATCAGATTCAGGTACGACCGCCACGAAACCGGAACCTGTGGATTAGCGACAGGATTGGTACTAACAGGTGGACTGGTCGTCCGCGGCTCGAACGTTGTTGGAGGCAACGTCGGTAGCGGAAGCAGGATGAAAGGGATCGGTGAATAGACATCGCCAGGGTAAACATACAAGTCCGGCTCACTTGTATGAAATGCTGGCAACATGGTCGGGTCACGCAGCATCGGTCCAACAGGAATGGACGATTCGTCTGCCAGAAGCTTGTATTCGACCTCTGTCGATTTCTTCGCTTCCGGCGGCAACACAGCTTCGGTGATCACAGTGTAGGCTCCAGGAGCCAGCAGCACGCTGTTGTTAATTCGCGTTTCACCTGTGGCCGTGGCCAGATAGTACACCAATGCTCCGCTGGCATCGAAAACTCTCATCACAACTCCGGCGGTCTGGTTCTTCTTCAGCTTCTGTGCACTCAGCGCGAACGTAAACAGCTGCGATTCTGCAACATACAGTGCTGAAGTCTTTTGTGCCTTTTCGGCGGCCAGAGTGCCGCTGGCCAGTTTTTCAAACGTTGACTTCTTGCAGCTGAACGAAATCGTCAGCCTATATTCACCGACCGCTTCGACACCGTTGGAGTTGACTCGAACGATATAGTCTTTGCCGGCTTCCACTTCTGAAGACTGCAGAATGATACGACCGTCACCGGTCACCATTACTGTTGATTCCAGAACTTTCCCCGAACTCTTCATGAGAGTAAGTTCAGGAATCTGGCCATTCGTGAAAGTGGAATTCAGCACGATCGTGGCCATTCGCACGGCTCCACCCGACTCGTCGCCCGATGAAAACTGAAAGTGATCAACGTCTTCAACAGCTTGGATTGAACCCGTCACTTCGTATTGGCTGAATGCTCCAACCGGAGCCTGGTTGGTCAGTTGTTCAGCGTTCTTACGCTTGTCGTTGTTGTCATCAGAAGCTTCCGAGTGCGTTCCATACAGCCTTCGCAGATTGCTGAGGTCCGACGCCGTCGGCTGCATAACATTGGTGTCGGTATGACTGAACATCGCTGACTCAGGATCTGCGCTGTGTTGCAAACCCAGCACATGTCCGGCTTCATGCAGAGTAATGGAAAACACTTCGTCAAGATTGGCCAGATCAACGTCACTGTTGAACAGAATGTCGCCCGCCCATGTTCCAGTAACTGTTGCGTCGTGCGGAATTGCCACGGCAATATTGCCGTCAGACAGTGGAACCGAAGCAATGCGAATATCGCCAAACCGCAAATCCCCCTGCGCTGTACCGGCAACACCAAAGTCCTGACCACCGTCAGCGACCGGAACAACGTCACCATCGATTTCCTGCATCCATGTTCGAAAGGCAGAAACAATGGTGTCCTGCCATTCCGCCTCGGTCCCTTGGCTCGCCATTTCCGAAAACAGGTTGCTTTCATAGCCAGCCACATGAGTTCCGTCTGGTGCAAAGCTGATCGTCAGGCTTGAAATATCAATCAGGCCAGCGGCGGTCAAAAGCGTCCGCGGCTCAAGGCATTCCAAAGCACTGTAACGAGTTGAAGAGAAACGATTTTGTCGAGTACGTCGCAAGGATTTTGAAATGAACATCACTAGCCTGTGTTTAGAATTGGGTGAAGGGATTTCGAATTCGCCTTGTGCCCGGTGATCGGGCTTATCTGGAAAATTAATTTTGAGCTGACGGGATTTTCGGCCTAAAACAAAAAGGGGACGTCAGCGAGCTCTGAATCTGGAACTCGCTCTTTATTTAACGGTCGACAGCTTTTCCAATGCATCGAGCGATGTTTGAAATGTAAGTGACTTTCTAATGTTGTCGATATCGGTGTCCATCTTTGCAATTGAAATCAAGCCTGGCTGTTGCCGCAACGCATCGGCAACCAGTTGAACAGCCAGCGCTTCAAACTCCGGACGTTCGTCAACCAATAAAGCATAGATACACGCTGCCTGATAAACCTGTAGCGGCGTTGGCTGCAGACTCAACAATCGCTTTGCATCCTGCTCAGCCGCGTCCAACTGTTTCATTCGAGCCAGCAACACACCTCGACCAGCAATCGCGTCGGCGTCGTCCGGAGCCAAAGCAATCAACTGATTTAAAACGTCAATCGCCTCTTCTTTCCGGCCCAGCTGTTCAGACAAAACGTGCGAAAGATTTTGCAACGCAGAAACGCAGCGAGGATTATTGTTTAAAGCTTGCTCATAGTCGGCCAACGCCCCCTGTGGATCGTTCGGCAGGCGAGCTGTTCCGCGAGCGACCCAGCTTAAGTCGTCGTTGGGTCTGGCCGCAAGCCCCTGCTGGTAATCTTCAGCAGCACCTGTTGCGTCGCTGATGCTGTGTCGAAATCGGGCCCGCACAAACCAGGCTCGCGTTGGCCCATTTAGTTCAATGCTGGCCGTCGCGTCGGCTAGAGCGCCGGGAAAGTCACCAAGCTCATGTCGAACCAATGATCGATTCAAATATGCCTCAGCAATTTCCGGACGCAACAGGATCAACTGATCAAAGTCACTTTTCGCGTCGCGGAATTTCCGTTCCGACAGCCTCAGAATGCCTCGATCCTGCCATGCCGTCCAGCACTTCGGATTCAAGGCAATACAGGTTGTAAAACACCCTTCGGCTTGATCCAGCTTTCTGTCGCCAAGAAACGCTTTGCCCAGCAAAGACCAGCCCGAATAGTCATGAGGACGATCCATGACTGACTGTTCCAGAACAGCGGCCGCCGGCGAAAACTCATCGTTGGACAAATGCCTGAGTCCTGTTAACAACGTGTCTGTCTCGCCCTGCAAGAAGCGAGTGGACGCTGATTCTCGCAAAGCATCAGCCGCTGACTGCTCGCCCGACATTTCCATGAACGTCGCCTTTTGAAACGACGCTTCTTTTTGATATCCCTCGGCCGACACAGCCTCAGTGGCGCGTTGATTAAACTGAAGGGCCTCTTCCAGCAAACCAGGGGCCGCCGCAGCATCTGCACGGCGAGCCTGGTTGGCTTTGGTCGCCGCCATCAGATAACACATCTCAAACACATTACGCCGCACCTCGGCCTGATGCGCCGGAGTTAGCGTCTGAAATGTGGGTTTCCAAACCCATGTCTGGCCCTTGACGGTCTGGAAACCTTCCATCGCCTGATTCGCGTTAGCCATTCCTTCTTCGACGCCTGGACCATTGGCGTCCGGCGTTGTCAGCAACGTTCGCACGTCTCGGACGGAGTCGTCGAATTCGTGCAACAACTGCAGAGCTTCAGCAGCGAACAGTCGATCGTTGGCAATCTTCCACGATACGCCGGTGGCCAGCAGTGTCAGGCCGAACAAAATCGCCAGCGACGTTCGCGAAAGAACTCGCGGATGCCGCTTCTTCCATTTACGAAACAGTTCAATCTTCGATTCGTTGGCAGCGTGCCGCAGCGAATGCCAGTTCAGTTCGCAATTCAGATCTTCCGAAAGCTGGGCGGCCGATTGGTAGCGATCTTCAATTTCGGGCTGCAGACACTTCTCGACGATGCCGCTTACGGCAACGGAAACCTGCGGGTTGAGTGACCGCACAGACGCAATCGGTTGCAGACGATCCAGTCGCATTTGCTCAAGGCTGGCGTCGTCGGTGCCATCTCGGGCTGGAAACGGCAGGCGACCAGTCAGCAGTTCGTACATTACTGCGCCCAAAGAATAAACATCAGCAGTAGCAAGGACTTCCTGATCGCAGGTCAGCGATCGCAAGTGTTCTGGCGCGAGGTAGGGCAGGGTGCCGCCGACGGTACTATGGCCAACCGACGGAGAACGAACTTCAGACGACAAGTTGAAGTCCAGCAACATCGGCTGGCCATCATCAGCAATCAGAATATTGGCAGGCTTCACGTCGCGGTGCAGCAAACCTCGACGATGAGCGTGCTCAAGTGCGTCCGCAAGTTTTGAAATCACCCAGCAAACAGATCGAGGATAACAGTCGCTGTAATCCGAATGGCCGAAGCCTTCTGCCATGGGCGCTGACAGTTCAGAAATCGTTCCCGTGACCGGGCCGTTTGGCAAAGAGTCGCGAAGTGATTCCGCCAGTTGCAGACCGCTGGAAGGAAGTGTCCGTCCGCGCAAATGGCCGACGGCATCTGCCAGAGTCAGTCGTCCAAGAAACGGCATGCACATGGCCTGCCATTCGCTGGAACGATGCACGGAATATACGGGCACAATTCCCGAATGCTGCAGACATGCCAGCCGTTCCGGTTCATTCGTGGTATCGCCCGTGATCTTGATGACGACATTTCTGTTGGCCAGATCGCGCTGGCGAGCCAGAAAGACGCAGGCAAAAGTGCCTCGCCCCAGTTCTTCGACAATGTCGAATTCCGGAAACGCAGTCGTCAGCCGCTGAGCCATATCATCACGACCGGCATCATCTTTTGCGGCTCGCAGCCAACGACGAAACGACAAGGCGGCATTGCTCTGCGACGCTGGTGGCTCAGCACAATACGACCAGTCTGCCACATCGACGGCAAGCCGCTGAGCGAATTCTTCCGGCTGCAGTTTTTCGCCCAACTGGCAGCGAACGCGAAATTCTTCGTAAGCAATCAGCGAACGCAGATGGCGATCAGCGAACACGTCTGGAAAATCCAGCACGTAGTCTTCGGCTGATTTGGGAACACCGTTTCGCCAGTTTCGTTCCAGATCCACGCGTACAAGTTCTACCACGATTCGTTCGAATTCCGGATTTGAACGCTGAGGCAGAAAGTCCTGTGGAGCACAAGAGTGCCCGGCCGCAATCGCCGATTCAAACGCATCGACTATCTCGTCCAGTTCGTGCGATTCGCTGATGTCATGTGCGCTCATGGTTGGTCTCAACAGCGTCGCGAAGGCGGTCCCGGAATTGCTGCAGCACTCGTTCGACGGTGCGTTTTGAGCGTTCAGTTTGATCGGCTATCTCGGATATTTCGTAGCCTTCGATGCGCAGGTTCACAATTTGAGCGTGAGACGCCGGCATAGCATCGACAAGCTCTCCGATGATAATGCGCAGCATGACAGCACCGGATTCATCCGAAACCGCCAGTTGTCCCAAAGCGGCATCCGAACTGACCGTGTTCCCCACGTTGCGTTTGACAGCTCGATGATGAGCCGCATGAGCCCTGATCTTGTTCAACCCAATCACAAGCAATAGCCCCCACAGCTCTTCGCCCTCTGGCACGACATAATCACCGCGAGACACTCGGCGGAAGAACGTTCGAAACACAGATTGCACGACATCGTCCGGATCCACGCGAGCGCGGAGGTCCTTCGCCAGTTGTCGCCCCGCCAGCGTTTCCAGCCGTTCCGCGTAGCGCACAAACAGAGCCTCCGCGGCGGCATCACTTCCAATTCGAAACTGATTCAACAGCGTTCGATCTGTCTGTAAACCGTCAGGAGGCGCATTGTCGGTGTGATCCGACATCCGGCCATCTGGGGGAGTGGAATTGGAGCTCATTGTCCGCCAAAAAAGATTTTATTTTCTCACTGCAGCGCAAATTCATGGGCATGGGAGCAGACCTACTTCCTTCGCTGATCTGAAAAAACCAGCAAATAGGAATGAAATTGCCCCATACAGAGAGGCGTCCCTCTCCGTAAATCAACCTCTCACGATACTGACCTGAACCAAAAATCTTGCGCGCGATTCAAAACTTTAAAAAAAAACATTCAGTCAAGCACCAGATCGACTCCTGCGCAAACTGTTTCCCCGTGGCCTGCCATTCGTCCGCTGCTTTCAGAAACGCCAACCAGTGACGGTTGCAAACACGGAATCCCAACAACAACCACGCCTAAAAAAGAGATTCAAGAAATCTCCTTCGAGCTGCTTTTCCATGCGCCCTCAGCAGGTCAACGATGTTGCCAGGCGGCCCCGGCAAAACATCAATTTTTGAAACTTTCAAAAAAATGTGGCGGACTGTTGCGGCGCAACTGACTCCCGGTTTTGGCTGAGCGGCTGTTCTGCATTGACGTTACATCTTGAACTACAGCCGCTTTGCCATTTCCCTATCTCAGCCAACGCATCCGTTTGAACTCAGGATACTTCAATGCCAATTCGTCAACTCATTCGCAACTGGACATTCGGACGAAGTCAACAAACTCGTAAACGACGTCCGGTTCAGCAGCGCCACTGGGAAGGCCAGTTGGAATCGCTGGAAACAAGAACTTTGCTGGCGGCTCAGATTTCGGGTGGTTTGTACCACGACCTGAATGCGGATGGGGTTCATGATTCGGGTGAGAGCGGTCTGGCCGACTGGACGGTCTTTCTGGATACAAATGCGAACGGTGCGCTGGACGTCGGCGAAGCTTCTCAAAGAACCGACGCCGACGGCCTATATCATTTCACGGGGCTGACGGCTGGCAACTATCATGTCACGGAAGTTCCACGAGCCGGATGGACGGTCACCAATCCGACAACGGTTTCTGCCGATGTAACCGTGACCAGCAGTGGCGAAGCCATCGTTAATTTTCTGAACGAAGGCACAGCTGGCACCGGGGTCATCACGGGGCTTGTCTGGCGAGACGTCAATAATGACCAGGTTCGTGATCCTGAAGACACGACTCTGGCCAGTTGGACCATGTTCCTGGACCTGAACGGTGACAAGATTCTGGATCCCGATGAACCGTCTGCACTGACCGATGGCGACGGCATCTATACGTTTACCGGAGTCGTCGGAGGAAAATCCGGCAATTCAAAAAGCTACGAAGTTACAGAAGTGATTCCAACGGGCTGGGAACCCGCTGACGTCAACATGACGGCGGAAGTCGTCGAAGGGCAAACGACAGTCATGCCAGACTTTTCCAACTGGCCCGACCCGGAAAAAACGACGTCAATCAGCGGGCGAGTCTTCAACGATGGCAACAACAACGGCATTCAGGACACCGGCGAAGCGGGCCTCGGAGGCTGGACTGTTTATGCGGACGTCAACCTGAACGGCGTTCTGGATTTCGGCGAGCCAGCAGCAACGACCGCCAGCAATGGAAATTATTCAATTGGCGGCCTGGAAGCCGGCGGCCAACGAATTGTGGAAATTCCCGCAGGCAGCTTTACTCCAACTTCTCCGGCCACCGGAATTCGCAACGTCACCACCACCGTCGGCGTACCGCTGACCAACGTAAACTTTGGCAATCGGCAGCGTACCGATGCTGCGTTTGGCGGAGTGATCTTTGTGGACCGCGATCATGACGGAATTAAAGATGTTGGCGAAGAAGGGCTTGGCGGCATTCGAGTCTACGTCGACGCCAACGATAACGGCATCTATGACATCGGCGAAATGGAGATGGAAACCGAATATGACCTGTACTACACACCTGACGTGGACGAAGCCGGTCGCTATCGCTTCGATCATCTGCCCGGTGGCACATACATCGTACGTCAGGAACTGCCTGACGAACTGAGCGGCACGCCGGACACCGAACTTCGCAAAGTAATTAGTCTGGGCGCATCGGATGACCTGTCGGATCTGCATGGAGCTGACCGATATCGCGCCAGTGAAATTCACGGGGTGAAGTTTGAAGATGTCAACGGCAATGGTGTTCGCGATACAGGCGAATCTGGAATTCCAGGCGTCACAATATTCATCGACCTGAACCGAGACAATGTCTTCGACGAAGGAACTGAGCCATCAACGCTCACCGGTTCTGATGGTTCGTACGAGTTCCTGAATCTGGACGTCGGCGCATACATTGTGCGCGAAGTTGTCCCCGCTGGCTGGACGCAGACATTTCCGCGAACAAGTTCACCGGACGGCATCCTGTGGCCCGGTGGTGTGAGCAATCTGCCCGTCGGCAACGTGTCGCCAGGTCTGATTCAGGTGTCTCTGGCCGAAGGTGAAACGCATACACAAACCGTCAGCCTGACTCTGCCAACCACGGGCGCATTGACCAACATGGTCGACGTGTTCCTGCTGTTTGACGACACCGGAAGCTTCACATCCAACAGCCCAATCGTGCGAGCCGCGTTTCCGAGCATCATCGCTCAACTGCAGGCTCGACTGACAGGCATTGATCTTGGTTTTGGAGTCGGTCGTCTGGAAGAATATGGTGGCTTCGCATCGGAATACGGTAACGGTCGCCCGTTTATTCTGAATCAACCGATCGTGGCTGCTGACGTTGGCGGCTTTGAAGGCTCAATCCAATCAGCTCTGGACCGCGTTGCCCCGGGATACGGTGGAGACGGCCCGGAAACCGTGATTGAAGCGTTGTATCAAATGGTGACAGGAGCCGGATTCGACGGCAACAACGACGGTGATACAACAGACAGTGGTGCCGCCGGAATTGTGTCAACACAGACTAACCCCGGCAGCAGCGGCGACGTACCAGCCTTTGCATCCTTCACTGCCGACACAGCCAACGGCGTTCTTGCGGCATCGGGAACGATTGGTGGAGCGGGATTTCGGTCCGGAGCACTGCCGATCATCATCACGGCCACGGACACCGGTTTTGCTTATCAGTCGAAAGGCGATTCGATCATCTCAGGCATCGACGGAGTCACTTTGCCAGTGTCTGCCTTCACCGACGCTTCACGCGGGACGTCTCCGTATAGCTCCGGAGCCGGGATCCAGGAAACCGTCACAGGCCTGAACGCACTGGGGGCTCTGGTTATTGGACTGGGAACTGCAGATTCCGCCTCAGCAGCTCCTCGTTCGGGCCTGGAAGCTCTGGCCACCATGACCGGGGCCATCAATCAGACAGCAACAACCATTGCCAACGGCACCGCAGATCCCATCCAAACCGGCGATCCGCTGTACTTCAAGATCGGCAGCGGCGGCGACCCTCTGGCTGGCAACATTGCTGACGGTATCGTCGCAGCGATTGATGGAGCCGTAACTTCCGTGAACGTCAACGTGACTTTGCGAGCATCCGATCCACGGGTTCACATCAGCTTCAGCCCCGGCGTGATCAACGGTCTGGGAGCTGGCGATACCGCAACATTTGACGTCACCTTTACCGGCGACGGTCGACCAACTCGCTTTGACCTGCAATTCATCCGCGAAGGCACGGACGTTGTATTGGGTTCGATTCCAGTTGTGTTGGGAACTCCGGTTGCTGGCGAAGGCTATGAATACGAAGACTGCGAAGACGGTGAACACAGCTCTGGCGTCGACTTCGGCAACCAGCGTCGTGGCAGCTTTACGCCCAACGCGGCTCCGAGTTTCGTCATCGGCACAAAACAAACGGTCGACGAAGACTCGGGTGCTCAATCAGTCGCGGCATGGGCCACAAATATCAGTCCGGGTTCGCCAGGCGAAGCGGCACAGCTTGTCGACTTCATCGTCAGCAATGACAACAACGGATTGTTCGCTGTTCAGCCATCAATCTCAGCGGACGGAACACTATCCTATACGCCAGCGGCCAACGCCTTCGGTTCAACACTTGTTACAGTCAAGCTTCATGACAACGGTGGCACAGCCAATGGCGGAGTCGATACAAGTGGAGTCCAGTCATTCACGATCAACGTATCGCCCGTCAACGATGCTCCGGCCGGAAACGTGGTCATCACCGGCTCACCAACCGAAGGCCAGGTTCTGACGGCAGACATCAGTGCCATCGTAGATGTCGATGGCCTGGGAGCATTCAGTTATGTATGGAGCAACGGCGAGACGACATCTTCTATCACACTCGTCGAAACGGACGTTGCCGCCGCAATCACGGTTACTGTCACCTATACAGATGCGCAGGGAACTCTTGAGTCTCTCACCAGCGAACCAGTTGGCCCGATAGGCAACCTGAATGAAGTTCCAACCGGAACCGTAGTCATCACCGGCATCGCAGCAGAGGACCAAATTCTGACGGCTGATGTCAGCACCATCGCTGACGCAGACGGCTTGGGAGCGTTCAGCTATCTGTGGAGCAACGGAGCAACGACGTGGGCAATTACGCTGAGCGATTCTGACGTTGACACCACCATCACCGTCAGAGTCAGCTACACCGACGGACACGGCACACCGGAAAATCTTACCAGCCAAGCGGTGGGACCGGTTGTGAACGTGAATGATGCTCCAACGGGAACAGTTGTCATCACCGGCATCGCCACCGAAGCCGAAGTGCTGACGGCTGATACAAGCACCATCGGTGACGCAGACGGCCTAGCAGCGTGTCCGGATACCCGTTTCCCCCTGGATATCATTGATGAAATG
>CALFSX010000001.1 GCA_937916515.1 uncultured Planctomycetaceae bacterium | reverse complement strand
TTGAAGACGTTTTGGAGTTTGATTGATGGCTCGATTAGCTCGTGCTGCGCCAAACGCGCGGGCCATCCATCCTGAATCCTCCTGCCGTCATTCCTGCCTGCGCGAGAATGACAAGGGTGGGAGGGGCATAACGAGGTCGGGGCTCTGTTATCTGGCGTCTCTGTTATCCCGTCGAACCTACGCTATCGCCCGCCGAGGCGTCTCGGTCGGCTAGCCGCGTGGGTGGCACTTTTGGTGGACGTTTTTCAGGCGAGTGTGGTCGACGTGGGTGTAGATTTGAGTTGTGCGGATGCTGGCGTGGCCGAGCATTTCCTGCAGAGCTCTGATGTCGGCACCTCCCGCCAACAGGTGAGTTGCGAAGCTGTGTCTTAGTGTGTGAGGACTGACATCGGCACCACAGCCGGTTCTGGCGGCGTAGCGTTGAACGAGTTCCCAAACGGCTTCTCGCCCGATACGGCGTCCGCTGCGGCTGACGAACATCCAGCCTTCGTCCGTGACGGCGTTGGCGACCATGTCCGGGCGTTCCAGGTTCAGGTAGGTCACGATGGCGTCAACGGCGGTTGGCGTTAAAGATACCAGGCGTTGTTTGTTGCCTTTGCCGGTGCAGCGAGCGTACCGTTCTTCCAGATTGACGTCCGCGATTTTCAGTCCGGTCACTTCAGAAACTCGGCAACCAGTGGCGTACATCACGGCCAGAATCGCTTTGTCTCGGCGAGCGTAACGATCGATAGAACCGACTGGCGAACCAAGCAGTTCGTTCACCATATCCGGGCTAAGCACTTTGGGCAGGCGTTGCCACAGTTTGGGAGAACTGATCAGATCGACTGTGCTTTCGGTCAGCACAGATTCCAGCATCAGATAGCGAAAGAACATGCGAATGGCGGCAAGGTTGCGAGCGATGCTGCTTCCGGCAAGATCGCTTTTCTGCAGGAAGTCCAGAAACTCCGTCAGCGTGGTGATGTCAACCTGATGAACGGTCTTCTTGTGGTGGTTGGTGTTCCACAGAAAGAACTTTTGCAGATCGCGGCGATACGCAGAAATGGTGTTGGAAGACATGCCGCATTCGGCTTCCAGATAATGCAGGAAACCGGGCAGCCACGTGGCTGGGTTTTGAAAGTCTCCACCTTTGAAGGTGCTGCCAGCGGGTGGTTGTTTTCGTTTGGCCATATTGTGTTTAGCGGGGTGCGAGGATTCTGGCAGCGACGAAAGCAAAATCGCCGGCTCCGTTCTGAGGGGGTGAACGGAGTCGGCGACGAGAAACCGTCGTTACAACGGTGTTCGGACCATAAGTTGTTGGGCGACAGCGTTGCTGAATCGCCGCGGTCTACCTAATAGATCGACACAGCACCCGGGCAGGGGTTGGTCGTTTCGATCCATTTCAATGTCAAAAACTTTGGAAGAATTCCAGAGGCATGATTAACCTGCCGAGGTCGTAGAATCCACAGCAGCCGCAGATTGTGGCTTGGCCCGAAAAATGAAGCTTAGCACCAAAATCCCTGCCAATGCCCCAAACCCTACAGCCTGCTTGGTGAAGTCGTTGGTCACATAAATGGAAACCAGCGAAACCGTAATCGCAAAGCACAGGGCCACAACCATCAGCACGTTCCACTTTAAGCGGTTGGCACCTGACGGCATGTCCTTGCCCAGCAGTCGACGCGAATTCATCATGCAGAAGAAGGTCACGTAAGCGATTGGCAGCAACGCGGCACCAAACATCGATGTCGGCACAACCAGCCATGCCTTGGCATTGCCCGTCCATAGGAACATAGAACCGAAGGCCCCGCTGAGTCCCGCGATAATACAACCGACTCGGAAAGTGTTGCTGGTTGGGTCTGCACCTGTGGCTTCACAAAGTGCGAAGCCGTTGATCAGCATCAGAATGATAATTGTGGAAACGGCCATCGCCAACACGCCAATTCCGAAGACCACGTGAGCCACGGTTTTGCCGCTAAGAGTTTCCAGAGCACCTGCCAGCTGTTGGTTGTCTCGCTTAACAAGCACGGCCGCCATTTTGCGGTCCGCTTCCGGCAATGCATCGCGAGCGGCCTGAAGTGCTTCTTTGTTGTCTTCAGATCCGTACTTTGCGGCAAATTCATCATCGCCCAGTTCGGCTTTCAGTCGAGCATCCAATAGGCCATTTACGCCGCTTTGAATGCCTCCAGCCACCTTGACGATTTCGCCCGCTTCGTTGGTGGGAGACAAAATGCCCGCTTCCGGACGTCCGTGAAACGCAGATGCAGCGGCAATCACCACGCAGCTGGTTGCCAGCAGATAAGGCACGAACAAACCTGTGCTAAGGTCGAAAATGGCCAGACCACGGAAGTCTCGATCCCATTTCTTTCGCAGCAGAGAATACGGCATCAAAAAGGTCATGTTGATTCCGACCGCTGTGGCCGTTGCGGTCACCATGGTGGCGACCTGTGGATTCATGATCTGCGAACGCCAGAATTCAGCGAACTGACCGGTTTCGGCGATGGAAGATTCCAGCCGAGGAGACACGCCCATGAAGTTCATGTTGGGAATGAAGCCCGCCAGAATTTCACCCCATGGCAAACCTTCTTTGCTGAAGGTCATTCGCAGCACAACCGCGAAGAACGAAATTACTACCACGCCCACCAACACCTTCAACAGCACTTCAAAGATTTTGATGCCTTTGCTGCCGCTGTTGTAAGACCAGATGACCATGGTCGAAAGCAGGAAGAGTGCGGCTACGGCAAAGCGTTCGTTCATGCCTGGAAACAGGTTCTGCACCAATGCTCCAGAACCGAGTGCAAACTGAGGCATACACCACACCATGTTCGCCATCATGGTTCCGATCAGCCAGGACCAGCCCAGCACAGGGCTGATTTCGCTGTTGATGGCTTCGAACGGGCGTCGTCCGGTTGAAAGAGTGACGTACGAAATCGCCGCCAGCATCACGATACCCAAAATCATGGCCATCGGTTGCAGCCACATCGATCCGTAGCCCAGCAGAACGCCCAGATAAAGACTTCCGCCTAAACTGCCTCCACCTAAAGTAATGGCACCTTGCAACCACCCTGGCCCAGACAGGCTGGTATAAGCCTTTATGGTCTGCAGCGGCCCCATGGCTTTGGCCGTGGTGATAATTTCGCGTTCCTGTTCAAGTCGATCTTCGCCTGTGGACATTCGGGCTTTCTCCGGGCCGATTTACTTGCGTTTTGCTGAATGAAGTTGATAACAACAAACTGCACGCTGGCTGATTCAGCAGGAACAAACCTGCCACGCCAAATTGCGCAGAATGTTCGGCAAACTACAGTTTGAAAGCCGTATTAGCAACTACGCCAACAACTTAAGCCCACGTCACGACCGATAAAGCCTCGAATTTGCCGGAAATTGACTCACACCTGCGTTCCCACCGATCTCTGCGAGAGGTAACTGCGACTGATCCTATTCAAAGTCGGCCCACAGCGTTTCGTTCAGAATCTCGTTAATGGCCTGACGGTCGCTCCGTGATAAATGAGCGAATTCGTCGTTGGTGGTTTCGGCTGTCAGAACTTCCGACAATCTGCGGCGCACAATCGACATCACTCCTTCCGGCAACGCTTTGAACGAATCGGAATAGATTAAAAAGCTGCACGGATATTTGAACAGCCGCTGCTGCAAATCGAACTGTCGCAAGCTGCGTTTCTGACGATCGAACGGCCCCATTAAAGCAAACTGTTCACTGAATCCGCTGCTGCCGCTAATGGCGTCGGTTAGCAAACTTTCGTGCCTGAACAGCAACGCTTCCACAACTCGACCTGCCGCAGATTCGTAGCGCCGCAACGTGGAATCCGACTGATAGTTTTCGTCTCGTTCCAGCACCCGATTCATCACCAGCGCATCGCGAGCCGTCAGGCGTCCGGAATGATTGGCGGCCGTCAGCACGTTGTGCATATGAACCTGATGCTGCAGCACCAGCAACGCCACAATGTCGCTGTGAACTGTCAAATACGGCGATACGTTGACCATGGATGACAGGTCCGTCAGGTTAGCGCCCGCTTCTGTGTCCAGAATTTCTGAAGTGTCCGGATCTGTCAACCAACTGTTTCCCATGTGTCGCTGACTGCCGTGAGTTCCCGTCACATACCAGCCTCCAAAGCGTTCTGAAAACGGCGACCGTGGTTCTGTAACGTGAGTTCCCAGCCGGTAAACGGGTTGACCTGCTGCGTCAGACGTCACGCTGCGAACCATGTGGCCCGGTGTTCGGCGAGTGTGCGTGGAAGCATGACATTGCAGGCAACGAGCGTTTTCCTGCTTGATCAGCGGACTTTCCGACTGCTCCTGCGACAACGAATAAAACGTGCCACCCAATTGTGGGTCGGCGGCAGAAATTTCAATCACATCGCCCTGTTGCACCCAGCCCACGTAAACCTCATCGTTGAAATAGATGGCTCGCGGACGGCGAGGAGAAATGCGGCTGACCTGCAAACTGGTTTTGGAAAAGACAAGCGTTTGCGAAGATTGTGGTACTTCCAGTTCTCGCAACAACGACTTCAAATAGCCGTGCTGCCGGTCCCATTCCAGAATAACAGTGCCATCCGCCAGCTTCTCAGACAACTGGTGAACTCTGTCTGTCGGTTCCGAATCGCTGTATCTGATCGGTTCGCGTTCAAAGTCCAGCTGACCGCAACACACGGCGGGCAGAAGGCTGAGTAATATGAACGAGCGGATGGTCATGAGGAAGGATAGATGGTGGGGGAAGCCGAATTTCTGTGACAGGACTGGACGGTGAGTGAAGCCCGGAATTCATGTGCAAGGAACTGTCCCGAATTAAATTCCTTGATGGATTACAATACACGATTTCACGATGGTCAATTCATGGCGTTTGGAAGGAATCACGATTTGGCGCGTTCTTTTGTCACAGCCTCGGAGCGATAAATCGACAAATCGCAAGGTCGAAGGAGAGTTGCCTCAACAATCCTCAACCAAACGTCAGCAGGATGGTCCGGCAGTTGCCACGCTTAGCAGATTATTCCTGAATCGGAACTTTGTATCCGAGTGCTCCGATGGCTTTGCCGGCGGGGATGTTGCGATAGTTTTCGTGGCACATGATGCACTTGTCCATGACCACGGGAATCGCAGTGGCGGCCAGCAGGAATCGCTTGCCGCCTTCAGTGACGACTTCTTCGTAAACAGACTTTCCGTCCAGCAGTTGCTTGATGGCTTTGGTTTCGAAGCCCGCTCTTGGCTTGTTGGCTTCTTCGTAGGGATCGCCGGTGGCGTCCAGAAGGCGAACTTCGTGCCAGCCTTTTTCTTTGACGGCAGAGAACAGAGCTTTAAAGGCGGCTCCTGCGGGAAGATCGTCGTCGTCATGGACGTAGTGAGTCGTAATCAGCACAATGCTGGTCTTGTAGATGTCGTCCAGCATGCGAACTTCGCGTTTGGCTCGTTCAATCGCCGGATCTTTCACTTCTTTCGCCTCATCGGCGTAGCTTGACAGAAAACTACCCGTGGTCAGCGCGGCAGCGGCTGCGACCAGTAATAGTGGTTTCGATATCGCCTTCATCTCTTAATTTTCCTTGGTATTCCGGTGATTGTTGGCTAAACAGGATGTTTCTGTCCCCGTTTCGGCAATTTACTGATCACTAAACAGGATGTCAACGTCCTGTTTGGTATTTGGACCCGTTTATGTTCTCACAAACCGTCGAATACGCTCTGAGAGCCGTCGTGCATCTAGCGCAACACGCTCCGGATCCCCAGAAAACCAACGACATTGCCGCGGCGACAAAGGTGCCCACGGCCTATCTTTCCAAAGTGCTGCAGGGGCTGAAAGCCAGGCAAATTGTGACTTTGCAACGAGGAATTGGGGGAGGCGTCGCGTTGGCTCGCCCCGCCAGTCAGCTCACAATTCTGGATGTTGTTAACGCGGTCGATCCGATTAAGCGAATCACCACTTGCCCGCTGGATCTGCAAAGTCACGGCGTTCGCCTGTGTGCTTTGCACCGAAAAATGGATAACGCAATTTTCGAAATGGAAAAGGCGTTTCAATCGACGACGCTGGCAGAGCTTCTGGCAGACGGAAATTTAAGCGTGCCGCTATGCGAAGGCGAGCGAGAAGACGCGGGCTAAAGAAGCCGGCGTGAAGGTTTGAAAGACGCGGTGTCTGATCCGAGAGCGTTCAGTCAGCAGGTGTCCGATTGGCGGAGCTATGATATTCAGGGAAGAGCGGTTGCCCTGCGGTGACAGTTCACGCCTTTGTAACAGACGACCATAACCCAGCCGGCCGGAAAAGCTGCGGCTTTTAGCTGAATTCGCCGTCGTCGATCATGCGTTGAGCTGATTGTTCGGCGGCGGCTCGGGTTAGAAATTCGCCATTTTGCAGGCGGTTTTTGAGTTCTGCCAGATATTCATCACGCGGTGTTACGTCGCGATTCATCAGTTGTCGCAGTTCAGCAACCGATGGAAGTTGCTCGTCGCATTCTTCAATCTCTGGCGTCACGTCGACTGGCCTGCCAGACTGCATCGGAATGTCGAACATCAGGATGCGATCGGAAAAGGGATTACAGCCTGGCGCATCGGGGCGAAATCTTCGGCGAGTAATTCTGGAACTGGGGCGATTCATGGCGATTGACACTTTATGAACCTTGCTAAAAAGATGATCGCCCAAAAGCAAACTGCTGGCGACATACGGAGATCATCGAAGCGGGTTTTGCAAACTTGCGTGGACAATTCTTTGCGAAATATAAGGCAATTTCTGTAAAGTTAGTGACTATAGAGGAACTTTAGGGGGCTAGGTGGATTCCCCGACGTGAGACGCTAATTCCTTATTGGCAAAGACTTTACGGTTATTGAAGCAGCGTGTTGCAACGAACTGAACATCGTTCAAAATCACCACGCGACATGAAGAATCGACGAAAAGTTTTGCTGATGATGTTTGGCAACACGTCGGCATGACAAGACTGGGAAAAGAATTCAGGTCAGATAATGAACAGCGATTCAGCAAGCGAAACAGATAAGTCCGGTCAGGCTCGGTTTGTCGTCGGAATCGATCTGGGAACGACAAATTCCGCAGTTTGCTATGTTGATACTCAAGTTTCGGCCGGCAACGCAGAGGCGGCAACTGCCCCTGCCAGCCATTTTGTTGTGCAAACGCTGTCGTTGCCTCAACTGGTGGCTCCCGGACAGGTCGAACATCGCGAAACGCTGCCGTCGTTTCACTATCAACCATCATCGGGCGAGTTTGCCGGGGGAGCTCTGGACCTGCCGTTCAGCAGCGCAGCCGTGGATCATTGCGTCGGGGTGTTTGCTCGCGATCACGGCATTCACGTGCCGGGAAGAATGATCGCTTCGGCGAAGTCGTGGTTGTGTCATCCGGGAATCGATCGAACGGCCCCCATTCTTCCATGGCAGGGGGGAGAAGACATTGATCGCCTGTCACCAGTCGACGTCAGCAGCCGCTTTCTGGCTCATATGACGGCCAGCTGGAATCACGCTTTCCCTGACGCTCCACTGGCGGAACAAACCGTGGTGCTGACGATTCCAGCGTCGTTTGATGAAGTCGCTCGCAACCTGACAATTCAGGCGGCTCAAAAAGCGGGGCTTCGAAAAGTACTGCTGATCGAAGAACCTCAAGCCGCGTTCTATGCATGGATTGATCGCCACAAAGATCAATGGGAACAACTGGTCAGCCCCGGACAGAAAATTCTGGTGTGCGATGTTGGGGGAGGCACGTCGGACTTCACATTGATTCGCGTTCAGGCAGATTCTTCCAATAAGGTTGTTTTTCACCGAGTCGCCGTGGGTGAACATTTGATTCTGGGGGGAGACAACCTGGACCTGGCTTTGGCCTATTTTCTGGAAGAAAAGTTCAAGCAGGAAGGTACACCGGAACTGACTCCACGCCAATGGAGCGTGCTTGTTCGAGTTGCCAGGCAGGTGAAGGAAGCCATGCTGTCGGTTAACGCCGCTGATGAATTCACCGTTAACCTGCCGGGCACAAGTTCCAAGTTGATTGGCGGTGGTCTGCAGACAAAAGTCACCCGGCAACAGGTGAGCGAAGTTCTGCTGGAAGGCTTTCTGCCGAAGACCGCGTTCAGCGAATCGCCACAACAGATTCAAAGCGGATTTCGCGAATTCGGTTTGCCGTATGCTGCAGATTCGGCCATCACTCGCTACCTGGCTCAGTTTCTGAGAACTCATGCACAGGTGGCCGCAGACAACACCGTGCTGAACAACGACGCCAATCCAGCTCGACCAGACATCGTGCTGTTCAACGGTGGCCTGTTTGAATCGCCCGTGTTGCAGCAACGCATGACGGACACCATTTCGTCGTGGTTCAGCACTGACGGCGAAAAATGGGTGCCCCAGATTCTGGACTGCCAGCGGCTTGATCTGGCGGTTGCTCATGGAGCCGCCTGCTATGGGATGGTATCGCGAGGTGCGGGAGTTCGTATTTCTGCCGGGCTGCCTCGCACCTATTATCTGGGCGTGCAAACTGAAACCGGCACCGCAGCCATCTGTATGATTCCTGCCGGAACTGAACCTGGCACCGATCTGGAGCCTCCGAACCAAACGTTTGAACTGCAAACAGATACTCCCGTTGAATTCCCCGTGTTCTATTCCGCCACGCGACTGGTTGATGCCATCGGCACCACCATTGAAACGGGAAAAGAACAGCTCACCGCTTTGCCACCGATTCGAACCGTCATTCGCAGCAAATCCGATTCGGCGGGTGGCACCGTTACGATACGAGTCAATGCAAGGCTGACAGAAATCGGAACTCTGGATCTTTGGTGTGCCACGTTGGACACCAACGAACGCTGGAAGCTGCAGTTTGACGTTCGCAGCGCCGTTCGCACAGACGTGGCGGCTCACGAAGCTGGTGCCGCAGACGCAGAAGGCATTGTCGATGCAGACGCCGTGCAGAAAATCGAAGTCATCCTTTCCGCCGTGTTTGCACCTGACGGCAAGGACAAGCCGGGAGGACTTGCGAAACGGATTGCGTCTGAAATTGGCATGAGTCGCAATGAATGGCCGACGTCTTTACTGCGAGACATCTGGCGCATGTTGATTGAACACGCGGAAGGTCGCCGCAAAAGTCCGGCTCACGAATCCAGCTGGCTGAACCTGATCGGGTTCGCTCTGCGACCGGGTTTCGGCTATGCGCTGGACGACTGGCGGATCGACACGATGTGGGATTTGCTGCGAGGCAAACTGGTGCATTCATCGCCCGATGTTCGTAACCAATGGTGGATTATGTGGCGACGAATCGCCGGCGGCCTGGCAGGTGGCCAGCAAAATGCGCTATCGAATCAGCTGTTAGGGTCTATCCGCCAGACGGCTCAGCAAATGAGCAGCGGGAAGGGCAAAGGCGGAGTCGTCGTACTTCACGAAAAGGACGCGTCAGAAATCTGGCGCGTGTTGGGAGCATTTGAACAGCTGCCGCCAAGTTCACGTAAAGAATTGGGTGACATCATTTTGAAGTTCCTGACACGCCCGAAAATGCAGCCCGTCAGGGAATCACTAATCTGGGCTTTGGGACGGATTGGTTCTCGCGTGCCGCTTAACGGGAATGCTCAATCCACCGTCAGCCGCGACACCGCAGAACGCTGGCTGCATCAACTGCTGAAAATGCAGCTCGATGACGCTCAATCGCTGCCGCTGTGCATCATGCAATTGGCTCGAAAGACGGACGACCGTTTTGTCGATCTGTCCGGCGCCGCGCGAGACGAAGCGATTCGTTTCTTAAAGGAAATGGGCGGACATCGTCAGTTGATCAAGCTGATCAAAGAAGGTGGAGAAACCGACGCGGAAACCCAAAACGCACTCTTCGGCGAAGCCCTGCCGCTAGGGTTAAAGCGAATCTGACGCAAATCACCGTACGGTGGGCACCGCCCACCAACAAAGCAACCGGGGGAATTGGCAACCAGGTGAATTGGCAACCAGGTAAATTGGTGGGCGGTGCCCACCCTGCTTGCAGACTGTCGATTTAATCAGCCGCAGGGCGTTAGCCCCGGTTTAGCATGCTAAAAAAACGGGGCTAACGCCCTGCGGCTAATTCGACTGGGGCTTGTTCCAGGCTAAATCGACACCCTACTTAAGCGGTGAGCGATTTCCGCCGAAAACATTTCTTTTTCAGAATTGTTTGATCCGTTGTAAGCAATCCGGTGTTTGAACGAACGACAGCTGTAGGAAGCTGAAACAGCTTTTACTCCCCTGAATCGTCTGTTGCTGAATATAAGGAAGGACCATGAACGTCTCACACGAGCAAGCGGACAGCCCGTCTATCACGTCGGCGCTAAGATATGAACGAGTTGCTCAATTGGAAGCCGTTTTGAATTTGCGAGATCAACGGCAGCGAGCTCGTTTACGTGTCGCACTTATCACGGGCGCGGCAGTTTTGGGATTGTTCAGCACCGCCACACTGCTGATTCTTCGCGGCGTGTCGTAAGTCTGAAAGATCTTAAGCCGAAGTGAATTGCCTGGCCTCGATTGGCCTGCCCAGGACGCAGGACGATTGAGGCATTTTATTGCGCTGAATTTCATGCCCTGAAGTTCTCCAAAATCGGCGCATAAAAAAGGCCCGCTGTGCAGCGAACCTTTTTTTCGAACCTATCGAAATCAGTCTTCGAGAATTTCTGTCGTTACGCGTTATACATAGGTCTCGCAGTTTAGCCGCGACATCAACCAGCTGTCGATAAAGCGAGCATCATTGCAGCATGGGTCGAGCGGCTCTTCGGTCACTCGAATGTCCACTTCGACTCCTACTGATCGCAGCAGGCGAACAGATTCCAGGTTGCGAGCCAATACTTCGTTGGTTGTGGATCGTGAAACGGTTTGCAGAATGTTTTTGCCTCGAAGATCTGCCGTCTTGCCCAGCGTTAGCGGCGTTTCGCAAGCTGGATCCAGCAATACGGCACCTGCAAACCATTCCGGACATTCCGCAAACAATCTCATGGCAACATCGGCTCCACTGCCCGAACCGGCTGCAAAAATGCGTTCGCTGTGAATGTGGAACGCACGGCGAAGTCGGCGAGCTGTAATGTTGACCAGCTTGTTCAATGGAACCTGGCCAAATTTCAATCCGTCGCTGTTCCAACCGTACGAATCGTTGCCGTCCAGAATCTGGTTTCCTCGCAACGCCAGCCCGCAATAGTTCTGGTTGCCAATAGCACTCATTACCAGATCAAGTTCGTTTTCGCTACTGCTTTCATCGTGGAACCAGATGATCAGCGGATACGCGTAATTTTCTTCGTACTGAGTCGGCACGAACAGCGACACCGGCCAGTCAGACATGGCTGCTGCATCCTGATCATCTATATTGTTCTTGCATTCAGAATTATAGACTTCGCACAATTCCTGCAGCTCAACAGGCATGCAGTTAATGTGATTGTCTGGAATCAAAAACGAGAGGTCGTCCTGAATGTGGGATTTGGCCTGGACGCGATTGAACATAAAAACACTTCCGTGATGCAGGGAGTTTTCAGGGGGGAGTTAAATTGTTCTGCCATTCATGCAGAACAGGTTTACGAATGAAATTCCTGGCAGCCAAACGCTAGCTGTTTAGTTTTCCATCCGTCACAGAATCCCGTATCACATCCTGTAACGGGAAATGCCTTCCTGGACACGCAGTGGGCTTAACAGTGTTGTGCCCGATGACCAGTCTGGCGGGTATCTGATATCTTTTTGAAAGTTGAGCCACCAGATTTGTGACCGCTTTCAGTTGTTTCGATGTTGGTTGTTTGTCTTGAAAATTTCCGATCAGGCAAATGCCAATGCCATTTGCATTGTGTACCGCACTGCCTGAATGAGCTCCATGAATTTGATTCTTCCAGCGAAAAGTGGCTTCCACCTCTCCGTCTTCCATTCCGGAACCGTTGCCGATCACAAAATGATAGCCGATGCCCAGCCAGGGATTTCCAAGGCTGTCTTTTCGCTTCCTGTGTTCTGAATGAATTGCATCAACACTTCCGGAATTCGTCGCTGAATGATGAATGACCAGATACACCCACTTGCGTTCATCTGCCGTGGGAACCCAGTTGAGCGCGGCTTGATTGCCTGTTTTACTTTCAAACCGATCCAGCCTAGCTACTGGATGACTTAACGCCAGCACTACTTTTCCCGTTCGAACACAGTCGCATGCTTCTGATGTGTACTCGTCCGCAGATATGGCTGCAGCCGAAATTCCTAGCACAATCAGAAAAACAGACGCTGCCTGAACCACCGGATTAAAACCTAAAAATTGCTATAACCGAACTTTTGTGCCAGAACTCCATTCTTCGCAACCGATGCAAACTTTGATGGGCGATGCAGGAATCTACCCCTGCCACAAAAACATGTCAACGAGTGCTCCTTCGACGCCCCGGTTTCAGCCCTTCTGCCGCCAAACCACGCCTTAAACAAGGCAGTTGACGAAGACTTTAGGGCCCCCAAATGTGGCCTCAAACTTCTCGTGCCTACCCTGCCTTATCCAGTTGTTGCGTCTAACGCCGGATTTTCGTTCCTCAGAATTTCTCGCCAAAAATCCAAAAGCCGGGACCGCCGGGACGCCCCGGCGGGCGGTAGCGTAGGTTCGGCGGGATATGTTGAAGTTAGCGTGTTCCGCCGAGTCAGGCCGGGACGCCCCGGCGGGCGGTGGCGTAGGTTCGGCGGGATATGTTGAAGTGAGCGTGTTCCGCCGAGTCAGGCCGGGACGCCCCAAAACATTTAGCCCGGTCGCCT